>JAZKGR010000098.1:0-10820 GCA_040385775.1 Pseudomonadota bacterium
TCCGGATGTCACCTGGTGGTGCCCGCAACTGCCGCCTTCGCCGCGCGAAGCGATGTCAATGCTTGCCGATGGCATCGCGGGCTGGCCGCAGGGGGCTATGGCGGTGGTCGGTTCGTCGCTGGGCGGCTTTTACGCCACACATGTGGCCGAGACTTGCGGCTGCAAGGCGGTGCTGCTCAACCCGGCAGTGAACCCGGCACGCGACCTGGCGAAATACATCGGCGAGCAGACCGCCTGGAACGACCCGAATGAGCGCTTTTTCTTCGAGCCGCGGTTTATCGACGAGTTGCACGCCCTCACCCATGGACCGGTGGCCCATCCGGAAAACTACTTCGCGGTGGTCGCCAAGGGCGATGAGGTGCTGGACTGGCGCGAAATGACCGGCCGTTATCCCGGTGCGCGTATCCGGCTGCTCGAAGGCGGCGACCACGCCATCAGCGACTTCGAGCGCCACCTGCCGGAGGTCATGGACTTCCTGGACCTGGCTTGAGGCCGCGCGCAGGCCGGCTGATTACACTAGTCAATACCGCAGCCCGGACGTAGCGAGATGTTCGATTTGCCGTGCCAGAGTTACCAAAGGATGTCGTTTTGTTTGTATTGTTTGAAGAAGCCGGCAAGTTTCTGGCCGGCCGTATTTTGTCCGAGGCCGACAGCTCGCTGCAGGTCGAGCTGGACTCCGGCAAACGGGTCAAGCTCAAGGCCGCCAACGCGCTGCTGAAGTTTGAAAAACCCGCGCCGGCCGAGCTGGTCGCCGCCGGTCAAAAAATCAGCGAAGAGATTGATCTGGATCTGGCCTGGGAGTTCGCCAGCGAGGAGGAATTCAGTTTCGCCGACCTGGCGCGCGACTATTTCAGCGCCGACCCGTCCAAACCTGCAACCACCGGGCAGCAGGCCGCCGCCCTGTTCCGGCTCTTCGAGGCGCCGCATTATTTCCGTCGCGCCGGCAAAGGCCGTTTCAGGAAAGCGCCGGCCGAGATCCTGCAGCAGGCCTTGCTGGCCATCGAGAAGAAAAAACAGGTGGTCGCGCAGATCACCGCCTGGGCCGAAGAACTGACCCAGGGCAGTTGCCCGGCGCCGGTGCGCGAGCAGCTCTACAAAATCCTGTTCAAACCCGACAAGAACAGCCCCGAATACAAGGCCGTGGTCGAAGCCTCGCGCGCCGCCCACAAGGCGCCGCTGGACCTGCTGCAACAAGCCGGCGCGATCGCCTCGCCCTACCAGTTCCACTGGAAGCGTTTCCTGTTCGAGAACTTTCCGAAAGGCACGGCATTTCCCCCGGTGCAGGCGCCGCCCGTCAAGAACGAGTTGCCGCTGGCCGCCGATGTGCAGGCCTTTTCCATCGACGACTCCAGCACCACCGAGATCGACGATGCGCTGTCGGTGCGCGGCCTGGGCAGCGGGACCGTCACGCTGGGCATCCACATCGCCGCTCCCGGACTGGCAGTTTTGCCGGGCAGTCCCATCGACCTCTTGGGCCGCGCCCGTCTGTCCACCGTCTACATGCCGGGCTACAAGCTGACCATGCTGCCCGACGAGGTGGTGCAAAGCTACACCCTTCAGGAAGGGCGCAACTGCCCGGCCTTGTCGCTGTATGTCACGCTGGACGAAGCAACGCTGGCCATCACTGCCACGGCCACCCGGCTGGAGCAGGTACCGATTGCTGCCAACCTGCGCCATGACAAACTCGATGAAGTCTTCAACGAGGCGTTTTTTGAGGCCGCCGAAGCCGGTACATCCACGCCGGGCATCGCCTGGGGGGTCGAGCTGTCCTTTCTGCATCGCCTCGCGCGCCACCTGAAAGCCCAGCGCGAAATCGTGCGCGGCAAACCGGAAAATTTCAACCGGCCCGACTACAACTTCAGCCTGGACAACCCGACGGGCCGGGAGCCCGAAGGTCACGAAAAAGTCAGCATCAGCATCCGCAAACGCGGCGCGCCGCTGGACCTGATCGTTGCCGAGGCGATGATCCTGGCAAACAGCAGCTGGGGCGAGTGGCTGGCCGAACACGGCGTGCCCGGCATCTACCGCAGCCAGGCCAGCCTGGCGCCGGGCGTGAAGGTGCGCATGGGCACCAAGGCCTTGCCGCACGCCGGCATCGGCGTCAAGAGTTACGCCTGGGCAACTTCGCCGCTGCGCCGCTACACCGACCTGGTCAACCAGTGGCAGATCATTGCCTGCGTGACGCACGGCCGCACCGCCGCGCTGGCCGCGCCCTTCAAGCCCAAGGACGCGGAGCTGTTTTCCATCATCTCGGGTTTTGACGGCGCCTACAGCGCCTACAACGGTTTTCAGGCCGGTATCGAGCGTTACTGGACGCTCAAGCACCTGCAGCAAAACGGCATCACCGAGCTGACCGCCACGGCCTTCAAGGACAACTTGGTGCGCGCTGATGACCTGCCGCTGGTGCTGCCGGCCCTGGGCGCGCAGGGCCTGCCGCGCGGCGCCAAGCTGCGCATCCGCCTCGGCGAGATCGACGAAATCACGCTGGACATCAGCGGCACGGTGGTCGAGCGCCTGGACGTGGTCGTGGACGAAGCTGCAGCGGAACAGGTGGACGAGGAAGACAACGAATCGGAGATCGCCGCCGGGCCGATCTCGATTGCCGTCGATCTGAACGAAACGCCTGCTGAAAACGCCCCTGCCGCAGGTGCCTGACGACTGATGGCCTTTTTCACCACAGTTCGCACTTGTACCGATGGTGTGCGCAGGCTTCACCCGCGATAATCCTTCCCTGTGAAGTCACCCAGCACCCTGCACATCGCCCTGGGCTTTTCAGTCGCCCTGCACGCGGTGTTGCTGACCGTGCGTTTTGTCGATCCGGAACGTTTCAACCGCGTGTTCCAGGACACGCCGCTGGAAGTGATCCTGGTCAATGCCAAATCGAAGGAACGGCCGGACGTGGCCAAGGCGATTGCGCAGGCCTCGCTGGCCGGCGGTGGCGAGCTTGAGAAGGGCCGCGCCACCAGCCCGCTGCCGCCCTCGGCGCTGACCGAACTCGGCGACGCCAGCGAGGACGCGCAGCGCAAGGTCGACGCGATGCAGGAGCAGCAAACCCTGCTGCTGGCACAGATCAAAAATCAACTCGCGTCCATGCCGCCGCCGGATCCCAAGGTGACTGCCCGGGACGCGGCGCAGGCTGAACGCGAGGAAAAACGCAAGCAGCTGATCAAGATCCTGGCCGAGATCGAGCGGCGCATCAACGAAGAAAATGCTCGGCCCAAAAAGCGCTACATCAGCCCGGCCACGCGTGAGGAGGTGTACGCGGTTTATTACGACACGCTTCGCCGCAAGATCGAGGAAAAGGGCACGGTCAACTTCCCGGAAGCGGCAGGCAAGAAGCTCTACGGTGAGCTGACCATGGTGCTGACCATCAATTTCGACGGCCGCGTCCTGTCCACCGAGGTGGCCGAAACTTCGGGCAGCCTGACGCTGGACCGGCGTGCCCAGAGCATCGCGCGCAGCACCGGTCCCTTCGGCGCCTTCAGCGATGCCATGCGCCGCAAGGCCGACCAGATCGTGGTGGTCTCGCGCTTCAAGTTCACGCGCGACGAAACGCTTGAAACCAAACAACTCGAGCGCTAGGGCCTGCTCAGACTATTTATGGATCACTACTGCGTTCTCGGCAACCCGGTTGCACACAGCAAGTCGCCAGCCATCCATGCGCGTTTTGCCGAGCTCACCGGCGAGCTTCTGGACTACACCCGGCAGCTCGCGCCGCTGGATGGCTTCGCCGCCACCTTGCAGGCCTGGATCGCCGGCGGCGGCCGTGGCTGCAATGTGACCGTGCCCTTCAAGTTCGAGGCTTTCGGCCTGGCTGGCACCGCCAGTGAACGCGCGACGCTGGCCCAGGCCGCCAACACGCTGAAGTTGGGTGACGGTGGACAGATAGCGGCCGACAACACCGACGGCATCGGCCTGGTCAACGACATCCAGGTCAACGCCGGCATCAGCCTTGCCGGACGTGACATCCTCTTGCTGGGCGCCGGCGGCGCAGCGGCCGGTGTGTTGGGTCCGCTGCTGGCGGCCGGGCCCCGCCGGCTTGTGGTCACCAACCGCACCCATGCCAAAGCGCTGAACCTGGTGGCGCGCCATGCCGGCCATCCGTCGCTGCGCGTTCTGCTACAAAAAACAGAGCTGCTCGCGCAGGAGCAGCAAGGGCTGGAGGCCACTTTTGATGTGATCGTGAACGCCACCGCCAGCAGCCTGGGCGACGGCACGGTGCCGGTCCATGCCAGCGTACTCAAGCCCGGCGCGCTGGCCTACGACATGATGTATGGCCCGGCCGCAAAAGGTTTTGCCGACTGGGCACGGGCCCACGGCGCCCTGCCGCGCGACGGCCTGGGCATGCTGGTTGAGCAGGCCGCCGAGTCCTTTGCCTTCTGGCGCGGTGTGCGGCCGCCCTCGGCGCAGGTGCTGCAGGAAATGCGCGAGGCATTGGCATGAAAGCCCTGCTGCGCTGGTTGCTGCTGGTGCTGATCGCCGGCCTGGCGGTGCAGCTTTATTTTGTCGGCCGCATTGCAATGATGGCCATGCTGGACCCGCAGTCCACAGCCTTCCAGCGCTCCGAGATCTACCGGGTGGTGACCGAAAAAGGCAGCCTGAAATGGCGCCAGCAATGGGTGCCGTATGCAGAGCTGTCCGACAACCTCAAACGTGCGGTGATCGTTTCCGAAGACGCCACGTTTATCGAACACGAAGGTGTGGACCTGGAAGCGCTGGAAAAGGCCTGGGAGAAAAATACCCAGGCCGAGCAGCGCGCCGAAAAAGCTGCAAGCCGGCTTGGCAGCAAGGCGGCGCCGGCCGGCGGCGGCAAGGCCGCAGCGAAGCCGCCGAAAATTGTCGGTGGCTCCACCATCACTCAGCAACTCGCCAAAAACCTGTTCCTGTCAGGGGAGCGCACGCTGATGCGCAAAGGCCAGGAGCTGGTGCTCACCTTGATGCTTGAAGCGCTGCTGAGCAAACAACGCATCCTGGAGATTTACCTCAACAATGTCGAATGGGGCGAGGGCGTGTTCGGTGCAGAAGCCGCGGCGCAGCATTACTTCCGCAAGCCAGCGGCAAAACTCAGCGCCTACGAAGCCGCACGGCTGGCGGTGATGCTGCCGCGTCCCAAGTATTTTGAAACCCGGCCCGGTTCCGGCTACCTGGCTTCGCGCGCCTCCACCATTGCGGCGCGCATGGGCGGCGTGGAGGTGCCATGAACATACGTGCAAAACTCATGAGCCTGTTTTTGCTGGGCCTGATCCGCGCGCTGACCGG
Organism: Pseudomonadota bacterium; assembly: GCA_040385775.1. Lineage (GTDB taxonomy): Bacteria > Pseudomonadota > Gammaproteobacteria > Burkholderiales > Burkholderiaceae_C > Polaromonas. Next base: position 5,260 of record JAZKGR010000098.1, read on the forward strand.
CGCGCAGGCGCGCTGGCAAGGCTGCCCGCCCAAGGCCGAGCAGCGCATTTATTTTGCCAACCACCAGAGCCACGCCGACCTGGTGCTGATGTGGGCCGCCCTGCCCAGCGAGCTGCGCAGCATCACGCGGCCGATTGCCGCCAAGGACTACTGGACCAAAACGCCATTCAAGCAGTGGATCACCACGGCGGTGTTCAACGCCATTTATGTGGACCGCACCAAAACCACCGACCAGGACCCGCTGGAGCCGCTGATGGATGCGCTGGAAAGCGGCGACTCCATCATCCTGTTCCCGGAAGGTACACGCGGCAACCAGGAAGAACCGCAGCCCTTCAAGTCCGGCTTGTACAACCTCGCGCAGAAGTTTCCCAACGTGGTGCTGGTGCCGGCCTGGATCAACAACGTGCAGCGGGTGATGCCCAAGGGTGAAGTGGTGCCCGTGCCCATCCTGTGTTCGGTGACCTTTGGCGCGCCGCTGGTGCTGGAGCGTGGCGAAGAGCGTGGCAGCTTCCTGGCGCGTGCGCGCCAGGCGGTGCTGGCGCTGAGGGACACCTGATGAGCAGCTTTCTGCGCAACCTCACGCCCTCGCAGCAGGTCGGCCTGCTGTTCGTGATGGTGTTCGGCCTGCTGATTGCCGCCAGCATCTGGGCGCTGGTGATCTCGCTGCGCGACGACGGCGAGAACGAAATCCGCACACAGGACATCAAGGAGCTGACCAGCCTGCTCAACACCTCCTGGCTGATGTGCACCGTGTTCTGGCTGGCCTGGGCCTCCGGCGAAACCGTGGCGACCCTGCTGTTTGCCATCGTGGCCTTTTTTGCGCTGCGCGAATTCATCACGCTCTCGCCGACCCGCCATGGCGACCACCGCAGCCTGGTGCTGGCGTTTTTTGTGGTGTTGCCGGTGCAGTTCTGGCTGGTGATCACCAAACGCTTCGACCTGGTGACGGTGTTCATCCCGGTTTATGTGTTCCTGGCGATTCCAGTGGTCAGTGCGCTGGCCAACGACCCGCAGCGTTTCCTCGAGCGCAATGCCAAGCTGCAGTGGGGCATCATGGTCTGCGTTTTCGGCATCAGCCATGTGCCGGCGCTGTTGCTGCTGGGTTTTCCCAACTACAGCGGCAAAAACGCCTTCCTGGTTTTCTTCCTGGTGTTTGTGGTGCAGACCGGCATGCTGGTGCAGCATCTGGCCAATCGCAAGTGGCCGCGCGCGCCGACCGCGCCGCAGGTCAGCCAGAGCTTCAACTGGCCCAGCTGGCTGATCGGACTGGCAGTCGGCGGTTTTGTCGGCGGGTTGATGTCTGGCCTGACGCCCTTCAAGCCGGCGCAAGCCGTTGCCATGGCACTGATTGCCTGCGTCGCGGGATCGCTCGGCCATCTCGTGATGAAAGCGCTCAAACGCGACCGCGGCATCACCAACTGGGGCACGGAGGGCAAGTCGGTCACCGGCGCCAGCGGCCTCTTGGACCGGGTCGATGCCCTGTGTTTTGCCGCGCCCGTGTTTTTCCACTCGGTTCGGTGGTATTTTGGCCTCTAGCCCTCGTCCCCTATTGATAGTTTGCTATCAAAAGCAGAGTGCTCAAGGTATCCCGGCATGAGGATTCTCGGCATTGACCCCGGCCTGCAGATCACCGGCTTCGGCGTGATTGATGTGGATGGCCACGCGTTGACTTATGTGGCCAGCGGCACCATCAAGACCACCCACCTGGACCGGGGCAACCTGCCGGCACGGCTCAAGGTGCTGTTCGATGGCATCTGCGAGATCACGGCGCGCTACAACCCGGACAGCTCGGCCTGCGAGATCGTGTTTGTCAATGTGAACCCACAGGCCACACTGATGCTGGGCCAGGCGCGCGGCGCCTGCGTGACGGCGCTGGTCAGCTGCAACATCGAGGTGGCCGAATACACGCCGCTGCAGATGAAAAAAGCGGTGGCGGGTTATGGCAAGGCCGGCAAGCCCGAGGTGCAGGAGATGGTCAAACGCCTGTTGAAGCTGCCAGGATTGCCGGGCAAAGACGCCGCCGATGCGCTGGCCTTGGCGATCACCCATGCGCATGTAGGCGGCTCGGCTGCCATTCTGGCCCGCGCCACCACCCTGGGCCGGACATCGACCGCCTCGTTCAAGGACGGCCGGCACCACTGAGCGAGCGCCGCACTGGACGCCTAGCCCCAGAGCAGCTCGTCGGCGATCAGGATGGCGAAAAAAACAAAGGCGGCGACCAGGGTGCCGCCAAGCAGCCGGAGGCCTGTGCGTTTGTAACGGACGTTGGATGTGATTGCAAACAGCGCAAAGGAAATGCCGGCGGCCACCAGCAGCAAAACAATAAGGATGCGAAAAACAGCCATGCGGCTACCAGGCCCGCGCCAGCTGCGCAAAACCCTGAGGGGCCTTCTTCTCGTCCTCAAACGTCACCAGCTCATACGCATCGGCATGTGACAGCAATTCGCGCAGCAGCTTGTTGTTCAGCGCATGTCCGGACCGGAAAGCGCTGTAAGCGGCCAGCAGCGGCTTGCCGAGCAGGTAAAGGTCGCCCATGGCGTCAAGGATCTTGTGTTTGACGAACTCGTCGTTGTAACGCAAGCCGTCGGTGTTGAGCACCCGGTAGTCGTCCATCACGATGGCGTTGTCCAGCCCGCCACCCAGCGCCAGACCGTTGGCGCGCATCATCTCGACGTCCTTGGTGAAGCCGAAGGTGCGCGCGCGCGCGATGTCGCGGGTGTAGGAGCCGGTGCCCAGATCAAACTCGACGCGCTGGCCGGTAGAGTCCACCGCCGGATGGTCAAAGTCGATTTCGAAGCCCAGCTTGTAGCCGTTGTAGGGTGACAGGCGTGCCCATTTCTCGGTCGCGCCCTGCCCTTCACGCACTTCGACCGGCTTGAGCACACGGATGAATCGTTTCGGGGCAGACTGCAGTTCAATGCCGGCCGACTGCAGCAAAAACACAAACGAGGAGGCCGAGCCGTCGAGAATGGGCACTTCCTCGGCCGTGATGTCGACATAGAGGTTGTCGATGCCCAGGCCGGCGCAGGCCGACATCAGGTGCTCGACCGTGTGCACCTTGGCGCTGCCGCTGGAGATGGTGGACGCCAGGCGCGTGTCGGTCACCGCTTCGGCCGAGATCAGGATGTCCACCGGCTGCGGCAAATCGACGCGCCGGAACACGATGCCGGTGTCGGTCGCGGCAGGCCGCAAGGTCAACTCGACACGCTGCCCGCTGTGCAGGCCCACACCGACCGCCTTGGTCAGGGATTTGAGGGTGCGTTGCTGGAGCATGGGCCTATTTTAAAGCGTCACACCCGCCGGCTACAGGTGCTGCCTGAAAAACCCTGTCCAGTGCGGGACGGCGATAAAGCGGTCTTTCCAGTGGCCGCTGTGGTAAATCTTGCTGACACATTTGGCCAGCATCGGGTTGATGTTGGTGGCGCCCGGAATTTTCTCGCCGCTGTTGAGCTCGGTCACCCCGGTTTCATCCATCAGGATGTCGCATTTCGCATAATGCGGCCCGAACACATTGCGATGGCGTTTGTAGGGCGCATCGAAGCTGTGCCCTTCCCCGGGGATCACGATGATTTTTGCATTGCCGCCGCGCTCGTTCATCCAGGGGACGTAACGCTCGCAATACTTGCTGGGCGTTTCGTCATCGACCTCGCCGGTGATGAAAAGAAAAGGCGTGGGGAAGTAGGCATCGCGTACGGCATGCCGGAAGCCGCAGTAACCGTACAAACCCACCACCGCGTCCAGCGGCCGAGTCCGAAAGTCGCTGCCGTAGAGGCGCCGGATGTTGCGCTCGATCAGCACATGCGCCCATTTTTGCTGCAGCACGATGGCCGCCGACGAGCCCTGGGATTCACCGATGCTGCCCACTTTTTCATACCCTTTGCTGCGCAACCAGTCTGCGGCGGTCAGGCTGTCCGAGACCATGTTGAGCTCGTTGCCACCTCGGGCCGAAGCCGCCAGGTAGTCGTCGTGCGTCACGCCTATGCCGCGCGGCTTCCAGTGGTCAATCACCAGCGCCGCAAAGCCTTCTTTCTGCAGGCTGTCCACATAGTCGAACATGCGGCTGTCGATGCCCTGGGACCCGTGCGAGATCAGCACGACCTTTTTCGCGCCGGGCGGTGCAAACAACAGGCCCTGGGCGGCCAGCCGGTTGCAGGCCGTCGGCGTGCACAGCATGCTGGGCCAGCTGACTTTTTCGGCCTGCTCCGGCCGCGCGGTCTGGGCGTGTGCCTGCGCTGCGGTAAAACCCGCCAGCAGGGCTGCATACATCCATGGCGTTTTCATCAGGTCTCCCGGCAGGCACGGGTACTTTCAGGCATAAAAAAGGGTGGGCTCCCGTGCAGCCCACCCCGTTTTTACTCCATCAAAGCCTCAGTCGGCCTGTTTGCGCAGGAAAGCCGGGATCTCGAAGTCGTCCATGCCGCCGGACGCCAGCGCATCGACCTTGGCCGCGGCCTGCGTGCGGTTGGTGCGCCAGACGCTGGGCACCGCCATGTTGCCGTAGTCCGGCTGGGCCGAACCCATGCTGCCGCCCGGATGGGCGCTGTTGACCGATCCGCCGCCCACCGCCATGTTGAGCACCGGCATGTTGTCGGTGCCGGTGCGCAGCACCTGCAGCGGCGGCGCCGTGCGGCGTGCGCCCTGGCGGCTCAGGCCGGTAGCAACCACGGTGACGCGGATGTCGTCGCCGAGTTCGTCGTCGTAGGCCGTGCCGTAGATCACATGCGCATCGGGCGAGGCATAGGCCCGGATGGTGTTCATCGCGAGCTTGGACTCGTTGAGCTTGAGCGAACCCTTGGCGGCGCTGATCAGCACCAGCACGCCTTTGGCTCCGGACAGGTCGATGCCTTCGAGCAGCGGGCAGGCGACCGCCTGCTCGGCAGCGATGCGCGCGCGGTCCGGGCCGTTGGCACGGGCCGTGCCCATCATGGCCTTGCCGGGCTCGCCCATCACCGTGCGCACGTCCTCGAAGTCGACGTTGACATGGCCAGGGACATTGATGATCTCGGCGATGCCGCCGACGGCGTTTTTCAGCACGTCGTTGGCATGCGCAAAGGCCTCGTCCTGCGTCACATCGTCGCCGAGCACCTCAAGCAGCTTTTCGTTGAGCACCACGATCAGCGAATCGACATTGGCTTCGAGTTCGGCCAGGCCGAGGTCGGCGTTGGTCATGCGGCGACCACCTTCGAACTCGAAAGGCTTGGTCACCACACCGACGGTCAGGATGCCCATTTCCTTGGCGATACGCGCGATCACCGGCGCGGCGCCGGTGCCCGTGCCGCCGCCCATGCCGGCCGTGATGAACAGCATGTGCGCGCCGGCAATCGCCTCACGGATGTCTTCCACCGCCATCTCGGCGGCGTCACGGCCCTTCTCCGGCTTGCTGCCCGCGCCCAGACCGCTGCCTCCCAGCTGGATCTGCTTGTGCGCGCTGCCCCGGCCCAGCGCCTGGGCATCGGTGTTGGCGCAGATGAACTCCACACCCTGCACGTTGCGCTCAATCATGTGTTCGACCGCGTTGCCGCCGCCGCCACCCACGCCAATCACCTTGATTTGCGTGCCCT
>JAZKGR010000099.1:0-8109 GCA_040385775.1 Pseudomonadota bacterium
TCCAGTCCATGATGATGCGGTGAATTTGTTCGACGCCATCGGTCAAGGCTGCGGGCCCCGGCTGCAGAATTTCTGCCGACTTGATCTCGAACAGTTGTCTGTTTTTGACGGCGTGGACCGCCTCCCAGCCGGCACGGCCTAGCACATGGTCGGGACGAAACTTGCGGCCGCACCAGGAGCCGAAGATGATGTCGGGGTTGCGCCGGACGATCTCACCGCCGTCGGCAATGATGCGGTCCCTGCCCATGGCCTGCGAGGCCAGTTCGGGGAAACAGTCGTCGCCGCCGGCAATGCCTATGAGTTCGGAGACCCACGCAATGGCGCTGATGTGCGGGTCATACCACTCCTCGAAAAACACACGCGGCCGGCGCTTGAGCGTGCTGGCAGCGCGCTCTATCTCAAGCAGGCGTTGCTGCATGCCCTGGATCAGCGCCCGCCCCTTCGCCTCCTGGCCCACCATGGCGGCAAGCTGGTACATCATCGAGAAAATTTCTGCGACGCTGCGCTGGTTGAAGATGGTGACCTGGATGCCTTTTTTAACCAGCTGCGACGCGATGTCGGCCTGCAGGTCGGAAAAGCCGATCACACAGTCTGGCTGTAGCTCGACAATCTTGTCGATCTTCGCATTCAGAAAGGCACTGACCTTGGGCTTTTCCTCACGCGCACGCGGCGGCCGCACGGTGTAGCCCGAGATGCCAACGATGCGCCGTTCTTCACCGAGCAGGTACAGCCACTCGGTCGGCTCCTCGGTCAGGCAGACGATGCGCTGCGGGCCATAGGCCGCCGAGCCAGCGCTCGAAGCCAGTACGCGCCAGTCGGTGGCAGCAGTCATGCGGTGTCCTTCATGAACAGTTGCGCGGCCGCAGCCGGATTCGATATGAACCAGGCGTGAAAGTAGCTGGCCTTGACATTGCCACCCGGCCCCGCCACGTACAGCGCCTCGCCTTCGCCGCGCAGCTTGCGCCCGGGCGCGGCTTCGGTGCGCGCGGCAGGCGCCAGCGGCGTGTCGCAGGTGGAGTAGTGGAAGGCGTGTCCACGCAGGGTGCCGCCTGCCACCGATATCTGCTGCGGGCCCAGTGCAGCGAGTCGCTTTTGCATGGTGACACTGCCGGGCAACACGCCCCACATCGTGTGCGTGCTGCCGTTCACGGTCGTCAATTGATCAAACAGCGCCATCATGCCGCCGCATTCGGCCCAGACCGGTTTGCCGGCGCGCACATGGCTGGCGATGGCGGTTTTCATGGCGCCGTTTGCTGCCAGCGTTTCAGCGTGTAATTCGGGATAACCGCCGGGCAGCCAGAGCGCGTCACAGGGGGGCAGGCCGGTATCAGCCAAGGGCGAAAAGAACACCAGTTGCGCGCCAAGCTCACGCAGGCAGTCAAGGTTAGCGGCATATAAAAAACAGAATGCCTGATCAAGGCCAATTGCGATGGTCCTGCCCTGCAACAAAGCCGGACATGCAACAGAAGGAAGACCCGGCGGCGCAAAAGCAACGGCCCACGCCTGCAGCTCAGCCCCACCCATCTGTCCCAGGCGGGTTGAAGAAAGGGCATCGGCGGCGGCGTCCAGGCGCTCCATGGCGTCTTCAACCTCATCGGACACCACCAGGCCAAGATGTCGCTCGGGCAGAGTGAAGGCCGGGCTGCGCATCAAGGCGCCCTGCCATTGCGCCGGATCACGCAGGCTCTCTGCCAGCATGGCCGCATGACCCTCGGAGGCCACGCGGTTGGCCAGCACGCCGGCAAAACGCAGGCCGTCGCGGTAGGACTGCAGGCCCCAGGCCAGCGCGCCGAAGGTTCCGGCCATGGCGCCGGCGTCGATCACCGTCAGCAGCGGCAGGCCAAATCGCTGCGCCAGATCGGCGGCACTGGGCTGGCCGTCGAACAGGCCCATGACACCTTCAACAATGATCAGGTCGGCTTCGCGCGCCGCAGCGTGCAGGCGCTGCGCGCAATCGGCTTCGCCGGTCATCCACAAATCGAGTTGATGCACAGGCGCGCCGCTGGCGACGCTGAGCCAGTACGGGTCGAGAAAATCCGGACCACACTTGAACACCCGCACGCGCCTGCCCTGACGCGTGTGCAGACGCGCCAGCGCGCAGGCGACCGTGGTCTTGCCCTGGCCGGAAGCAGGTGCGGCGATCAGGATGGCGGGACAGGATGCGGATGCGCTCATGGGCCCTTGCTTACTTGGGTTGCCAGCGCAGCGTCACATAGGCTGCACGGCCCTGCTGGTTATACCCGCTGGCGGTCTGGTAACTCTTGTCGCCCACGTTGTTCAGTCGGGCCTGAACCGACCAGTCTTTGGCCACTGCGTAATCGGCATGTATGTCAGCGGTGACAAAGCCGCCCAGGCGCACCCGGTTGGCCGTATCGTCAAACCGCTCCGTCACGGCCAGTGCGGAAGCGCCCAGCTTCCAGGCGCCCACGGCATAGTCCACACCGGCGGTCAGCTGCTCGTCGGCGCGACGCGGCAGCTTGAGATTGTTGAGCACATTGCGCGCATCCAGCAGGTCCAGCGCCGTGCGGTAAGACCATCGACCGGTTTGACCACTCCAGGACAGGGTCCAGCCTTCGATTCTGGCTTGCGGAATGTTGATCACGACCGGGCGACTGGTGATGAAGCCACGGATGCGGTTCTCAAACCGCACCACCTTGAACTCCTGGTCGCCCCAGACGTAGCTTGCGCCGATTTCGGCGCTGCGTCCGCGTTCAGGCTGCGTTGTCGGGTTGCCAAAGCCGGGAAAGTACAGGGTATTGAATGAAGGCGCCTTGAAGGAGGTGCCGTAGGAAGCATGCGCTCGCAGATTGGGGGTGAGCTTGAAACCGTAGCCCAGCAGGCCGGTGTTGGCATCGCCGAACTGCGAGTCGTCGTCATGCCGCAGATTGGCCTGCCAGCTGTGGCGGCCGGCCTCGCCGTTCAGGCCGGCGAACACCGAATCGGTGATGCGGCGGCTCACGGTGTAGGTCGTGGTGCCACTGACGCGCTGCTCGACGCGTTCCAGACCCGCAAGCACCTTGCCTGCCGGTGTATCAATCTCATTGAGCCAGCTCGTCTGGTCCTGCTGCGTATTGAAAGCCGTGGCGGGAGCGCCCGTGAAGTTGGTGGACAAGTCGTCGGCGCGGCTGAAGGCAATACGGGACTTCCAGGCGCTCAGCAGCCGGCCTTCGACACCCGCGCTGTAGATCTTGCTGCGGACATCGGCGCGGGTATCGAACCCACCGGCGCCGCTGTCGTAGTGGTTCACCCCATCCGAGTGCAACAGGCTCGCATCGGCTTTCCAGCCGGTCGCAAAACGCCAGTCAAGCGAGCCGTTGATACTTTCCTGCGAAAACCCGTCGCGGTCGCGGTTAAAGCTGGCGCCGACGGCCGGATTGGTGGAAGAAAATCCCTTCTCGCGCAGCGTCTGCACGCCCAGCGCATACGACACCTCGCCGCTGCCGCCGCGCAGGCCCGCCGCGGCTTCGCGCCGCGACTCGCTGCCCAGAGTCACGCTGGCGTAAGGGTTGAAGCCCTGCGCGCCGCGGCGGGTGAAGATCTGCACAACGCCGCCAACCGCATCGCTGCCGTAAAGCGCCGACGCGGGGCCCTTGAGCACTTCGATGCGCTCAATGCTCTCGAGCGGAATATTGTCCAGCGGCGGCGTGCCGGCGGTCGCCGAGGTGTAGCGCACGCCGTCGATCAGGAACAGCACATGGCGGTTCTCGGTGCCACGGATGAACAGGCTGGACGTTTTGCCCAGCCCGCCGTTGGAAGAAGTCTGCACGCCGGCCTGGCGGGCAATCACCTCGCTGAGGGTGCGGCCGGTGCCCCGCTCTATATCCTCCCGGCTGATCACGGTCACATCTGCGATCACGCTGCCCGCGCGCGATTCGGTGCGGGTAGCGGTCACCACTGTTTCCGCAAGTTGGGCGTCTGAGCGGGAAAGGGACTGGGAAAGGGCAGGAAAGGCAGCGGCCAGCGCCAGCGAAAACGCGGCAGTGCGCGCATAAAAAACACGGGTTTTCATGAAGGGAGACATTCAACAAAAAGGCCCTCACCGGCTTCCCCGCCAGTGCATTGAGCGTTACGGCTGCAGCCCTTGCGGACGTGCAACCACCTTGTTGGCCGGTATCCGGGCTGACGGAACTGTCCTCATCGCCTTCCCAAGCGCATGTTCAAACGCTCAGTGGCTGTGATGAGGGCTGAATGCACCCTGAAGCTGACTCAGGGAGAAACATTCGTCCGTTTTACCGTTGCGGGGGCAGCGCAGGTTAGAAGTCGCAGCGCTTGCAACCCGGGCGAACCCTGAGCGCATGGCAACAACCTCCTCCTGCTTCCCGTTGAACTGCGGCGTGTGAACCACACCGCGGGCACCAACAGGCGAGATTCTACGCCCCAAAACCTTGCAAACCCTACAATCACAGGGCCATGTCGAACCAAACCCACATCGACCAGATCGCCGAACGTGTCGAGCGGCTCCTGCTGCGCTACGAGGAATTGCAGCGCACCAATACCCTGCTCAGCGAGCAAGTGCATGTGCTCACGCAAGAGCGCGACTCGCTGCGCTCCCGCCTGAGTGCCGCCCGTGCGCGCGTTGATGCACTGCTTGAGCGGCTGCCCGACTCTTCATCGTCGCTGTCCCTGGGCGCGGCTGGCGCCAGAACCACTGCCGGATCGGACTCATGAAGCAACTTGATGTACAGATCATGGGCCAGAGCTACCTGCTCGGCTGCCCGGAAGGCGGCGATGCCCGCCTGCTCGACGCGGTGGAAAAAGTCGACGCCGCGATGTGCAAGATCCGCGACGCCGGAAAAATCAAGGCACGCGACCGCATCGCCGTGCTGGCCGCGCTGAACCTGGCTTTCGAATTGTCCGAACTCGAGGCCAACGCCCTGAAAGTCTCGCGCAGCGCCGCGCCAGCAGCCGCAGTTGCCACCGCCAAATCGGATGCCCCGGCAAGTCCGCAGGACGCCGCAGCGCAGCCGCAACTGGCGGCATTGCTGCAGCGACTGGACAGCGCCTTGGGCGTGGACGGCCGCCTGCTCTGAAACGTACTTTTCCCGGCGCGCGGTGTGGCGCCAGATATCCCCTGAGCGGCTGCGCTGTCAGCCGCATGCGCCTACAATGAGATCGTCTGCGGTGCGCACCGGGCTTTATATTTCCTTGAACCAATGCTCCACGAGCACGGGCTTGGTAAATTGTCAGGCAGGCGTGATCGTCTCGCGTTAGACGAACCCGAAGCCTGACTGCCCTCGCCCACCTGAACCCCGGTTCAGGATGACGGTCCGGTGGCACTTGCAGACACCTTTTTTTGATCTCTTTTCGGGCCCGGCCCGGGCCCGAATGTTTCTTGAACCGCTACTGATTGCCGAACTCCTGCTGCTGGGCAGCGTCACCGGTTTCCTGGCTGGCCTGCTGGGCATAGGCGGCGGCATGTTGATGGTGCCCTTCATGACCTTCATCCTGACGGCCAAGGGTTACCCGGCGGACTACACCGTGAAGATGGCGGTGGCTACCTCACTGGCAACAATCTGCTTTACCTCGATGTCATCGGTGCGTGCGCACCACCGGCGCGGCGCCGTGTTGTGGCCCATCGTCCGCTTGCTCGCGCCCGGCATCCTGCTGGGTGCGCTGGTCGGCGCACAGCTCGCCGTGGCCCTGCCGGGCAAGGTGCTCAGCGTCCTGTTCGCGGTGTTCGTGGCGTTTTCCGCGACGCAGATGTTTCTGGACCGCAAACCCAAACCCAGCCGCACTCTCCCGGGCCGCCTCGGCACCTTCGGCATGGGCGGGGTGATCGGCATGTTGTCCTCGCTGGTTGGCGCCGGCGGCGCTTTTGTTTCGGTGCCTTTCATGACCTGGTGCAACGTGAAGATCCACGACGCTGTCGGCACATCGGCGGCGCTGGGTTTCCCGATCGCGCTGGCGGGCACGCTCGGGTATATCTGGGCCGGTCAGGGCATGCCCGAGATGCCGCCCGGCTCCATCGGCTACCTCTACCTGCCCGGCCTGCTCGTCATCTCGCTGGCCAGCATGTGCACCGCCCCGCTGGGCGCGCGCACCGCACACCGAATGGACATCCGGCCACTCAAAAAAGTGTTCGCCGTGGTGCTCTATGTTCTCGCGGCATACTTCCTGTTTCGCTAAACAGAGCCGCCTCACCGGCGACCCCCCATGAAAATTGCATTCATCGGCCAGCAGGAATTCGGCAAAGCCACGCTCGAAGCCTTTCTGGCACGCGGCGACGAAGTGGTCGGCGTCTTCTGCGTCCCTGAAAAAGCCGGCGCCAAGCCCGATGCCCTGCGCGTGGCCGCGCAGGCCCTGCACCTGCCGGTGTTCCAGTTCAGCAGCCTCAAAAGCAGCTACGCCGAGCAGGCCATGCGCGACCTCAACGCCGACATCGGCGTGATGGCCTATGTGGTGCAGTTTGCGCCGCAGACCTTTGTCAACATCCCGCGCTGCGGCACCATCCAGTTTCATCCCTCGCTGCTGCCCCGGCACCGCGGGCCGTCGTCGATCAGCTGGCCGATTGCGCTGGGCGAGACCCAGACCGGCATCAGCATCTTCCGGCCGACCGACGGACTGGACGAGGGACCGCTGGTCCTGCAGAAATCCTGTGCCATCGGACCCGACGAAACCCTGGGCGAGCTGTACTTCAACAAGCTGTTTCCCATGGGCGTGGCGGCCCTGCTTGAAGCCGCTGATCTGGTCATCTCGGGGCAGCACCAGGAGCAGGTTCAAGACGAATCGACAGCCAGCTACGAGGGCTGGTTCCACGAGGAAGAGTCACGCATCAACTGGGCCAACCATGTCGATCAGGTCTACAACCTGATCCGCGCCTGCAACCCGGCGCCCGGCGCCTGGACCGTGCTCGGCGACAGCCGCGTCTGGCTTTACGATTGCCGCAAACACCCGGTGCACAGCTTCGCCGGGGTGCGCGGTAAGCCGGGCGAAATCGCAGGCCTGACGCCATCCGGGCTGCTGATCAATGCGCACGGCGGCCAGATCGAGGTGCTCAAACTGAAGCCCGAGGGCGGCGCAAAAATGAATGCGGCGGACTTCGCGCGCGAGCGCAAGCTCTTCAGTCCGGCGGCTTGAGCCGGCTTACTTCTTGAGCCGGCCCGGCGCCGGCTTGGGGCGGTAGCCGATGGTCTGCTCGATCAGCGCGCCGCCATCACTCATCAGGAAAGTCTTGAAGGCCTGAGCGACCGGTGTCAGACGTTTGTTGCGCCGGTGCACCACATACCAGTGAAGCATCAGTGGAAAGCCCTGCACATCCAGCACGCTGAGGCTGCCGACCTGCAACTCGCGGCTGATGGTGTGGGCCGACAAAAAGCTCACACCCATACCCGCCATCACGGCCTGTTTGATGGTCTCCGTGCTTTTGATCTCCATCGCGATGTTCAGATCGGCCAGGTGCGCGCCAAAACCCTCCTCCATGGAGTTCCAGGTGTCGGAGCCCTTTTCCCGGACCACAAAAGGCTCACGCGCCAGGCGCGACAGTGTGATTCGCTTTTTGCTGGCCAGCGGATGGTCGGGCGCCGCCACCACCACATAGGGGTGGGGCGCAAAGGCTTCACTGACGGTGTCCAGGCCCAGCGGTGGGCGCACCATGATGGCCAGATCGGTCAGGTTGTCACCGAGCTGGCTCAGCAACTCTTCGCGGTTGCAAACACCGAAATCGAGTGTGACCCCGGAGTGGCGCCGCGCGAACTCGACCAGCAAACGCGGTAAAAAATAGTCTCCCGCGCTGATCACGGCCACGTTCAGCCTGCCGCCAGCGACTCCCTTGAACTGCGCCATGGCCTCCTCGGCTTCCTTGAACTGCTGGATGATGATGCGGCTCGAGTGCAGCATCTCCACGCCCGCCGGGGTGAGATGAATTTTTTTGCCGAGTTGCTCGAACAACGGAAGACCGGCATGGTCTTCCAGCTTCTTGACCTGTATCGACACGGCGGGCTGCGACAGGTGCAACTCCTCGGCAGCCCTCGAAAAGCTCAAATGTCGGGCAACCGCCTCGAAAACCTTGAGCTGGCGCAATGTCGCGTTTTTCATGCAGCCCCTATGTATAACTTATAAGTTATCAATAGTATCAAATACTTTAACTATCGCTAATCATTTTTCTTCCCT
>JAZKGR010000100.1:0-4893 GCA_040385775.1 Pseudomonadota bacterium
ACCGGCGTTGGCGATGATGAACATGATGACGGCGCTGGAGATCACCGATTTGCGCAGCACCACCATCAGGCTGGGCAGGCTGATCTCGCGGTAGATCACCACACCGACAACCAGCGCATAAAACACCGCGACGGCGGCGGCTTCGGTCGGTGTGAAGATGCCGCCGTAAATGCCACCCAGGATGATGACTGGCATCAGCAGCGCCCAGCCAGCCTGCCAGGTGGCCTTGAAGAAGCCGAGCCGGCCGTCGCCGTCGTTTTTGCCCCAGCCCTTGATTCGGCAGTACACGTAGACAAAAATCATCAATGACACGCTGATCAGGATGCCGGGACCCACGCCGGCGATGAACAGCTCGCCGATGGAGACTTCGGCACTGACGCCATAAAGAATCATCGGAATCGAGGGCGGAATGATCACCCCCAGCTCGGCGCTGGTGGCCTGCAGTGCCGCGGCATAACTGGTGGGGTAGCCGTGTTTGATCAGCGCGGGAATCAAAATGGCGCCGACCGCAAAGGTGGTGGCCACCGAAGAGCCTGAGACTGCTGCAAAAATCATGCAGGTCAGCACGCAGGTCATGGGCAGCCCGCCCTGCACGCCGCCGACGATGCTTTTCGCAAACTCGACCAGCCGGCGCGAGATGCCACCGGTTTCCATCAAGTTGCCGGCGAGGATAAAAAACGGAATCGCCGCCAGCGGAAACTTGTTGATCGCGTTGAACATCTCCTTGACGGAGATCAGCATGTGGGCGTTGGAGGCCTGGATGCCGAAGATGGCGGCCAGGCCGATGGACACTGCGACGGATATCGTCAGTGCAAAACAGACGATCATGGTCGTCAACATCACGGCGGTCATTGCGCGGTCTCCAGTTCCTGGCGCTGTGGGTCCATCAGGTTGCCGATGATGCCGATCACGCAGAACGTGGCGCCAATCGGCATCGCGACATAGCCCCAGAACATTGAAATCGATTCCAGGCCCGCCATCGACTGCACGCGGCCGCGCAGGGCATAGTCCCAGCCCCACCAGATGATGATGGCTATCAGCAGCAGCGCGGCCAGGCACACCACCCAGTCCAGCACGCGTTTGACCTTGACCGGGCTCCAGCGGTAGAGCACATCGACGCTGACCATGGCGCCCTGGCGGAACGCGGCCGGGATGCCCATGAAGACCATCCAGATCAGCGACAGGCGGATCAGGATCTCGGTCCACTCGGCAGGTTGCTCCAGCACAAAACGCGTGACGATCTGGAACATGCCGAGTGAGGAGGCAATCACCAGCATGAGGCAGGCCACCAGCGTGGCAAAGCCCGTGGTCCAGCGTTCGAGTTTGAGAAAAGCGTGTTTCATGGCGTACCGGTCTGCAAGGAAAACGCCCGCAAGCCTTCTGGCTGCGGGCGTGTCGAGCTACAAAAATCGTAGCAGGGAAGGGCTAATGCTTATTTGACGGCGCGGATCTTGTCGATGTTGGCTTTGCCAAACTGCTTCTCGAACTCGGCGTTGACGGGTGCAAGTGCCGCGACAAACTTGCCTTTGTCCAGGGTGTCGATCACGGTCATGCCTTTGGCGCGCAGGTCAGCCACACCCTTGGCATCGTCCTCGTCCACGCGTGCGCGGTTGGCTTTGGTGCCTTCTGCTGCGGCGTCGAGGAAGTGCTTTTTGTCAGCGGCGCTGAGCTTGTCGAAAGCCGCCTTGTTCATGACCCAGATGCAGGGCGAGTAGACGTGGCCGGTCAGTGATAGGTGTTTTTGCACCTGGTCAAACTTGGCGGAGATGATGACCGACAGCGGGTTTTCCTGGCCGTCAACCGTGCCTTGCTGCAGCGCGGTGAAGACTTCCGGGAAGGCCATTGGTGTGGTCACGATGCCGAAGCCCTTGTAGGCGGCGATGTGCACCGGGTTTTCCATGGTGCGCATTTTCAGGCCCTTGAGGTCTTCGGGCACCTTGACATCGCGCTTGCTATTGGTCATGTGACGGAAACCGTTCTCGGCCCAGCCGAGCGCCTTGAAACCCTTGGCGTCGAATTTGGTCAGCAGGTCCTGGCCGATCGGGCCGTCAAGTACCGCGCGGGCATGGGCCTTGTCGCGAAACAGGAAGGGCACGTCGAGGATTTTGGTCTCCGGTACAAAGTTGGGGACCGGGCCGGTCGATGAGAAAGCCAGCTCCTGGGTGCCGAGCTGGGCCGCTTCAATCGACTCACGCTCACCGCCGAGGGAGCCGTTGTAGAAGGTCTGGATCTTGTAGCGACCGCCTGTGCGTTTTTCAACTTCGCGCGCAAACGTGTCGATGGCCACGCCCTGGTGCGAGTTCTGCGCCGTCGAGATGCTGATCTTCATGGTGGTCTGGGCGGCGGCGCCGGCGACCAGGCCGAGCGCCAATGTCATGCCCAGGGCCAGCCTGGAAAGCGCAGGTTTGAAAAATGTCATGAGTGTCTCCTCGAAGTAAAAGGGCGTGAAACAGGGGTGAATGACAAAGTTGTCATACAACTTGCAATTCTCACCGCACGGGCTGCTTCACCGCATAGGGGTTTTCGCTGAGGTAGGCGCGAATGATGTCGTCGAAATTTTTCTCCGGCAGCAGGCCCAGGCCGGCTGCCCGGTCGGCCTGGATGTGAGCCGGCCAGCTGGTCACAATTTTTGCGATTACGGGGTCCGGTTGCCAGTCAATCAACGCAGCGATGTCCTTGCCGGCGACACGGGCCAGGGCTGTCGCCATCTCGCCGGCGGTGGTTTTGAGCGCCGGCAGGTTGATGGCGGTGCGCGCCCCCCAGTCCGCATCGCTGGCCGCGGCGGCACGAATCAGTCCGTCTATGGTGTGGCCCGGCGAGGACAGCGCCACCGGCGTTTCAGGTGCGACCGGGCAAACGGCGCGCACGCCGGCCAGCGGTTCGCGGATCATGCCGCTGAGAAAACTCGAGGCCGCGCCATTGGGTTTGCCGGGGCGCACGCTGACGGTCATCAGCCGCACATTGCGGCCGCGGACAAAGCCCTTGCGCGCATAGTCGGCCACCAGTTGTTCGCCGATGAATTTCTGGATGCCATAGCTGTTTTGCGGGGTGGGCAGGGTGGTGTCGGTGATCACCTCGGGCAGCGGCTGCTCGGGCGAGTTGCCAAACACGGCCAGCGAGCTGGCAAAAACCACGGTCGGTCGGGTCTTGAGCGTGCGGCAGACTTGCAGCAATGCGCGGGTGGCGTCCAGATTGCTGCGCATGCCGAGGTCGAAGTCGGCCTCGCACTCGCCGCTGACTGCAGCCGCCAGATGGAAAACCAGCGACGTTGCTTCGGTGATGACGGGCGTTGCCGTGTTACCCGGCTCCAGCAGTGCGTTCAGATCACCTTCGATGGCAAACACCCGGCTGTCGGCCAGCAGGTCTGCCGGTGGCGCCGCGCGGTCCACCAGCGTGATGCGGGTGATGGCCTGAGCCGGGCTGCCGACCAGCGACAGCGTTTTGTTCTGGAGCAATTCACGGGCCAGGCGTACGCCCAAAAATCCGGCGCCGCCGGTGATGACGATGTTCATGAGTGTGTCGGGCTTTCAGGATGCGTTGACGGCAGGCCAGATACTGGCCGGAGGCACCGAGTTTAGTGCGCCATCGATTTGCGCTAGCGCGCCCGCAGCGTCAGCAGTCTTTCCCGGGCAGCGGCCAGGTGCTCGCGCAGGGTGTACCAGCGCTCGGAAAACTCGGCCGGCAGGTCCAGTTGGGTGACCTGTTTTTCGATGTTGTCGAGCTGGCCCAGCAAGCGGCGCAGCGACATCGGGTCCTCGGTGACGGTTTTTTCGATGTCGGTTTCGAGAAATTTCAGTTCACCGTAGAAATTTTGCATCGCCGCGCTGATGCGCCAGTCGAACAGCCGCGGTATCCAGGCCAGCAGGATGCCGCTGAGCAGCAGCACCGGAAGCACCGCATACAGCAGCAGCTCCGCCCATTGCGCCAGGCGGTAAGGCAGCAGCGACTCCAGCCACGGCCGGCTGCCCAGGCTGAGCGCGCGTGCATGCGGCGACAGCGGAAAGTCGCTGCCGCGAAAGCCCGGAAACTGGCCGTGGCGTTGCAGAAAGCTGGGGAACTGGTGGATCTCGACGGCCGCATCAATCACCGCGCGCTGCAGCGCCGGGTGCATGTCGGGCCGCACCAGCAAATGGGTTTGCATCCCCATGAGGATGAGGTCGCGTGGCGGGACATCGCCGCGCAGTTCGATGGCGCCCTGCGGCAACAGGATGGACTGCAGACGCGGCTCCTGCGCCGACAGCGCGCCGGCACGCTCGGTGCCCAGCAAATGCACGAGGTTGCTCTGGTTCAGCAGCCGAATCGCCTGGGCGTCTTCGCCGGCTGCTTCAAAAAACAGGTCGATCTTGCCGTCGAGCAGGGCGTTGGCAGCGTCCAGCCCCGAAGTGTTGACAAAGGTCACCTCGGTTTCGCGCACGCCGGCATGGGTCAGCAGCGTCCGGGCGGCGCTGCGTGAGGACGAGTTGGCCGTACCGGCGGCCAGCTTGAGGCCTTTGGCTTGCGACAGGGAGGTCAGCCCCGGCAGGTGGGTGAAAATCCACACCGGTTCGCGTCCGATCACGGCCAGGGCTTGCACATCCTTGATGCTGCTCGCATAGATGCCGTGTGCAAAACCAATGTCAGCGTTGTCGCCGGCCCGCACACGTTCCAGCGAGCCTTTTTGCGTGTTTGAATAAACGATTTCGACGCCGAGTCCGAGTTGCTCCAGGTGTTCGGCGTAGCGCTGGGCCAGTTGGGCATAGCTGCCTTGCTGGGAGCCGGCCGCGATCAGGACTTTGGTGGGCGGCAATGCCTTCCACGAGGTCGCCGACCACCACAGCGCGGCCAGCGCCAGCAGCATCAGCGGCAGGTAAAACAGCGCCCAGCGCCGGCGGTAGAGCAGCAGCAGCTTCATCG
>JAZKGR010000101.1:0-2033 GCA_040385775.1 Pseudomonadota bacterium
GCGCGCAGCGCTTCTTCTGCGGGAATCCCAACAGACGGTCATGTTTGCACGCGAGCGCAGCGCACGCAGCCAAATGAGGTCCCCTTCCATCGCCCAGCGGGGCGAGGGAGGGGCTAGGGGAGGGAGTGGGGAGTTCAAACTACTGCCCGAGGCAAGCCCGAGCCGCAGCGTGACGCCTACAAAAAACTCAGCGGCCCGCGAAAAATTGCGTTGCGGCTTCGACGGTCTCAGCAATGTCCGCCGCCGTGTGCGCCGAGCTGACAAAACCGGCTTCATACAGGGCCGGCGCGTAGTACACACCTTTGTCCAGCATGGCATGGAAGAAGCGGTTGAAGGCCGGACTGTCGGTGGTCATGACGGTGGCATAGTTCTGCGGCAGCTTGTCCAGCAGGAAAAAACCGAACATGCCGCCCTCGCTGTCTGCGCAAAAAGTGACGCCAGCATGTGCGGCAGCCTGCGTCAGGCCGCTGGTCAGGCTGCGCGTGCGCTCACCCAGTGCTTCATAAAAACCGGGTTTGGAGATTTCGCGCAGCGTGGCCAGGCCACAGGCGGTGGCCACCGGATTTCCGGACAGCGTACCGGCCTGGTACACCGGGCCAAGCGGTGCCAGTTGCTCCATGACGGCACGGGTGCCGCCGAAAGCCGCCAGCGGCATGCCACCGCCTATGACCTTGCCCAGCACCGTCATGTCGGGCTTGAAGCCGGGAATGCTTTTCGCGTAAATACTTTGCGCGCCGCCCAGCGCGACGCGGAAACCGGTCATCACTTCATCAAACACCAGTAACACGCCGTACTGGGTGCAGAGTTCACGGCAGCGTTTCATGAAGGGCACACTGGCACGCACAAAGTTCATGTTGCCGGCGATCGGCTCGATGATCAGGCAGGCGGTACTGCTTCCGTGCAGGGCGAAGGCTTCTTCGAGCTGGGCAATGTGGTTGTATTCGAGAACCAGCGTGTGCTGCACCACCTCGGGGGGCACTCCGGCGCTGGTCGGGTTGCCAAAGGTGGCCAGTCCTGACCCGGCTTTGACCAGCAGGGCGTCAGCATGGCCGTGGTAACAGCCTTCGAACTTGATGATCTTGCTGCGGCCGGTGGCGCCGCGGGCGAGGCGGATGGCGCTCATGCCGGCCTCGGTGCCGGAGCTGACCAGGCGCAGCATTTCGATGGAGGGAACCAGCTTGACGATTTCTTCGGCCAGTTCGACTTCGCGCTCGGTCGGTGCGCCGTAAGAAAAGCCTTCCAGCACCGCCTTTTGGACGGCCTCGACCACGGCGGGGTGCCCATGTCCCAGGATCATGGGGCCCCAGGATCCGATGTAGTCGATGTAGCGTTTTCCGTCGGCGTCCCAGAAGTAAGCGCCCTGTGCACGCTGCACAAACCGAGGTGTACCGCCGACCGCCTTGAAGGCGCGTACCGGGGAATTGACGCCACCGGGTATCAGCGCGCGGGCGCGTTCAAACAGGAGGGAATTTCGGGAGGTATCGGAGCTAGTGCTTGGTGCCATTGGTGGGTAGGTCAAAGGAGGGCAGAGCGGGGACGGGATCAGCGCTGGAGGTTTCATCGCTATCGTCATCGCCATCGGGAGGGGTGTCATCTGTCTGGGCCCAGAACAGGCGGTCGGGCACGATGTGGCCCATGCCGGGGTGAAACCCGGCGTCCAGGCTGTGATCGAGGTAGGTCAGGGCTTCGCTGGTGGCGGCCTGCAGGTTGTGTCCGTTGGCCAGCAGCGCCGTGACTGCGGCGGTCAAGGTGTCACCGGCGCCTGCAAACACGGCTTCAAACCGCTCGAACTTTTCGCTGTAGAGCACGGCCTGCGGCGTGGCCAGCACGTTGTCGATGAACTGATCGGGCAGGGGAATGCCGGTGACCAGCGTGTAAGGCACACCGAACTCGGCGGCAGCCTTGGCGATATCGCGGGCCGACGGGCTTTTGTCGCCGGCCCAGTCCGGCAGCAGCCAGCGCCACAAGCTGCTGTGGTTGCCCACCAGCACGGTGGTTTGCGGCAGCAACAGTTCGCGAAAGGCGTCGAGGTA
>JAZKGR010000102.1:0-3744 GCA_040385775.1 Pseudomonadota bacterium
ACAAACGGGTATTCGACGCGCCAGTCGGTGGCATCAGTCACATGCGAGACACGCGACAGGCCGTCAAACTTGATGTTGTCTTTCTGCGTCAGCTTGCCGAGTTTTCGCGCGGTCAGGCGGCGCAGGTCGTACATGTTTTCAAAGGACGTGGCGAACTGGGCCACCGCGCTTTTGGCCGCGTCCAGCAGTTCGACCACGATGGCATCGCGCTGGCTGTCCTGCTCGGGCGTGCGGCGTTTTTCGACCTCGCCCAGGCGGTGTTGCAGCGCTTCAACCAGCATGCGGCGGCGCTTGGGATTGTCCAGCAGGTCATCCTGCAAATAAGGATTGCGCTGCACCACCCAGATATCGCCCAGAACCTCATACAACATGCGGGCCGAGCGGCCGGTGCGGCGTTCGTCGCGCAGCAGGTTCAGCAGGTCCCAGGCGCGCGCGCCCAGCAGGCGGATCACCACCTCCCGGTCTGAAAACGAGGTGTAGTTGTAGGGAATCTCGCGGATGCGGCTTGCGCCGGGACCGGCCTCACCGGCCAGGGCGCTTAACTTTTGAAGGGATTCAGGAGCGTTCATCGTGGGAGGCCGGTTGCGAAAGAGGCCTGTGGGCCTGTGTCCGGCGCGTTGCCCCTATGTTACCGCAGCGCAACATTCACAAAGGCGCACCGGAAGGCCTGCGTGGAAACCCGCTTGTCGGGAAACTGTCACGCCGTTTAAATCGAACTGTCATAAATCGTTCTTAGACTAGGCGGTTTATTGTTTGAACCATCGTTCCATCCAGGAGTTGTCATGAAAAAAAGCTTTACCGCCATTACCCTGGCGGCCTGCGCATTTGTTGCGCCCGTCGCCAGCCACGCCCAGACCGAAGTCCAGTGGTGGCATTCCATGGGCGGCGCCCTCGGCGAGTGGGTCAATGACCTGGCCAAGGACTTTAATGCCAGCCAGAAGGACTACAAGGTCACGCCCACCTTCAAGGGCAGCTACGCAGAGTCGATGACCGCCGGTGTCGCCGCCTACCGTGCCGGCAACGCGCCACACATGATCCAGGTGTTCGAGGTCGGCACCGCCACCATGATGGCGGCCACGGGCGCCACCGTGCCGGTCGGCAAGGTGATGGCCGACGCCGGCCTGAAATTTGATCCCGCCGTGTATGTGCCGGCAGTCTCCGGGTACTACACGGCCCCCAACGGCCAGATGTTGAGCTACCCCTTCAACAGCTCGACGCCGGTCTTCCACTACAACAAGGATGCCTTCAAGGCGGCCGGCCTGGACGCCGAGAAACCACCGACCACCTGGCCTGAAGTCGCGCTGGCAGCGGCCAAACTCAAGGCGTCGGGCCACAAGTGCCCGTTCACCACCAGCTGGATCAGCTGGACCCAGCTCGAGAGCTTCTCGGCCTGGCACAACGTGCTGTACGCGACCAAAAACAACGGTTTCGGCGGCACCGACACGCGCCTGGCCTTCAACAGCCCGCTGCATGTGCGCCACATCGAAAACCTGGGCAACATGGCCAAGACCGGTCTGTTTGTGTACAAGGGCCGCGAGAACAAGGCGGACGCCACCTTCGTGTCGGGCGAGTGCGCGATGATCACCGGCTCCTCGGGTCTGTCCGGCAACGTCAAGCGCAACAGCAAGTTCGGCTACGGCATCGGTACGCTCCCCTATTACCCCGACGTGCAGGGCGCGCCGCAGAACACCGTCATCGGCGGCGGCAGCATCTGGGTGATGTCGGGCAAGAAGCCTGAGGAATACAAAGCCGTGGCTGCTTTCCTCAACCACCTGTCCAAGCCGGAAGTGGCAGCCGCCAGCCACCAGCGCACCGGTTACCTGCCGGTGACCAAGGCGTCGTTTGACCTGACCGAAAAATCCGGCTTCTACAAGCAAAATCCGGGTTTCGACGTGTCGGTCAACCAGATGATCCGCAAGACCACTGACAAGTCGCGTGGTGTGCGCCTGGGCAACTTCGTGCAGATTCGCACTATCATTGACGAGGAACTCGAAGGCGTGTGGCAGGGCAGCAAGCCGGCCAAACAAGCGCTGGACAATGCGGTCAAGCGCGGCAACGAACAGCTCGAACGCTTCCAGAAAGCAAATAAGTCCTAACGGACTTTTTGCCATGGCCGCATTGACGGCACCCCCTCCCCTGCCCTCCCCCGCCAAGCGGGGGAGGGTGTTTTTTTGCAGGCGACAATAACGGCATGGAAAAACGAGTCCTCTTCAAATCGACGTGGCTGCCGTGGGCGCTGATCGCGCCGCAGATGGCGATCATCCTGGTCTTCTTTTTCTGGCCGGCCGGCCAGGCGCTGTACCAGAGCGTGCTGCAGGAAGACGCATTCGGCGCCTACAGTGAATTTGTCGGCCTGGAAAATTTCCGCCGCCTGTTCGCCGACCCCGGCTACCTGGACTCGTTCCGTGTCACGGCGATCTTTTCGGCGCTGGTGGCGGTCGGCGGCATGTCGCTGGCGCTTCTGCTGGCTGTGATGGCCAACCGGGTGGTGCGCGCCGCCGGCATCTACAAAACGCTGCTGATCTGGCCGTATGCGGTGGCGCCGGTGGTGGCCGGCGTGTTGTGGCTGATGATGTTCGCCTCGCCCTACGGCGTGATCCGGTACGCACTGATCGAGATGGGCTTTGAGTGGAACCATGTCCTCAACGGCAACCACGCGATGGCGCTGATCGTCATGGCGTCGATCTGGAAATACATCTCCTACAACTTCCTGTTCTTCCTGGCCGGCCTGCAGTCGATCCCGCACTCACTGATCGAGGCGGCGACCATCGACGGCGCCTCGCCCTGGAAGCGCTTCTGGAGCATCGTCTGGCCGCTGCTGTCGCCGACCACCTTTTTCCTGCTGGTCATCAACGTCGTGCACGCCTTCTTCGAAACCTTTGCCATCGTCGATGCCGCCACCAGCGGCGGCCCGGGCAAGGACACCTCGATTCTGGTTTACAAGGTGTATTACGACGGCTTCAAGGCCATGGACATCAACGGCTCGGCCGCGCAGTCGGTCGTGCTGATGGTGATTGTTGTTGTACTGACCGTCGTCCAATTCAAGTTCGTCGAGAAGAAAGTGCACTACTGAAATGATTCAGAGAAACCCCATCCTCGACTTCGTCGCACACGCGATCCTGATCCTCGGGGTCGTTGTTGTGTTCTTCCCGATCTACGTCACCTTCATCGGCTCGACGCAGACGGCGCAGCAGATCAATGCGAGCAACCCTATCTCGCTTCTGCCCGGCAACAACATCGTGGAAAGTTACCGCTTCGCGCTGTTCGGCGGCAAGACCGAGGCCGGTGCCACGGTCTCCCCGGCCCTGCCCATGATGGGCATCAGCCTGGTCAGCGCGCTGATCATCGCCATCGGCAAGATCGCCATCTCGCTGCTCTCGGCCTTCGCCATCGTGTACTTCCGCTTCCCCTTCAAGAACCTGGTGTTCTGGATGATTTTCGTGACACTGATGCTGCCGGTGGAGGTGCGTATCGGCCCGACTTACGAGGTCATTTCCGACCTGCGCATGCTCAACAGCATGTCGGGCCTGACGATTCCGTTGATCGCGTCGGCCACCGCCACCTTTTTGTTCAGGCAGTTCTTCATGACGGTGCCCGACGAACTGGTCGAGGCGGCACGCGTTGACGGCGCGGGGCCCATGCGCTTCTTCAAGGACGTGCTGCTGCCGCTGTCAAAAACCTCGATGGCCGCGCTGTTCGTGATCCAGTTCATCTACGGCTGGAACCAGTACCTGTGGCCGCTGC
>JAZKGR010000103.1:0-3877 GCA_040385775.1 Pseudomonadota bacterium
GTCCACCATTCACGCGGCGCCTTGTAGCCCCAGGTGAAAAAGCTGTACCAGGGCACCTCGCGCAGGCGGCCACGCAGCGCCAGCACACTGACATAGACATTCGGCCCCCAGCCTTCCTTGACCTGCAGCTGCACGGTCGGGTCCTGGCCATTGAGCTGGACCACCTGGGTCTCGATGATGCCTTCGCGTTCGATCGCCACCAGCGCGGTGGCGAAACGGAAAGGCATGCGCACCTGGAACTTGGCGGTCTCGCCGGGCTGGTAGGTCTTCTTCTCAGGCAGCAGGTCCATGCGGTCATGGTCTTCGCCGCCAAACCAGAGCTCGCCCTGCTTGGTGACATACACCGAACTGGCCGCCTGGATGCTGTTGCCGCTGCTGTCCTTCGCGGTCACCACCAACTCGACCTCGCCGGGCTCGCCGAGTTTGGCCTCGCACAGCAGCAGGCCGCGGCTGTCGCTTTTGCCGCTGCAGACGCTGCCGAGGTCCTTGATATCGGTCTTGTTGTCGTAAGTGTAGAAGCCACCGACCATGCGTTTGCGGCTGGTGGTGACAATGCGCGCCACCGCCTTGACCTCCAGCGGCACGCCGGCGGCAGGTTTGCCGTCGAGATTCAGGGCCAGCGCCTGGAACTTGATCTTCTGGCTGGCAGACACCCAGCCTTCGGTCTTGATGCCGGCGACCACGGCGGCCGGCCAGAGTGTGGCCACGCTGCGTATCGTCTGCACCTCGCCGTTGGGGTCGGCGTAGCTGGCTTCCAGCAGCAGCTCCTGCGGCTGTTTGCTGGCGGGCAGGTCGATGATGCTGGTTTTGCCGGCGCCGTTGCGGTCCAGTGTCAGGGCGAGCTTGTCGGCGACGACGCGCTGGTCTTGCGAGGCCGTGGCTTCTTCTTCGCCACCTTCACTGGCGGCACGCTGCACGCGCGGTGGTGAGAAAGTAAAGGCGTCGTAGTCGCTGTAGCTCAGGCTTTTGCCACGTAACAGCGCCGAGACCCGCACTGGCAGGTTGGCCGCGCCACCACCTGATACATAGTTGATCTGCACATCCGTCGGCACGGCCTTGACGTTGACCAGGGCTTTTTTCTCGCTGGGCTGGATACGGCCCTCCAGCACCGGCAGGCGGAACTCTTCGACGCGGAACTGCCCGCTGGTGAAGCTGCGGTTGCTGCCACTGTTGTCGCCGCGACCGCTATTGCCGCTGTCTCCGCCGGCCTTGAGCTGCACTTCATACACCCCAAGCTTGGCGGCCGGCGGGATCGCAAAGGTGTTTTCGGCGCTTTGCCCTCCGGTGGCGGTCTTGCGCCAGGTGATAGGCTGGGTGTATTGCTGGCCGCTGCCCACGTGCGTGACGACGAGGGTGGCAGGTGTGGTGTCCGGCAGACCGAATCCCTGGCTGGTTTCGGTGCGAAGCAGGTGTTTCATCGACACCGTTTCACCGGCACGGAACAGGGTGCGGTCAAAGATCGTGTGGGCCCGTTCGTCGGGCAGGGGGTCGCGGCTGGTCGGCACGTTGAAGCGCCAGGGCTCTATGCCTTTGTGCCAGTCGCTCCAGGTGAAACTCATGTCCTCAATGCTGTCGGTCGTGCTGCGCGCACTCACGAAGTAGGCGTTGCGGTAGTCGTCGCCGCTGCAGCGTGGCGGCTCGGACGCCAGGCCCTTGAAATTTGCAATGCCTTGCGCATTGGTCACGGCCTTGGCGAGTTCCTCGCCGCTGCAGTTTGAGACCCGCACCGTGGCGCCGGCCACCGGCGCGCCCTTGTCCAGGGTGGTGACCCAGGCCAGCGCGTTTTCGCGTCCCAGCTTGAAATGCACGCCGAGGTTGGTGACCAGGGCCGAGGTGCGCACAACCATGGTCCGGCTGGCGCCATTCCGTTCATCGAGGAGCGAGTTGCCGAGTTTTTGCGAGGCGATCTCGACCACGTGAAAGCCCGGCGCCAGCGGAATGCCCACGACTTCAAAAGGGCGCGGGTCGCCGCTCGCGGGCTGCGGCAGGTCCAGCGTTTTCACACCCGCTTGGCCGGCCAGCAGCGACAACATGCGCGACTGCACATAGTCCTTGTTGTCCGCATCGACAATTTTCGGCAGCGGGCCCTTGATGTCGGCGGCGGCCTTCTTGCGTTCAACCTGATAGTTGTCGTAGCGCTGCACCTTGCGGAACCAGGCAATGATGTCGGCATCGGTCTTCGGCTGCAGGTCGCTGACCTTGCCGGCGGCGGGCGTCAGACCTTGAGCCTTCAACGCGGCTTCGACATTGCGCAGCGTGACCGGCAGCAGCGCGGGGTCGCCCGCCTTGGCGCCGGGTTCGGCAAAACGCTCGACGATGCCAAAAGGCGCGGCGGCGAACTTGGCCAGCGGCGGCATGGCGCCGGTAGCGACCTTGAGCGGGAAGCTGTCGGCGTTGTTCAGTGCGCGGCCGGAAGCGTCCTTGAAGTCTTTGGGCAGTTCCAGCGTGTACGGCGTCTGTTCGGCCAGCGGCGGTTTGAAGCTCACGTTGTTGAGCACGTTGTCGCTGTCGCCTTCGGCATCAAACGTCGGCTTGAGCGTGTCTTTGGCAGACTTCAGGCGAATCGCTTCCAGCAGCTTGCGCGGTACCGGCGCGTTGAAATCCAGCCGCAGGGGCCGAATCGGCAGACAGGCCGACTGCGCGTTTTCCCGTTCGCAACTGAAGCTCGCGGTAAACGGCTCACGTACCTGGAAGTTGTAGCGTTTTTCGACCGAGTTGGCGACGCCACTCGGTGTGGCGACACCCTTTCCGTAAACCAGTTGGAGCTTGCTCGCGGCCGTGAGCCGCCGGTTGCAGGCGAGGGTGGCGATACGCAGCGGATCGGCCGCCGCAGCCTTGTCCAGGTTCAGTGACTTGAGCAGCGCCGCACGCTCATTGCCTTCGATCAGCTTGACCGGCACCCGTTCGCCGAGGCCTTCGACCGAACACCAGACGTTCTCGCGGATGCTGGCGAGTGTGGCCGGGCCGTTGAGCTGCAGCACGAAGTACTGCTCTTCGTCGATGCGCTGGTAGGTCGACGGCCGCAGGGTCTGGATGAAGGGCCCGCCGGTGCTGAAGGCATAACTTGCCTTGCCGGCGATGGCCTGGCTTTTCGGCGACTGGAAGGTGGGCACCACCTGTAGCGAACAACGCACGCCCGGCGGCAGGTCGTTCTCGAAATCAAACACCCACTGGCGGTCGTTGAGCCAGCGGCCTGTCCCCTTCGTCGCCTGCGCGTCGTTGCAACTCAGGTTCAGCGGCGCGGGGGCTTTCGGGTCGCCGAAGTTGACCGCACTGTCGTCGAACTTCGCGACGACCTGGCGCACCCGGGAAATTTCGCCTTGGGGCGAGACACTGGTGATCTGCAGCGCCTGGGCTTGCAGCGCGCCCGCGGCGAGCAGGGCGGTGATTGTTTTTGCAATGGATAAGGCCACGTTTTCCCCTCAGTGGAGGTAAAGGGTAGCTGATTACCATGTAACAAAGCGTCGATGGCCGCGAAAGCGAGCCGATCGGAGCCTGCATCGACTCGCCCGCTTGTCATCCCGGACTTGATCCGGGATCCTGTTGGCATGCTCGTACCGTTTGGTCTGCCAACAAGCCGGGGGTTGCCCGGCGGCAACTCACTTTCTTTTTGCGTCGCCAAAAAGAAAGTAAGCAAAGAAAAAGGCGACCCGATGGTCTGGGTCCCCTGCGCTGCGCTTCGGGGCAACCTGCGGTGCTCGGTAAAAGCGGGGTCGAGCTCGAACTCGCTTCGCTCAGACAATCGCTCGCCCTGATCCGCTTTTACCTGTGCTCCTCGGCCCAGCCCGACGGGTGGGGAAGCGGAGCGCCACGCTCTTCGCGTGTCATCCCGGACTTGATCCGGGATCCATGTTGGCTAGCTCCTGCCGGGTGGTCT
>JAZKGR010000104.1:0-5188 GCA_040385775.1 Pseudomonadota bacterium
CCTTGGTGCGCTTGATGGACTCGCCGATCATGCGTTTGTCGAGCTCGATCTGCTTCTCGCCAGGGCCGCCACGCACACCAGCGCCGCCGGTTTGCCGCTCCAGGTGGGACCAGCGCCGCACCAGGCGTGTCGACAGGTACTGCAGCCGGGCGAGTTCCACCTGCAGCTTGCCCTCGTGGCTGCGCGCGCGCTGGCCAAAAATCTCGAGGATCAGCAAGGTGCGGTCGTTGACCGGCAGGCCCAGCACCCGCTCGAGGTTGCGCTGCTGTGCAGGGCTCAGGGACTGGTCGAACAGGATTTCGCTGGCACCGGTTTCCAGGGCCAGCATTTTGATCTCGTCAGCCTTGCCGCTGCCGATAAACAGCGCGGCGTCGGGTGCCCGGCGCTTGCACACGACGCGCGCAACCGGCTGCAGGCCGGCGGTCTGGGCCAGCAGGCCCAGCTCCTGCAGGCCGGCATCAAAGTTGGGACCGCCCAGATCAACCCCGACCAGAATGGCCAGGGGGAGCGATGTCGAGGGAGTGTCCAGAGGACTCAGCTGGCTGGGCTTTCCGGAGCTTCAGCCGCAGCAAAATTGACGGCACGACCGGGAACAATGGTCGAAATCGCGTGCTTGTAGACCATCTGGGTGACGGTGTTGCGCAGCAGCACGACATATTGATCGAAAGATTCGATCTGGCCCTGAAGCTTGATGCCGTTGACGAGGTAAATCGACACCGGTACATGCTCACGACGCAAAGTGTTGAGGAACGGGTCCTGCAACAGCTGACCTTTGTTATTGCTCACGATATTTTCCGTGTTCAAGAGTTGATAGAACTTCACCTTACCACACGCCTTCGGGCGCGAACGCAGGTTTATGACGTATCTTTGTCGGCAAAAGGGTTGCTCGACGACTTCATCTGGATGCGCAGCGGGGTGCCGACCAGTTCGAACTCCTTGCGGAAACGCCCTTCGAGGAAGCGCTTGTAGGCGTCCGTCACATGTTCCAGCGAATTGCCGTGGACGATGATGATGGGCGGGTTCATGCCGCCCTGGTGGGCATAACGCAGTTTGGGGCGGAACATGCCCGCCCTTTGCGGGCTCTGGAACTGCACCGCCTCCAGCAGCAGGCGGGTCAGCACCGGGGTGGACATCTTGCGATTGGCCGAGGCATGGGCCTGCACGATGGACTTCCAGACCGGGCCCAGGCCCTGCCGCTTGATCGCCGAAATGTTGTGGATGGACGCAAATTTCAGGAAGGACAGGCGTGTCTCGACCGAGCGCTCAAGGGTTTCACGCTGGTAGCTGTCTACCGCATCCCATTTATTGACCGCCAGCACCACCGCACGGCCGCTTTCCAGGATGTAACCGGCAATGTGGGCGTCCTGGTCGGTCACGCCCTGGGTGGCGTCGAGCAGCAATAGCACCACATTGGCGCTTTCGATGGCCTGCAAGGTCTTGACCACGGAGAACTTCTCAATGGCTTCAAAGACTTTGCCCTTGCGGCGCAGACCGGCGGTGTCGATCAGCTCGAATTTCTGGCCGGCCTTCTCGAAAGGAACGGAAATCGCGTCACGCGTCGTGCCCGGCTGGTCAAAGGCCACCAGGCGCTCCTCGCCGAGCCAGGTGTTGATCAGCGTCGATTTGCCCACATTGGGCCGGCCAGCGACCGCCAGCTTGATCACCGTCGGGTCGGCGGGTTCGCCCTCCTCGTCCGGGTCCGGCAAATGAAGCGGCGCGAGGGCCATCTCCACCAGCGTGCGCATGCCCTGGCCATGGGAGGCGGAGACGGCAAGCACCTCGCCCAGGCCGAGCTCAAAAAACTCGGACAGCTGAACGCCTTCCGTCATGCCTTCGGCCTTGTTGGCCGTCAGCACGGTCGGTTTGCCGAGCTTGCGCAGGTATTTGGCGATTTCATGGTCCTGGGCGTTCACGCCGGCGCGCGCGTCAACCACGAACACGACAACGTCTGCCTCGGCCACCGCCTGCCGGGTCTGCTTGGCCATTTCCTTGTAGATGCCGTCGATGGCCTTGGGCTCGAAGCCGCCGGTGTCGATGACGATGAATTCCTGAGAACCCAGACGGCCGTTGCCGTAATGGCGGTCCCGGGTCAGGCCGGCATAGTCGGCCACGATCGCATCACGCGACTTGGTGAGCCGGTTAAAAATCGTCGATTTGCCCACATTGGGGCGACCGACCAGGGCGAGAACAGGTTTCACAAAAGGGCATTCAAGGCGGGGCGATCAGCCCCTTGCGGGCAGCGAAAGAAACGAAGTGACGAGCGTGGGGGCCACCATTATTCAGGTGCAAAACCGTAGATGGCGCCTGAGCGGCTGACGGTGATCAGGGTGTTGCCGGCCAGCACCGGAGCAGCCGCCACGGGCGATCCGTCAGTGGTAAGGCGATTCATCATGGAGCCATCGGCGCGCGACAGCAAGTGAACGAAGCCGCCCGAATCGCCTATGGCAATGGAGCGCCCCACCACCACGGGCGAGGTCAGGCTGCGGTAGCGCAGGCGGTCGGTGCTCCAGGCGCTTTCGCCATCGCTACGGCGCCAGGCCAGCACCTTGCCGTCGGCTTCGGTGCCAAATACCAGAGTGTCGTCGCCGTCCACGCCCTGGGCGCCGTTCGCAGGTTTGCTCCACAGCAGGGTGCCGCGCCCGGCATCGACGCAACCGACGCTGGCCTGAAAAGCCCTGGCACAGACGGTACTGGCATTGCGGCTCACTGTGCCCACGAGGTCGACAAGACGCTCGACGTCATTGATGCCACGTGGCGAAGCAATCGGTGCTTCCCAGAGAATGCTGCCGTTGAGCGGATTCAGTCCGGTCAGCCGGCCGGCCAGCCCGACCACCAGCGTGTTACCGACGGCCAACATGACGCCGGACTGGCGAAGCACCAGCGGCTCACTGGGGCGCTGCTGGGTCCAGAGCTTGCGGCCGGTCTGGCCGTCAAAGGCATTGACCGAGCGGTCGGCGGCCAGCACAAAAACCCGTCCGCCAGCGACAAAAGGCGAACTGAAAGCCTGCGCCGCCAGCTTCTGGCGCCAGACTTCGCGGCCGCCGGCCAGGGCCACCACTTCGTTGGTGCGCGTCACCACAGCGGCCAGTTGGCCGTCGCTGCCGACACCGGCGGCAATCGGCGTGCCGATGTTGGTGCGCCAGAGGTCGCGCCCGGTGCGCGCATCGAGCGAGGCCACCGTGCCGTCCGCGCTGGCGACCACTACCGCGTCGCCAGCCACCTCGACTTCGAGCGGAAAGCCGACTTCACCAATACGGGCAGTCCAGGCCTGCCGGACCGGCACCAGCGCAACCACCGGCTGCAATTCGGCCGGCTGCGGCTTCTTGACGGAGCTGCCGAAAAATCCGCTGAACATCGAACACCCGGACAAGAGCGCTATCAAAACAATAGCTGCCGGCGCTTTAGTGGCGTGGGCCAGAGGCCTGAAAGACTTGAGAATCACTGCTTGACCTCCGTGGCGGACGCGGGAGAAGCTGCAGCAGCTGCTGCAGGGACGGGCAATGCTGCTGACGGATTGATTCCGAGCGCATTGAGTTTGACCTCGACCAGGCGCCGGTACTCCGTACGCTCGTCCATGCCCTTCCAGGCTTTTTCGTATTCAGTTTTGGCTTCGCCTTTTTTGCCTTGCGCAGCAAATATGTCGCCACGCCGGTCTGCCACCAGCGCCGTGAAATCCTTGGGGAAGGCACCCGACAACTGCTGCAGCGCTTCATCATGGGCCTTGGCTTCGAGCAACACGCCGGCCAGACGGAGCTTGGCAATCGCCTGGTAACCTTCGTCGGCACTTTTCCCGGCCACCCATGTCAGGGCGGCTTTGGCGCCATCGATGTTGCCCTTGTCGTAATAGGTCTTGGCAGCCAGCAGCCCGGCCTGTTGCGCAAAGGCGGTGCTGCCGAACTTGTCCTTCATGTCAGACAGCGAGCGGTCCAGTCGGCTGGCTTCACCTGACGCTGCTGCGCGCTCGACCTCGTCGTACATGACGGCGGCCTGCGCCTGCTGGCTGCGCTGCCAATACTGGTAACCGTTCCATGCGGCAAAGGCGCCGAAGACGACGATCAAACCCCAGGTGATCAGGTTGCCGTATTGCTTCCAGAAGTGCTTGAGCTCGTCAAGCTGCTCCTGTTCTTCCAAATCGAGATGTTTTGCCATAAAGCGCTTCTTGTTCTGTCCGTAGATGTGTTGATGCCCAACAGGGAGTGTCGATTGTAGGGTGCGTGTCAGGCGGCGCTGCGCAGCCCCTGCGCCCAGGAGGCAATGGCGTCCAGCGGCTGCAGGACCTGGCCCTGCGCAGCATCGGCCTTTTCCCCACGCAGGGTCTTGACCGCCACTTGCCCGGCAGCGAGCTCAGTCTGGCCAAAAATCAGCGCAAAACGCGCGCCGCTGCCATCGGCCTTCTTGAACTGGGATTTCATGCTGCCCATGCCGTCCGCGCTGCCGGCATGCATTTGCACGCTGACACCTTCGGCGCGCAAGGCCTGCAGCGCGCGCGACGCTGCGGGCCAGGCCGCCGCGTCGGGAATGATGGCATAGGCATCCGGCACCGGCAACTCGATGGCCGTGCCCTGCTCCTTGATGAGTTCCAGCACACGCTCGACGCCGAGCGCCCAGCCCACCGCAGGCGCGGCCTTGCCGCCCATCTGTTCGATCAGATAGTCGTAACGGCCGCCTGCGCAAATCGTCCCCTGGGCGCCGAGGCGGTCTGTCACAAACTCGAACACGGTCAGGTTGTAATAGTCGAGCCCGCGCACCAGCCGGTGGTTCAGGGTCCAGGGCACCGCGTTGGCGTCGAGAATGGCTTTCAAGCCCTCGAAATGCGCGAGTGATTCGGGGCCCAGGAAGTCAAGCAGCCGTGGCGCACTGTCCACCACCGGTTTCATCGCCGGGTTTTTGGTGTCGAGAATACGCAGCGGGTTGCTGTGAAGGCGCCTGCGGGCTTCTTCATCAAGCAGGTCAGCATGTTTTTCCAGGTGGGCAATCAGTTCGGCGCGGTGTTGCGCGCGTTCTTCGGGTTGGCCCAGGCTGTTGATCTCCAGCCGCCAGTCCTGCAGCCCCAGCTCTTTCCAGAGCGCCGCCGCCAGCAGAATCAGTTCGGCATCGACGTCAGGACCGGCAAAACCAAGGGCCTCGGCGCCAATCTGATGAAACTGGCGATAACGACCGCGCTGCGGACGCTCGCGGCGAAACATCG
>JAZKGR010000105.1:0-7348 GCA_040385775.1 Pseudomonadota bacterium
CCCTTCTCTCGCCCAGCGGGGCGAGGGAAGGGCGGGGGGTTGGGAGTGGGGAGTTAAGTCCTGCTGCCGGCTCGCGAGCCGGACACGCAGCGTGATGTCGAGTCCGCGCAGCATGGATTGCGGATCAAGCCCGCAAAACCGGCCAGGCGTCAACACGGATTGAGCTTGGCAATCATCTCCCTCCCCTGGTATCCGTCTTCCACACCTTCGATCAAAAAGGTGATGCCTTCGGAGTTGTGGGTGCGCAGCGGCAGGATCGCCTGGTAGGCCTCGGAGTCGTACCAGCGCCGCGCGCTGTCCATGTCGGGAAAGGCAATCGCCACCAGGGTGTGATCGAAGACGCCCTCGACCACCTCGGTGCGGCCGCCGTGGATCTTGAACACGCCGCCGAAAGGCGCGAGTGTGGCGTCGATGCGCGTGATGTAGCTGGCGATCTCGTCGTTGATCTTCACATTGCGCAGCAGGGCAAAAGCATAGGCGGGCATGGTGCTTCCTTGGTGGTTTGGATAGCGCCATGCTCCCAGCCCGCGTGTACGAAGTCGATGACGCCGGAGGTAAACAAGCCGTCAGAAAGCGCCTCCACAAACGAAAAAAAAGGAGGCCGAAACCTGCTTTTTTTGTCTTTGCCCTGGCGCTTTTTCAAGCTTCAGGCGGTGATGCGGCGCCTGTCCGCATCATGTGACGGCCAATCGTAATTACTTCGCACCGGCAGCTTTCACGTCGGCGGTGGCTGCTGCCTTGGCGCCGGCGGTTTCTGCGCTGGCAGTGGCCTTGTCGCCAGCGGCCTTGATGCGCACGGTGTCAACCTTGGTGTCGGCCTTGATCACGGCCTTGTCGGCTTTCATGTCGGCCTTGGCATCGGTCTTGTCGGCTTTGGCCATGGCGGCGGCCTTGTCCTCAGGGGCTGCCTTGGCGGCTTTGGCGTCGGCCTTGGCTTTGGTGTCGGCGGCCTTGGTCATGGCTTTGGTTTTCTTCTCGGTGGCGGTGGCTTCAGCCTTGCCAACCTTGGCATCGGCTTTGGCGTCGACCTTGGCTTCGCTTTTCACGGCGGCAGCAACAGACTTCTCGGCTTTGGCTTCGGCCTTGACGACAGCAGGCGTGGCGGGCACGGCCGGAGTTGCAGGTGCAGCAGCTTGCGCGAAAGCGGCGCCGGCGATCAGGGTGGTCATCAGGGCAGCGAGCAATTTGTTCATGGAAGTCCTTTGAATACGGTTTGTGGCATCAGGCTGATGTCACGTGGCCACCTATTCAACGGTGCAGTCTTCGCGGCTGTTGACCGGGTTGACATTTCTTTTCATATCCACACGCCGGCTTTACATGAAGGACTGCCCGGCATGATCTTGATCAATGCCGGGCGCAACGCTGCTTGACTCAGCGATGATGGCGGCCCGGCCTGTGCAGGTGCGGACGCGGCAACCCATGCGGGCGCAGGTGCGGGCGGTGCCCGTGTGAATGCACCGGCGGACGGCTGTAGCCCCGCTGGTGTCCGAAGTGCACGGCCCCACCTATGAACACCGGCGCGGGCTCCACATACACGGGGGAAGGCCCATACACCGGTGCAGGCTCGTACACCGTGCCGTAGGGGGCGGCGGGGTACACCGCGCAACCCGTGAGGCCTGCGGCGGCCAGAACCAGAAATGCTGTCTTGATCATTGAAGTGTCTCCTGCATGCGCGCGGCCGGACTGGCCGCATGAAACCATTGGACGCGGCGCGGGTAATGCAGGTATGTCGCGATGTACGCGGCAGGTGTCTGTTCGTTACCAGATGTGGGCTGCATCAAGACGGGAAGAAACACCACAAGCGCGCCGGGAACGATGAGGCACCCTGTGGCTCTGACTTTGGCACTTTGAAGGAACACGATGAAACGCAGACAGTGGCTCACCTGGCTCCCGCTCGCGATGGCATTCGCCGCCGCGGCCGCACAGGCGCAGCCGAGTTACACCGTCACGACCGCGCAACTGCAGCAAGCGGTGGCCGAGAAGTTTCCCATGCGTTATCCGGTGGGCGGGCTGCTGGAATTGACCTTGCAGCCGCCGCGCTTGCGCTTGCTGCCCGAGCAGAACCGGCTGGGCACAGCGATGGTGGTCGATGCGGGCGGCCCGGCGCTGTCCCGAGCCACCACCGGCAACTTCGATGTCGACTTTGCGCTGCGTTACGAGCCGAGCGACCAGTCGATACGCGCGCACAAACTGAAGGTCAACACGCTGAGCCTCTCAGGCATGCCGCCGGGGCCTGCCGCACTGCTGCAAGCTTACGGCCCGTCACTGGCGGAGCAGTCGCTGCTGGAAGTGGTGCTGCACAAGCTGCAGCCGAAAGACCTGATGCTGGCCGACGGCCTGGGGCTGGAGCCCGGCGCGATCACCGTGACGGCGCGGGGGCTGGTGATTGGGTTTGTGCCGAAGAAAACCCTTTGAGAGAAATCTGCTGATTCCTGACTTGTCATCCCGGACTTGATCCGGGATCCATGTGCTGAGCATTCACTGGGCCATCGCGAGTCAGCGATGCATGGATTGCGGGTCAGGCCCGCAATGACAGGCTCAGCGACCGTCCCGGCTTGTCATCCCGGACCTGATCCGGGATCCATGCGGGCAATCTGCCATTGCTCCTGATTTGATAGCTGCTCGCCCATGACGGACAAGGGCCAGTGCCCGATTTGGCCTGAAGCTGCGGCTACAGCCCCTTTTCCACCATGTCGATCAGGCGCTGGCCGATCTGCGCCAGTTGCGGGCCGATCACCGGCGCGAGCGGGCCGTCCACCACCAGCATGGCCAGGCCGTGCACTGCCGACCACGCCAGGTATTCGGCGCCGGGCCGGCGCTCGGGCGGCATCACGCCGGCCGTGACCAGCTTGTCCAGCGCGGCGCCCAGCAGTTCGAAGGGATTGAGCCCGCCGGGGCCGGCGGTCGGCGCTTCGGGCGTGGCCTGGACCAGCACGTCGGAGCGCGCAAAGGCGGTGCGGAACAGGCCGGGTTCGGCCAGCGCAAAGCGCAGGTAGCCGGAGCCGACGGCGCGCACGCTGGCCCGGGCGAAGTCGGCGGGTGGCAAATCAGGGGGCAGGGTGGCCAGCTCGGCTTCCATCGCGCCAGCCACAGCCGACAAAGCGGCGGCGCGCACCGCCTGCAACAGCGCGTCGCGGCCGGCGAAGTGGCGGTAAGCCGCATTCGGCGCGACGCCCGCGCGGCGGGTCGCTTCGCGCAGCACCACGGCGTCTGGCCCGCCGGCGCGCGCCAGTTCGATGCCAGCTTCCAGCAACACGCGCCGCAGGTCACCATGGCGGTAGGTGCTGCGGGCGGCAGGCGCTGCCGGGGGCTCGGACGGGCTGTTCATGGCTTGTTACGTTTTTATGTGGACAGTGTCCATTATCTTTGTTATTCTTTTGTGGACGGTGTACACAATAACCTTGTTCTTGAGCTGGGACAAGACAGCCCGAAAAATTTGGCGCGCACCTGACCGGCTTTTACAAGGAGAACAACCATGCAAAAAATTACCACCTTCCTGACCTTCAAGGACCAGGCTGAAGACGCGCTGAAGTTCTACACCGCGGTGTTCAGGAACGCCAAGGCGGGAGCGACCCAGCGTTATGGCGAGGGCGCCCCGGTTCCCAAGGGCAGTTTCATGACCGGCAGTTTCGAGATCGCCGGCCAGACCTTTTTTGTGCTCAATGCGGGGCAGGACTTCGGCTTTGCCCCCGGCATGTCGCTGATGGTCGACTGCCCGACGCAGGACGAGGTCGATGAACTCTGGGACAAGCTGTCGGCGGGCGGCAGCGTGCAGGCCTGCGGCTGGCTGACCGACAAATTCGGCGTGTCCTGGCAAATCGTGCCCAGCGTGATGCGCACAGTGCTAGCCGACAAGGACCCGCGCAAGGTCGAACACGTCATGAAAGTGATGATGCAAATGATCAAGCTGGACGGCCCCAAACTGCAACAGGCCTATGAAGAGGTCGGAGGCTCGGCATGAAGCTCTATTACTTCGACGTGCTGAACCCGCGCAAGGTCTGCGCGCTGGCACGTCACCTGGACCTGCCGGTGGAGTTTGTCCACCTGAACTTGGGCAAGGGTGAACACAAGACGCCGGCCTTCCTCGCGATGAACCCGAATGCCAAGGTGCCGGTGCTGGTGGACGGGGACCTGGTGCTGTGGGAGTCCAACGCCATCCTGTGTTACCTGGCGCGCAAGGCCGGCTCCGACCTGTGGCCGGCGGACGAGCGCCAGTTCGAGGTGCTGCGCTGGCTGATGTGGGACGCGACCGAGTTTGCGCCCAAGGCCGGCACGCTGTACTTTGAATACATCATCAAATCGCGTTTCGGCATGGGCGGGCCCGACCCCGCCGAGGTGCAGAAAGCCACCGAAGGTTTCCTGCGTTTTGCGGCGGTGCTGGAAGCGCACCTGCGCGGGCGCCGCTATCTGGTGGGCGATGCCCTGAGCGTTGCCGACTTTGCCGTGGCCATCACCCTGCCCTATGCGCAGCAAGCGCATTTGCCCTTGGACGATTTTCCGGAAATCCGGCGCTGGCACGCACAGCTTGAAGCGCTGCCGGCCTGGCGC
This sequence comes from Pseudomonadota bacterium, assembly GCA_040385775.1. Taxonomy (GTDB): domain Bacteria; phylum Pseudomonadota; class Gammaproteobacteria; order Burkholderiales; family Burkholderiaceae_C; genus Polaromonas. The sequence continues at coordinate 4,549 of JAZKGR010000105.1, forward strand.
GATCCCTTCCCGGAACTGGCCGAGACGGCGGTGCCGGCAAAGGCCGCATGAAACCATGGTGACGGAGACCTTGCGGCTGTACGCCGGCCTGCAGCGTCACTTTTATTTTTCCAACCCAAACCACTCCCAGGAGAATTTGATGCAAGTCCAATCCTATCTTTCGTTTGAAGGCCGCTGTGAAGAGGCGCTGGAGTTCTACAAAAAGAGCGCTGGCGCCGAAGTGACCACATTGATGCGCTGGAGCGACAGCCCCGACGCGGAAATGAAGGCGCCACCCGGCTACGAGAAAAAGATCATGCATGCCGCTTTCAGGATTGGCGAGACCGAGCTCATGGCCGATGACGGCATGGGCCCAGGAACCGCGGAATTCAAAGGCGTCACGCTGGCGCTGAGCGCAAGCAGCGACGCGGAGACAAAACGCCTGTTTGACGCGCTATCTGCAGGCGGCAGCGTGCAGATGCCTTTGACCAAAACCTTCTGGACCTCCTCTTTCGGCATGTTGCGCGACAGGTTTGGCGTGCCGTGGATGGTCATGACCGCGTCGGCCTGACTCCGGGGAGCACCGCTGTGATTCAGACCCGACACGGAAGTTGCCACTGCGGCGCGGTGAAGTTTTCGTGCGACATCGACCTCGCGCCGGAAGGCCAACGCTCACCCCAGATTCGGCCCGGTGCGTGGTTCGCATCCACCTTGCGCTGCAACTGTTCGTTTTGCGGCAAGACGCGGATGTGGAAGAACCACGTGCCGTCCGAAGCCTTCCGGCTGCTTCAGGGTGCAGAGAACCTGAGCCACTACCGCTTCGGGGAAGGCTCGATTGACCACACCTTTTGCAAGACCTGCGGTGTCTACGCTTTTGTCAGCGCCAGCGAACCCGTCATGGGCGGCGACTTCTTTTGCGTCAACGTGGCGTGCCTGGACGATGTCACGCCCGATGAACTGGCTGCAGCGCCGATACGTTATGAAGACGGCGCGAATGACGACTGGGGCAACCCGCCCCAAATAACCGGCTACCTGTGAGCGGCCGGAACCCCTGTCAACAACCCAAGGAGATGAGAAATGATGGACGCGAAACCCCAACAGGAACACGAATGGCTGCAGCAGATGCTGGGCGACTGGACGACGGACGGTGAGTGCGACATGGGCCCGGACCAGCCCGCCAGCAGGACCACCGGCAAGGAACACGTGCGCGCGCTGGGCGGCTTTTTTGTGGTCTGCGAAGGCCAGGGCGAAATGCCCGGCAGCGATGACACCGGCTACATGCTGATGACGCTCGGTTATGACATCGAGAAGAAAAAATTTGTCGGCAGCTGGGCCGGCTCCATGATGCCCGGCATGTTTGTCTATGAAGGCCAGCTCGATGCCGCGAAGAAAGTGCTGACCCTGGACACCGAGGGCCCGAGCTTCACCGGCGACGGCACGACGGCAAAGTACCAGGACGTGATCACCATCATCAGCAAGGACGAGCGCACGCTGCATTCGCAGACCCTGCAGCCCGATGGCACGTGGAAACGCTTCATGACGGCGACTTACCGGCGCGTGAAGTAACAGGGGCCACGCCGGCGCCAGCAGATTTCATGCGATCCAGTTACAGTGGCGCAGGCTGGCGCGGCTTCATCGCGCCCGCATCAACCGGAACCCCGATTTGTCAGACATCATTTCCATCGAAAAGCTCAGCAAGGTCTACGCTTCGGGCTTTGAAGCCCTCAAGTCGGTAGACCTGAACATCCGGCGCGGCGAGATCTTCGCGCTGCTCGGGCCCAACGGCGCCGGCAAAACCACGCTGATCAATATCGTTTGCGGCATCGTCCGGCCCAGCTCGGGCCGCGTCGTGGCCGACGGGCATGACATCGTGCGCGACTACCGCGCGGCGCGCGCCAAGATCGGCCTGGTGCCGCAGGAGCTCTCGACCGACGCGTTTGAAACCGTCTGGTCCACCGTGAGCTTCAGCCGCGGCCTGTTCGGCAAACCACCCAACCCGGCGCACATTGAAAAGGTGCTGCGCGACCTGTCGCTGTGGGACAAGAAGGACAGCAAGATCATGACGCTGTCGGGCGGCATGAAACGCCGCGTACTGATTGCCAAGGCGCTGTCGCACGAGCCGCAGATCCTGTTCCTTGACGAGCCGACCGCCGGTGTCGATGTCGAATTGCGCCAGGGCATGTGGGAGATGGTGCGCAAGCTGCGCGAAAGCGGGGTCACCATCATCCTGACCACGCACTACATTGAAGAGGCCGAGGAGATGGCCGACCGCATCGGCGTCATCAGCAAGGGCCAGTTGATCGTGGTGGAAGACAAGGCGGTGCTGATGCGCAAACTCGGCAAGAAGCAACTCACGCTGCAACTGCGCGCGCCGCTGCAGGCCGTTCCCGAGGCGCTGGCCGGCTTGCCGCTGGAGCTCGGCGACGGCGGCAACACGCTGGTCTACACCTTCGACACGCAGCAGGAGGAAACCGGCATCGGCGAGCTGCTCAAGCGGCTGGCTGCGCTGGGCATCGACTTCAAGGACCTGCATTCGAGCGAGAGTTCACTCGAAGACATTTTTGTGAGCCTGGTCCATGCCGGCAATCAGACTGGCAACCTACCCAAGGAGGCCGCATGAACTGGCACGCCGTCCGCGCCATCTACCGTTTTGAGATGGCGCGCACCTTCCGCACCCTGACGCAGTCCATCGCTTCGCCGGTGATCTCGACCTCGCTGTACTTCGTGGTGTTCGGCGCGGCCATCGGCTCGCGCATGGGCGACATCGACGGCATCAGCTACGGCGCCTTCATCATTCCGGGCCTGATCATGCTGTCGCTGC
>JAZKGR010000106.1:0-11066 GCA_040385775.1 Pseudomonadota bacterium
CGGCCGCTTGGGATTCCCGTGCAGGAAGCGCTTTGCGCTTCCTGCACTCCGGATTTGAGTTCTGTATTGGGTACTTGCTTTCTGACTTTTCTCCCCCACCCGTCGGGCTGGGCCGAGGAGCGCAGCCGAAAGTGGATCAGGACGAGCGATTGTCTGAGCCGAAGGCGAGTTCGAGCTCGGCCCCACTTTCGGCGAGCACCGCAGGTTGCCCGCAGCGAAGCGGAGGGACCCAGACCATCGGGTCGCCTTTTCTTTGGTGACTTTCTTTTGGCGAAGCAAAAGAAAGTTACTTGCCGCCGGGCAACCCCCGGCTTGTTGGCGAGCCTCGAACAAACGGAACAGAGAAGGCTTCGACAGGCTCAGCCCGAACGGTGTTGGCCCTCGGGCATGGATCCCGGATCAAGTCCGGGATGACTGCCAGGACGCGGTCAATGCTATGAATTCAATAGCTACTCACTCCCGCCACACATGGGCAGACTGCCAATTTCCCTGATAACCCTGAAGGACTTCAGGCGGCGTTACAGCAGCGCCGCCGGCTCTTCACTGGCCAGCACCTGCGCGGCCCAGGGAGTGAGCTTGCCCGCATCGGCCCGCAGCACCTGCTGCTTGACCGCCAGGATCTGCGAGGGGTGCATGGAAAAGCTGCGCAAGCCCATGCCCAACAGCAGCCGCGTCATGGTGACGTCGCCGGCCATCTCGCCGCAAACGCTGACGCCCTTGCCCTGCGCGTTGCACTCGGCAATCGTATCGGCAATCAGCCGCAGCACTGCCGGATGACACGGATCGTACAGATGCGCCACCGCCTCGTCGGCGCGGTCGATCGCCAGCGTGTACTGGATCAGGTCGTTGGTGCCTATCGACAGAAAGTCGAAGTACTTGAGAAACAGCTTGAGCGTCAGCGCGGCGGCCGGGATTTCGATCATGGCGCCCAGTTGTACCGGTCCGTAGGCAATGCCCTTGTTGTCGAGTGTGGCCCGCGCGAAGTCCAGCAAGGACAGGGTCTGGCGGATCTCGCTGCCGTGGGCCAACATGGGCACCAGCAGGTTGACCGGGCCGTGCACGGCGGCGCGCAGGATGGCGCGCAACTGCGTCAGAAACATCGGCGGATCGGCCAGGCTCCAGCGGATCGCGCGCAGGCCAAGCGCCGGGTTCAACTGCCCGTCCTGCGTCTTGCCGACCAGCCTGTCGAGCGGCTTGTCGGAGCCGATGTCCACCGTGCGTATCGTCACCGGCAGGCCGTTCATGCCTTCCACCGCCTTGCGGTAGGCCAGGTACTGCTCCTGCTCGTCGGGCAGCCTGCCGGTGCGGCCCATGAACAAAAACTCACTGCGGAACAGGCCGACGCCGGCCGCGCCCACCTTGACGGCGCCCACCGTGTCTTCGGGCATTTCAATGTTGGCCAGCAGCTCGACCTTGTGGCCGTCCAGCGTCAGCGCTGCGGTGTGGGTCAGCCGGTTCAGGCGCTGGCGCTCGAGTTCGCCCTGGCGCTGCTTGAAGCCGTACTCGGCCAGGATGATGGGCGAAGGGTCGACGATCAGCACGCCGGCGTCGCCGTCGATGATGACCCAGTCGTCCTGCTCGATCAACTGGCTGGCGCTGCGCGCGCCGACAACGGCGGGTATGTCCAGGCTGCGCGCCACGATGGCCGTGTGTGAGGTCTTGCCGCCCACGTCGGTGGCAAAACCGACAAACAGGCTTTGCTTGAACTGCAGCATGTCGGCCGGCGAGATGTCGTGCGCCACCAGCACCAGCGGCACGTCCATGGTGTCGTCGAGCAGCAAGTCCTGCTCGCGCGGCTGGCGGCTGGCGGCGGCTGGCGCGGCCGGCAGCACCGGCGAGGCCACGCCTTTCATGTAGCCCAGAATACGCTCGACCACCTGCTCCAGGTCGGCCTTGCGCTCGCGCAGGTACTCGTCTTCCATGTCGTCGAACTGCCGCGCAATGATTTCGTACTGCGTGGTCAGCGCCCACTCGGCGTTGTAGAGCCGGTCTGTGATCCAGTGCTTGACGCCGCTGATCAGCTGCTCGTCTTGCAGCAGCATCAGGTGCACGTCGAGCAATGCCGACAACTCATGGGGCGCATCTTTGGGCAGGTCGCGCTGTACCCGTGTGATCTCTTCGGACACCGCATCGCGCGCCACGCGCAGGCGCTGGATCTCCTCAGCCGTCTTCGCGGCGTCGATGAAGTAGTGCGCCACATCGGCCCGGCTGGAAGCCACCAGCACAGCACGCCCGATGGCGATGCCGCGCGAGACTGCCAGACCGTGGACCGAAAAAGTCAACTCATTCCCCCTCGCCGAACTTGTCGTTGATCAACGCCAAAATCGCATCCATCGCCTGCTGCTCGTCAGCCCCGTCGGTTTCGATCTCGACGCTGCTGCCAATGCCGGCGGCCAGCATCATGACCCCCATGATGCTTTTGGCGTTGACGCGGCGTTCGCCCTTGGCCATCCAGACCTCGCAGGCAAAACTGCCGGCGAGTTTGGTCAGTTTGGCCGAGGCGCGGGCGTGCAGGCCCAGTTTATTGTTGATGGTCGTGCTGTTCTTTATCATGATTTCTGCGAGCTTGATTCTGCGGTGCGGTGATGGCAACCTGCATCACACCCTGTGTTCCGCCCAGCACCGCACGCGCCACCAGCGCATCCAGCGGCTCGTGCCGGTAAGACACGGTGCGCAGCAACATCGGCAGGTTGACGCCGGTGATCAGCTTGGACTGCACGCCGTCCACCAGCTTTTGCGCCACGTTGCAGGGCGTGGCGCCAAACACGTCGGCCAGCACCAGTACGTGCGAGGTGCCGAGCTGGCGAAACACGATGCGCGCCTGCGCCAGGGTTTCTTCCGGCGGCATGTTGGGCTGCACGTCCAGCGCCACCACACCGGCCGGGTTGTCCGGAAAAACATGCAGCACGCATTGCCGCAGGGCGGAGGCCAGGGGCGCGTGGGCGATGATGAGAATGCCGTTCATTGCGGGGAATTATCAGCGCTGACGCTGAGGAAATAGGCGTATGAGGCTATACAACAACACAAAAACACCCCGAAGGCCGCCTGAAAGCTCGCCACGTCGGTCAGCCCTGCAGCCTTGAAAGCATCAATCAGCAAGCCAATGCCCCACTGCACCACAAACACGCCCGAGAAAATCACCAGGTTGTAGGCCGACAGCGCGCGCCCCGCCAGCGAGGCATGAAAGGCCATGCCGACGGCCGGCTGCGCCAGGCTCATGGCGCTGCAGCTCATGCAAAACAGCGCCCAGCCGAGCCAGCCTGTGGCCGCGCCCGCAAAGATATTGACCGCCAGCACCGCGATGCTCAGCGGCACGCCCCAGGCCACCAGCCGCGTGGCATGCCAGCCATGGCGCACCAGCCAGGGGTTGACCATGCCCCAGGTCCAGAAGGTCACCAGCATGGTGGCGTTGATATAAAACAAGCCGGTGGCCGACTCCAGCGGCGTATAGCCCGCCACCCGCAGCATCCAGGGGCCGGCCCACAAGGTCTGCACCGCCACCAGGCCGCCGTAGTTGAAGAAAGCCAGCGGCGTCATTTTCTGGAAATAGCGGTTGCGCAACACGTCCGCGTACCGGCCGGGCGTCGGCGCACCGGACGGCGTCGCTTCCGGTGTGGCCGAACGCAGCGAAGGGCCGCCCCGAGCAAGTTCAGCCCCCTCGGGGGGCAGCGACGACACGTCAGTGCGGAGCGTGGGGGCAATATTCCAGCCAGGGACCACCCAGGCGATACAGACCATCGACAAAACAATCAGCGCCGCGAGGATCCAGAACAGCGCGCGCCAGCCGGTCAGCGGCATCAGCCACTGCACCGGCAGGGTGGACGCCAACATGCCGAGCGAGGCGGTCATCAGCATCCAGGAGTTGGCGCGCAGCAGCGCGGCCGGCTCCAGCCAGCGCCGGTAGCCGGTCAGCGGCGCCATCAGGCAGGCGCTGACGCCCATGCCCACCACCACGCGGGACGCCAGCAGCCACGAGAAACTGGTCGCCAGCGAAAACGCCAGGCTGCCGAGCACCGACAAACCCAGGAACCAGAGAATCACCCGTTTCGGGCCGTGGCGGTCCAGCCAGGCGCCCAGCGGTAACTGCATCGCCGCGAAGCCGAGGAAATAACCGCCCGCCAGCAGCCCCAGGTCACGCGCCTGCAGCGAAAACTCCTGCGTCAGCACCGGCGACAAGGTGGCCGTGATGGCCCGCACCAGCGCCGAGCAGAAGTAAGCCGCGGCAAACGCCAGGAAAACAATGGTGGCGGTTTTTTTACTGAGGTAGCCGGACGTGTCGGCCTGCGCCGTCGTCATGAAGCCGGCTCGAACTTGAGGCTGGAGAAAAAAGTCTCGGCCACTTCGGCACTCATCACATCGGCATACAGCACCACCTGGAAAAGCTGTGACCCGCGCGAAAAATAAGCCGCCTGCCCGGCCACCGCCCGCCCGTCAGCACGTTTTCCGCTGGACTTCACCAGCAGCGCCGGCGCGCCGGTGACCATGCCCGGCGGCCGGAAGGAAGCGACCAGGGTGGCGCCGGCGCCCGTGCCAACCGGCGCTGCCTTCATATTGGCCAGCGTCAGCGCCTGCCATTGGGCCAGCACCGCCTCGGCTTTGGATGCGTCGCCGATGTCGGCCACCGCCACCGCAAAGGTCGCATCGCCGGCATCACAGCCCAGCATGCGCAGTTCCACCGGCTGGCCGCCCAGCGGCACGATTTTTTCGGCCTTGTCGGGTTTGCAGGGCAGCAGGAGGCTCAGCGCGGTGTTGTCCGGCCGGACTTCGCGCCAGTTGAAGGTTGGGTTGCAGGCGGCCAGCGCCAGCACGGCGCCGGCCAGCCAGACCGGCCGCAGCGTCTGCGCAAGAAAACTCATAAGCATGCATGGCACTTTACAGGGATTTGTGCGCCAGACTGGGTTGGAGCGGGCGTTGGCAGCAGCTTTGCACCGCTTTGGCGCATGGCCGCCGCCAGCATTTGCACCAATCTGGGCACGTTGCTTGCTTGGGTGCACTGCATGTCTTTTACCGTGCACCCTCACGCTGCCGCACCGGCTTCGCCGACGGCTGCTTATCTGCCGGGCGCTGACCAGCCGGTCTGGCGCGACAAACTCTCGCAACTGCTCGAATCGACCGGTGAAGGGATTTTCGGCATCGACATGGCCGGCTGCTGCACCTTCATCAACCGCGCCGGTGCCGAGCAGCTCGGTTTTGCCCCTGGCGAGGTGCTGGGCAAAAACATGCACGAGCTGGCCCACCACAGCCATGCCGACGGCGCGCACTACCCCGAGCACCTCTGCCCGATCTTCAACGCCTTTCGCATGGCGCTGCCCTGCCGCATCGACACCGAGCTGTTCTGGCGCCGCGACGGCTCCTCGTTTGCAGTCGAATATTCGTCCTACCCCATCGTCGACGGCGGCGTGGTGCAGGGCGCGGTGGTCACCTTTGTCGACATCTCGGCGCGCAAGCGGGCCGAAGACGCCCTGCGCCACGCCAACGATGTTCTGGAGCAGCGCGTCAGTGAGCGCACACAGGCGCTGGCAGGCGCGCTGCAGAAACTGCGCGAACTCTCGGCCTACACCCACACGGTGCGCGAGGAAGAGCGCACACGCATCGCGCGCGAGGTCCACGACGAGCTCGGCAGCCTGCTGGTGGCACTCAAGATGGACGTGGGCTGGCTGGACAAACGACTGGGCGAGCAGCAGCAGCGCGAGCCGGAGGCGGCGCAGCTGATGCGCGACACCATGCGCCACAAGTGCCAGAACATGAGCAGGCTGATCGAATCCGCCGTGGACAACGTGGGCCGCATCATCACCGACCTGCGCCCCAGCATCCTGGACCACCAGGGCCTGTGGGCCGCGCTGGACTGGCAGGCGCATGAGTTTGTGCAGTCGGCCGAACTGACGCTGGACTGGCAGATGGACGTGGAGCAGGCGGTGCCGCTGCCCGAGCCCTCGGCCATGGCGATCTTCCGCATCTTCCAGGAGATGCTCAGCAACGTCGGCCGCCATGCGCAGGCCAGCCACCTCGCCATCACCATCCGCGCCACGGAAAGCGACATCAGCATCCGTGTGCAGGACAACGGCCGGGGCGCCGCGCCCGAAGCCTTTGAGGCGGCCAATGCCTATGGCGTGATGGGTATGCGCGAGCGTGCGCGCCACCTCGGCGGCAGCCTGGAGATTACAAGCCAAATCGGCCTCGGGGCCACGTTCCACCTGAGCATCCAGCTCCCAAAATCATAGCAACTACAGCATCATGGCTCTACTCAACATCCTGATCGGCGACGACCACCGCATCGTGCGCGAAGGCCTTAAGCAGGTGCTGGCCGACGCGCCCGAGATCGCCGTCGTCGCCGAAGCCGAAACCGGCCCTGACATCCTGGCGCAGGTCGAGGCCTTGGGCGGCTCTGCCGGGCTGGCGGCCGTGCTGCTCGACATCGCGCTGCCGGGCCGCGATGGCATGGACGTGCTGCAGGCGCTGAAAAAAGCCTGGCCGCAGTTGCCGGTGCTGATGCTCAGCACCTACCCCGAAAAGCAGTACGCGGTGCGCTGCATCAAGCTGGGCGCGGCCGGCTACCTCAACAAAAGCGCCAACCCCGACGACATGATTGCCGCCGTGCGCAAGGTCGCGGGCGGCGGCATGTATGTGTCGGCGGCCACCGCCGAGGCGCTGGCCAGCGCCGTCGGCGGCAGCGGCGGGCGCAGCGGCGCTGAAGCCTTGTCGCACCGCGAGCACCAGGTGTTTCGCCTGCTCACCGCGGGCAAGTCGGTCGGCGAGATCGGCACCCAGCTGGGCCTGGCGTCCAACACCGTCAGCACCTATCGCTTGCGCATTCTCGAAAAAACCGGCACCAAAAATGACGTCGAACTGGCGCTGTATGCCGAGCGCCACGCCAAGGCGCCGGCCGGCTCCTGAGGCCTGGGAAGCTTCGCGCGGCGCTGTCCTACGGCCGCTTGGGTGGCCGCTGCTTACCAAGGCAGCGCTGATGCGCCATGCTGGTTTCAGCCGGCGTCGCCGCCTGAACACCAGAACCCCAAGGAGAATTTCATGACCACAGTCACCGACGTGATGACCCGCAATGTGCGCACCCTCAGCCCCAGCAGCAGCGTGACCGAGGCTGCCAAAGCCATGGAAGAGCTGGACGTGGGCGTGATCCCCGTGTGCGAGGGCGACACCCTGGTGGGCATGGTGACCGACCGCGACATCGTGGTGCGCGCCGTGGCGCAGGGCCTGGACGGCGACACAGCGCTGTCCAAGGTAATGAGTACGGACGTCCGCACCGCGCGCGAAAGCGACGACCTGGACACCGTGCTGGCCGACATGGCCTCCAGCCAGATTCGCCGCCTGCCGGTGCTGGATGCCGAGGAACGTCTGATCGGCATCATTTCGATCGGCGACATCGCGGTCAAGGGCCAGGACGAGGAAGACGTCGGCCAGTCGCTGGGCGAGATTTCAACCCCGGCCTAAGTCCGGCGCTTGAAGTTGTCATTGCGGGCCTGACCCGCAATCCATGCGTCGCGACTCCGCTTGCAGTGGCGCATGTGACATGGATCCCGGATCAAGTCCGGGATGACAGCCCGAGCCAAGCCTGCTTGTCTTGTCATTGCGGGCCTGACCCGCAATCCATGTCTCGCACCCTGCATGCAGTGGAATATGCAGCATGGATCCCGGATCGAGTCCGGGATGACAAGCCGGCTTCGCATGCGCTGATTTGGTGCAGCGGCTGAAATCGCCGTCGCGTGCCCGCTCCTCGGAAACGCTTCTCGACTTTACAAACAGTTCCCAGCGGCCTTGCCGCAGCCGCGAAACCGCCATCGCGGAGCCAGTCGCGTCGTTTTTGTAGGGCCCGCCCTACGCCGCGTCATGGCAGCAACAGCGAAATGCGGTGCAGGGCGTCGCGCTGGCCCAAAGTGGCCCGCTGCTTGCAAGACAAACGCATCTTCAACTGAAAGGTGCGCGCCATGTCTGACCGTTTCTCCCCCTACGACGCCGACCGGCCCCTGATGCTCAAGTGCAGCTGCGGCGGTGACCACGCCCCGGCTGACCACCACCCGGAGATGAACGCAGACGGCGCCGCTGCCGAGCTGCGCCGGCGCAGCCTGACCAGCGAGTTCGAGGCCTACTCGAACGAATTCATTGAAGCCACCCTGGTCAAGGCGCTGTTTCCGCAAGACGAAGTGCGCCGCCGCTTTCTGCGCGCGGTCGGCAAGGGCACGGCCATGGCCGCGATCGCCAGCGTGCTGCCCATAGGCACCATGCAGGCCATGGCGCAGGACAAAGGCAAGCTGGAAAAAACCAATCTGAAAATCGGCTTCATCCCCATCACCTGCGCCACGCCGCTGATCATGGCGCACCCACTGGGCTTTTACAAACAGCAGGGCCTGGAGGTTGAAGTCACCAAGACGGCAGGCTGGGCGCTGATCCGCGACAAGATGATCAACAAGGAATATGACGCCACGCATTTCCTGTCACCGATGCCCCTGGCGATTTCCATGGGCCTGGGCTCCAACGCCACGCCGATGAACGTGGCCACCATCCAGAACATCAACGGCCAGGCCATCACGATGGCGCTCAAGCACAAGAGCAACCGCGACCCGAAAAACTGGAAGGGCTTTAAGTTCGCGATTCCCTTCGAGTTCTCGATGCACAACTTCTTGCTGCGCTACTACCTGGCCGAAGCCGGCCTGAACCCCGATACCGACGTGCAACTGCGCGTGGTGCCGCCGGCCGAGATGGTGGCCAACCTGCGCGCCGGCAACATCGACGGCTTCCTCGGCCCCGATCCGTTCAACCAGCGCGCCGTGTACGAAGAAGTGGGTTTCATCCACGTGCTGACCAAAGACCTGTGGAACGGCCACCCCTGCTGCGCCTTTGGCACCTCGACAGAGTTCATCCAGAAGAATCCGAACACTTTTGCTGCGCTGTATCGCTCGGTGCTGACGGCAGCCGCGATGGCGCGCGACCCGAAGAACCGCGAACTGATCGCCAAGGTGATTGCCCCGGCGCAATACCTGAACCAGCCCGAAGCCGTGCTGAACCAGGTGTTGACCGGCAAGTTTGCCGACGGCCTGGGCAACATCAAGACCGTGCCGGACCGTGCCGACTTCGACCCGATGCCGTGGCAGTCGATGGCGGTGTGGATGCTGACCCAGATGAAGCGCTGGGGCTATGTCAAGGGCGAAGTCAACTACAAGCAGATCGCCGAAAAAGTCTTCCTGATCACCGACGCCAAAAAACACATGAAGGACCTGGGCCAAAAAACGCCAGACGGCGCTTACCCCAAGTTCACCATTATGGGCAAGGAGTTCGACGCGGCCAAGGCGGATGCCTACGCCAAGGGATTTGCCATCAACAAGATGGGATGAAGAAACCAGCAAGACGCCGCTACCACCTGACCGTTCGGGCTGAGCCTGTCGAAGCCTCTGTACAAGATACGGAGAACCCTTCGACAAGCTCAGGGCGAACGGAAAGGGGGACCCAGCCCCTGCGGCTTGGTAACGGCCAATGCAACCTTCTGATCACACCATGAACCTTTTCAAAACCCTCGGCTTCCGCGCCGGCATCGTCTCGGCCGTGCTCTTCGTGGTCTTCATCGCCATCTGGTACGCGGCGACGGCATCGCCGGCCAGCACTGGCGGCAACGTCAGCGGCATGACGGCCGAGCAGATCGAGTACCAGAAGATGATGGGCAAGGACCCCGGTGCCGGCAAGGCCTCGGGCTTCCCGACACCCGGCCAGATGGGCCGAACCTTTGTCGACCAGCTCAGCGATCCGTTTTACGACCGTGGCCCCAACGACAAAGGCATCGCCATCCAGCTCGGGCACTCGCTGGGCCGCGTCGCCCTCGGTTTTCTGCTGGCCTGCGTGGTGGCGATTCCGCTCGGCTTTGTCATCGGCATGTCGCCGCTGCTGCGCCGTGCGCTCGACCCCTTCATCCAGGTGCTCAAGCCGATCTCGCCGCTGGCCTGGATGCCGCTGGCGCTGTACACCATCAAGGACTCGTCGACCTCGGGCATCTTCGTGATCTTCATCTGCTCGGTCTGGCCCATGCTGATCAACACCGCTTTTGGCGTGTCGGCGGTCAAGCGTGAATGGCTGAACGTCGCCAAGACGCTGGAGGTCAAGCCGCTGCGCAAGGCCTTCCTCGTCATCCTGCCGGCCGCTGCTCCGACCATCCTGACCGGCATGCGCATCTCCATGGGCATCGCCTGGCTGGTCATCGTCGCTGCCGAAATGCTGGTGGGGGGTACCGGCATTGGCTACTTTGTCTGGAACGAATGGAACAACCTGTCGCTGACCAACGTGATTTTCGCCATCGTCGTGATCGGCGTGATGGGCATGCTGCTGGACCTGATGTTTGCGCAGCTGCAGAAGTGGGTGACCTATGCTGAATAAGCCCGCACCCGACGCCGCAACAGGCCGCCCCTTCCTGCAGATCGAAGGTCTGGCCAAGTCTTACCCCGGCACCAGCGAGCCGGTGTTCGACGAGGTCAACTTCAGCATCGCGCGCGGTGAGTTTGTCTGCATCATCGGCCACTCGGGCTGCGGCAAGACCACCATTCTCAACGTGCTGGCTGGCCTCGAAAGCGCCAGTGCCGGCCATGTCTTCATGGACGGCCGCGAGGTCGCCGGCCCCAGCCTGGAGCGTGGCGTCGTCTTTCAGGGCCATGCGCTCATGCCCTGGCTCACCGTGCGCAAGAACATCGCTTTTGCGGTGCGCTCCAAATGGCCGGACTGGACGAATGCGCAGGTCGACACCCATGTCAAGAAATACGTGGACCTGGTCGGCCTGACCGGCGCCATCGACAAAAAGCCCTCGGCGCTGTCGGGCGGCATGAAGCAGCGTGTCGGCATTGCGCGCGCCTTCGCCATCGAGCCCAAGATGCTGTTGCTGGACGAGCCCTTCGGCGCGCTCGACGCGCTGACGCGCGGCACCATCCAGGACGAGCTGCTGGCCATCGTGCGCGAGACGCACCAGACGGTGTTCATGATCACGCACGACGTGGACGAAGCCGTGCTGCTGGCCGACAAGATTTTGCTGATGAGCAACGGCCCGCAGGCCCGCGTGGCCGAGATTGTGCGCAACA
>JAZKGR010000107.1:0-15011 GCA_040385775.1 Pseudomonadota bacterium
TTGGCGACGCAAAAAGAAAGTAAGTTGCCGCCGGGCAACCCCCGGCTTGTTGGCAAGTCTCGAACGAACGAAGCAAAGAAGGCTTCGACAGGCTCAGCCCGATCGGTGGGGTCACTGCAAATGGATCCCGGATCAAGTCCGGGATGACAGCGGCCGGGATATGGCCGCGCTCCACCGGACCCACAGCCGGAACAGGGAAAATTAAACTTCCGCCGCCCGCTTGTAAGCCTGCGCCGCCGCGACCGCATCTTCGCGCTGCTCAGCCAGCAGCGCCAGCGCTCGCCAGGCATTGCGGTGCAGGCCCGCGTCCTGCAGCGCCATCGCGGCCTGCGACAGCAGTTGCTGGGCCTTGCCCCAGAGCTGGCGTTTCAGGCAGGCCATGCCCGCCAGGTACTGCAGGTTGGCGTCGCGCGGGCGTTGCTGCTGCGCGGCTTCGATGCGCGCCAGCCAGCCGGCGTCGATGGAGTCCAGGCCTTGCTCCAGCACCTGGATCAACTTGACACGCAAGTTGTCGCTGATCTCCGAGCGCGGCTTCATCACCGGCTCCCAGACCTGCAGCAGCCAGGCGCGCGCCAGGTTGGCGTCGCCATGCAATGCCATCAGGCGTGAAGCGGCATGGATCACCAGTTCGGGCATGGCGCGTTCGGCGGCGTCCAGTGATTGCCACGCGGCCTGCAACTGCGCCGGATCGTGTGCGCCGCCCAGCAATTCAAGCGCCAGTCCTCGCACGATGCTTTGCGCCGCCCCCGGCGAAAACGCCCGGTGTTTGGCCAGCAGCCGCGCGGTGTCCAGCGCCTGGGAGGTCTGCTTCGCTTGCCGCGTCGCGCGCAGCCGGGTGCGCAGCGCCAGCGTGCGGCGCGATGCGCCCTGCGGCAACTGGGCCAGCAGCTCCAGCGCGCCGTTCGGGTCGCGGTCGTCCAGCGCCCAGCGCGCCGCGCGCAACTGCACGCCTTCGCGGGTTTCCTCGGCGATGCGGTGGCTGCTGCTTTCCAGCGCCTGCTGCAAATGCTCTTCGCGCAGCGCCTTGTTTTGCAGCGACTGGGCGCTTTCGGCGGCCAGCAGGTGCGCCAGCAGCCGCAACTGGGTCGCTCGCGCGGCGCTGTAGCCGCCAACGTCACTGGAGGTCTGGGCCAGCTGGCTCAGGCTTTTTTCCTGGGTGATGGCGTTCTGCGCGAGTTTGGCGGCGCGGATGAAGCGACCGGCCATCAGGTGCGACAGCGCGTCCATGAAGGCCGCGTACATCGCCCTCTCCTTTTGCTGCGCACGCCAGCGCCGGGCTTCGGTCGGTAATGAAAACACCGCCGACGAGGCACGCAACGCGACATACAGCAGCGTGAACAAGCCGGCCAGCAGCAGCACCAGCAGGTTGAAGGAAATGTCGATGCGGTGCGGCGGCCAGAACAGCGAGACCACCGCCTGGTTGTTGCCGGCCACCAGCGCCACCGCGACCGCGATGCCGAACAGAGCCAGGAGCCAGAGTGCGCTGCGCATGGCGGTCTCTCGCTTTTAGCGGCCGGCGGCCGCTGTGGCCAGCGCCGCCATGGTTTCGTCCAGACGCGGCAGCTCGCTGGACTTCATTTGCGTCTGCACCTGCTGCAGCAACTGGCCCGCCGCCTGCGTCCGGCGCGACGCCGGGTCGAAGTACTTGCCCAGCATGGCCGACGCGCTGGCCAGGTCGGCGCGCGCGCTCGCGGTTTGCCGCGACAGCAGGCCCAGGCGCGCATTGAGAAGTTTGAGCTTGAGGTTCTCGCGCAGAAAAAACGATTGTTCGGGTGCCAGCAAGGCCGCGTCGGGCTGGTCGATGCGGCTGACCCGCAGCAGGTTGCGCGCGTCATCGCGCACGCCCTGCCAGGCATTCGCCCACCATGCACGCATGTCGAACCGGTCAAGCAGCGCGCGGGCCGGGTTGCCGGATGGTGCAGCGGCGGAAGCGGCGGGGGCCGGCACCGGCGCTGCAGCGGGTAAGCGCGTATTGCTGGCCACCGGCATGGCGTTGGCCAGCGGCAGCTCGTCCACCAGCCGCGCCAGTTCGTCGAGCTTGAGCAGCAAGCCTGGCACGTCGGTCACGGTGGTGGCCTTGATGCGTTCCACGTCACGCGCGATCGCGCGCTGCAGCGGGTTCAGGCGCGGCTGGGCGGCGCGCACCAGCCGCTGGTCGGCCGACTTGAGCGCCGCCAGCATGGGCTCCGCACTGCCGGTCAGTTGCGCCTGCTGCTGGGCCAGCCGCAGGGCCGACTCCACATCGACCACCAGGTTTTCATCACGCGAGCGCGACAGGCTTTGCATCAGCTCCTCAAGCTGGCTGCGCTGCAAGCTGACCTCGCCGAGCCGGGTCTCAAGTAGCGCCAGCCGCGCCGTCAGTTCGCGCGTGCCCTCCTGGGCCTGGCGCGCCAGCGTGCGCGCCTCAATCGACTGCGCCGTTGAATCGGTGCTGCGCCGGGCCAGCTCTTCCTGGATATTGCCGAGCTTTTGCCAGAGCAGGGCGCTCATCACCACACCGGCGACGGCCACCGCCCCGGTGAGCAGCAGCCAGCGGCGGTGGGGCGCGGCTTCCGCAGGCGCAGCAACCACCGGCACCAGCGCAGCGGACGCGGGCACGGTAGAAGAAAGGGGTTCGCTGTCGCTCATGGTTGTATGGATTCTATCGAGGCCACGATGTCATCGAGCGCCGGGCGTGACTCTGCAACAACACCCCAACCCGCCGCGCGCAGGGCTTCAGCGATGCGCGGGTGGGTCGCAACAGCGCGAGCCGTCGACCAGTCGGCCGGCGGCAGGTGGCCAAGCGCCTCGGAACTGCTGAACAGCCAGACCGACCCGTCGGTGGCGGCTTCGCTCAGGGTCAGTCGCTGTTGCGCGCTGAACTGCGGCGCGCTGCGCCGGTAGACCGCGATGAATTCCGGCACAGCGCCGGCTGCCGCCAATTGCCGCGCCAGCCAGTCGCGGCCGGCGCCAGCGGACAGCTCGGCGCCGGCGGTTTGCCCGCGCACGATCAGCACGCGCTTGCCCTGCCAGTCGCGATCAGCGATCACCGCCCACAAGGCTTCGGAATCAAATTGCCCGGCCTCCGGCGCCGGGGCATCAATATGCGAGGCCGGCACGCCGGCCTCGCGCAGGGCCGCCACCGTCCCGGGCCCGGGCGCCATGAAGCGCAGCCCCTTGTGCGCTATAAAATCAATAGCTTGATCCCCCCGTCCGGCGGGGGCTGGAGGCCGATTTGATGCAAAAAAAGCCGCTGCCGCATTGCCGCTGACAAACATCAGCGCGGCATAACTGCCGATCTCGCGCCAGGCCTGCTGCAAGGCCGGCGACACCGGCAGCGTCTCAATCGTGATCAGCGGCAGCGCCTCGGCCTGCATGCCGCGTTGCATCAGGGCGGCGACCCAGCTTTCGGCGTCGCGCTCGGGCCGGGTGACGATGACGCGCGGGGAACTCAAAGGGGGCTCAAGGATTGACGGCCCAGACCGCGCCGCCGGCGCGCAGCGAGGCGGCGACCTGCTCGCCAAGCGCCTCAGCTTCTGCAAACGTTGTGACGCTGGCGCTGTGGTCAGCGCGCACCAGAGGCGCGCCAGCCACGCCCTGGCCATCGACGCCAGGTTCGCCCCAGGCGGCTTCCAGCCGCATCTGCGCAGACTGCGGCTCGCGGATAAAAGCGGCCAGCGGCATGGAGCAACTGCCGCCCATGGCGCGCGAGACTGTGCGTTCGGCCGTCACCGCCAGCCAGGTCGGCATGTGCGCCAGGCCGGCCAGCGCAGTGAGCAAGTCCTGCCGGTCGGCGCGAACCTCGATGCCGAGCGCGCCCTGCCCGGCGGCCGGCAACATCTGCCCCGGCTCGAAGGCCTGGCGGATGCGCGATGCCAGACCGAGGCGCTTGAGGCCGGCAGCGGCCAGCACGATGGCCTGGTAGTGGCCTTCGTCGAGCTTGCGCAAACGGGTGTCGAGGTTGCCGCGCAGCGGCGCGATGCGCAGGTCGGGCCGCAGGTTTTTCAGCAGCACCAGCCGGCGCAGGCTGGAGGTGCCGACCACGGCGCCCGCAGGCAACTGGTCCAGCGAGGAAAAATCATTGGAGACCAGCGCGTCGCGCGGGTCTTCGCGCTCAAGCACGCAGGCCAGCGCAAAACCCTCGGGCAGGTCCATCGGCACATCCTTGAGCGAATGCACGGCGATGTCGGCGCGGCCGTCGAGCAGCGCAGTCTCCAGTTCCTTGACGAACAATCCCTTGCCCCCGACCTTGCTCAGGGAGCGGTCCAGTATCTGGTCGCCCAGCGTGGTCATGCCCAGCAGCTCCACCTGCCAGCCCAGACGTGCCTCCAGCAGCGCCTTGACATGTTCGGCCTGCCACAGCGCCAGCCGGCTTTCGCGCGTGGCAATCACCACGCGAAGGGGGTTTGAAGAATCTGCGGGCACTCGTAACCTGTTCGTATCTGGGGGGGTCCTCGGATGCTAGCATGCTGCACTGCAATACAGAGCCAACAACAAGGGGAAACCATGGTGACGACGGCGCGTGTAAAACCTTCCCGCGACCTGCCCGCGGAGGCCGTGAACAATGAGCGTCCGCGCGCCCGCGCCAGGGACAACGAGCGACCGCTGGTCGAGGACATCCGCCTGCTCGGCCGCATCCTGGGCGATGTGATCCGCGAGCAGGAAGGCGTGGCCGCCTACGAATTGATCGAGGAAGTGCGCAAGCTCTCGGTGACCTTTCGCCGCGATGCCGACACCGACGCCGACAAGGCGCTGAAAAAGCTGCTCAAGGGCCTGTCGGGCGACCAGACCGTCAGCGTGATCCGCGCCTTCACCTACTTCAGCCACCTGGCCAACCTGGCCGAAGACCGCCACCATATCCGGCGCCGCGCCATCCATGAACGCGCCGGCGACACCCAGGAAGGCAGCATCGAGGTCGCCCTCTCCCGCCTGCGCTGGGCCGGCATCTCGCCCAAAACCATCTCGAACACGCTGGCCCATGCCTATGTATCGCCGGTGCTGACCGCACACCCGACCGAAGTGCAGCGCAAAAGCATCCTGGACGCCGAACGCGACATCGCGCAACTGCTGACGGCGCGCGACGAGATCAAGTCGCATGCGCTGGCCGTCAATGCTGCGCGAGATGCCTTGACCCCGCGTGAGCTGACCGCCAACGAAGCCCAGCTGCGCGCGCGCGTGATGCAACTCTGGCAGACGCGGCTGCTGCGTTTTACCAAGCTCACCGTCGCCGACGAAATCGAAAACGCGCTCAGTTATTACGAGTCGACCTTTCTGCGCGAAATCCCCAAGCTCTACGCAGACCTCGAGCGCGCCCTCGGCAGCCAGCCGGTGCACAGCTTCTTGCGCATGGGCCAGTGGATAGGCGGCGACCGCGACGGCAACCCCAATGTCAGCGCCGACACGCTGGAGTACGCGCTGCGCCGCCAGTCCGAGGTGGCGCTGCGCCACTACCTGACCGAGGTCCACTATCTCGGCGGGGAGCTTTCGCTGTCGGCCATGCTGGTGGACTTCACGCCCGAGATGCGGGGCCTGGCCGAACGTTCGCCCGACATCAATGAACACCGTCTCGACGAGCCCTACCGCCGTGCACTGACCGGCGTTTATGCGCGCCTCGCCGCCACGCTGAAGGACCTGACGGGCCGCGAAGCCGCGCGCCATGCGGTGGCGCCGCAGAACGCCTACCTGCAGGCAGAAGACTTCCTGGCCGACCTGCGCATCATCGAGGCCTCGCTGCGCGCCAACCATGGCGCTGCGCTGGTGGCGCAGCGCCTGCACCCGCTGATCCGCGCGGTTGAGGTCTTCGGTTTTCACCTGGCCACGGTGGACCTGCGGCAGAGTTCCGACAAACACGAGGAAGTGATCGCCGAGTTGCTGGCGGTCGCGCGCATCGAGGCAAAATATTCCAGCCTCGACGAAGCGGCCAAACGTGAATTACTGCTGTCGTTGCTCAACGATGCGCGGCCGCTGCGTGTGGTCGGCGCCGCCTATTCGGACCATGCGCGTGGCGAGATCGCGATTTTTGAGTCCGCCAAAATCATGCGCCAGCGCTTCGGCGCGCAGGCGATCCGCCACTACATCATCAGCCACACCGAAACCGTCACCGACCTGCTCGAAGTGCTGCTGCTGCAGAAAGAAGTCGGTTTGATGCAGGGCACGCTGGACAACAAGGCAACACACGACCTGATCGTGGTGCCGCTGTTCGAGACGATTGAAGACCTGCGTAACGCAGCGCCCATCATGCGCGAGTACTACGCGCTGCCCGGCATCGCGCAGCAGGTCAAGCGCAGCGGCGGCGAGCAGGACATCATGCTGGGTTACTCGGACAGCAACAAGGACGGCGGCATTTTCACCAGCAACTGGGAGCTGTACCGCGCCGAGATCGCGCTGGTCGAGCTGTTCGACCAGCTCGCCAATTCGCACGACATCCAGCTGCGCATGTTCCACGGCCGCGGCGGCACGGTGGGCCGCGGCGGCGGCCCGAGCTACCAGGCCATCCTGGCGCAACCACCCGGCACGGTACGCGGGCAGATCCGCCTGACCGAACAGGGTGAGGTGATCGGCTCCAAATACGCCAATCCCGAGATCGGCCGTCGCAACCTCGAAACCCTCGTGGCCGCAACGCTGGAAGCCACCTTGCTGCAGCCGACCAAACCCGCCACAAAAGCCTTCTTGCAGGCTGCGGCCGAACTGTCGCAAACCAGCATGGCGGCCTACCGCGCGCTGGTCTACGACACACCCGGCTTCACCGAGTATTTTTTCAGCGCCACGCCGATCCGCGAGATCGCCGAGCTCAACATCGGCTCGCGTCCGGCCTCGCGCAAGGCCTCGCAGAAAATCGAGGACCTGCGCGCGATTCCCTGGGGCTTCAGCTGGGGCCAGTGCCGCCTGACACTGCCCGGCTGGTACGGCTTTGGCTCGGCCATTGCGCAGATGCTGGACGCGGGCGGCACACCGGCCAGCCGCAAGGAAGCGCTGGCGCTGTTGCAAAAGATGTACAAGCAGTGGCCCTTCTTCCGGACCCTGCTCAGCAACATGGACATGGTGCTGGCCAAAAGCGACCTGGCGCTGGCTTCGCGTTATGCCGAGCTGGTCGGCGACGTGCGGCTGCGCAAAAAAATCTTCACCGCCATCGAGGCCGAATGGCATCGCACGGCCGAAGCACTGAGCCTGATCACCGGCGACAAGCAGCGCCTGGCCGGCAATGCCTCGCTGCAGCGCTCGATACGCCACCGCTTTCCCTACATCGACCCGCTGCACCACCTGCAGGTCGAACTGGTCAGGCGCTATCGCGAAGGCAAGGCCGATGAACGCGTGCAGCGCGGCATCCACATCTCGATCAACGGCATTGCGGCGGGCTTGCGCAACACCGGTTGAACCGCACCCGGACGCCGCCCAACCCGGCCATAACGCCGCTGTAGGCCCTGTCCTAGGACAACACCAGCGTCGTCTGATGGCGTCGCGTGGCCATTCAGCCTAGCCTCAAAGCAACATGGAATAACTCGCCGGTATGTCGCTGCGTCGCGTTAGCCATGGCTATTTTTGCCGGAGCGCACATCATGAACACCTTCAAATTTGGGACCGATCCGTCACCCGGCACTGCCGATTCAGTATCCACAGACGCGGCGGAACTGGCCTCTCACATGAACCATTGCGCCAGCTCGCACAGCCGTTTTTTCTTTGTGCACTCAGCGCTGCAGTCAGCACACGGCGCGCTCAGCCCGCGCATTGTGACGGTCGCCGCACTGGCACTCCTGGGCTTGGGCCTGGCCCTGATCATCCTGGCATGAGGGTGTGAAAACGGCCGTCATCAATCGCCTGGAAACCCTCACTCCCTACGCCCGGAAAATACTTCTTGATCGGCACGGCGAGATTCAGCAGCCGATACGTGCCGAACTGTTCGGGGCCCGCCGTTTTGAGCAGCATGGCCGCAGCCTGGCCAAGGCGCAGGCAGTCCGTCCCAGCGACAGCGGCGAACAGGGGCCGCCGTTTTTCCCGCGTGTGCAGGAAAACATCACCGGCCTGCGCGAAGCCTACGATTACATCGCCATCACCTCACGGCGCGGCCACTACGTCACGCCCGCCGCCGAGTGGCTGCTCGACAACTTTCACCTGATCGAGGCGCAGCTCCAGCAGATCCAGGAAGGCGTGCCGCACCGCTACTACGCGGACCTGCCCAAACTCGCGGACAAACCGCTGGCAGGCCTGCCGCGTGTGTACGGCATGGCCTGGGCCTATGTCGCCCACACCGACAGCGTGCTCGACCCGGTGCTGTTCACCGCGTTCCTGAATGCTTACCAGGAAGTCAATGAACTCACGCTCGGCGAGCTCTGGGCCCTGCCCACCACGCTGCGTGTGGTGCTGCTGGAAAACCTGCGCCGCATGGCCGACCGCATCGCGTGGAACAAGGTCGCGCGCGAAGTCGCCCATGCAGCGTGGGACGCAGCCGATACGCTGAACCTGCAGGACCTCGACGAACTGCACAGCTACATGAAACACCGCGGGCTGGAGCGCAGCTACCTGACCCAGCTCTGGCAACGCATGCCCGGCGAGCGCACCGAGTCTGAACCGCCGCTGCTCGCCTGGACCGAACAGCATTGCGCCGACGGGCTGGGCCTGATCGGCGAGGCGCAAACCAGCCAGGTGGAGGCCAACCTCACCGTCAGCAACATCATCACCACGCTGCGGCTGATCGGCCAGGTCGAATGGACCGAGCTGATCGAGCCGGTCAGCCACGCCTTGGAGGTGTTGCGCCGTCTGCCGAGTTTCTCCATGGAAAGCGAGATGACGCGCCAGCAGATCACGCGCGCCATGGAAAGGCTGGCCCAGCAAAGCGGCCGGTCCGAGCGTGGCATCGCCGAGGCGGTGTTGGCCGCAGCCACACAAGCCGGCCTGCCCACCGTCGCACAGACGGCGGGCTACCACCTGATCGGCCCCGGCAGGCCTGCGCTTGAAGCGGCGCTTCAGCCGGTCGGCAACACAGCCGCGCCACGCCGCGCGCCCATCGACTGGCGCGCCTGGCGGCTGCCGCTGTATGCCGCCGTCTGGATCAGCGGCACCGTACTGGCCTTGCATGCGGCCTTGCACCATGTTTCCGGCCTTCACTGGACGGCCTGGGTGGCCGTGTTGTTGATGGTTTTGCCGGCCTCCGAAGCCGTCGCGGCGCTGGTCCACCGGCTGGTGGCCGAGTCGGCCCGCATCCAGCCGCTGGCCCGGCTTGATTTCACGGCGGGCATCCCGGCCGAACACCGCGTGCTGGTTGTCATTCCGTGCATGCTCACCTCGCCATCGTCCAACAGCGAACTGGCGCACCGCCTGAGCCTGCACTGGCTGTCCAGCCGGGAAACCCATGCCCAGTTCGCGTTGCTGACGGACTGGGTCGACGCCGACGCCGAACACCTGCCCGGCGACCAGGCGCTGCTGGACGACGCGCTGGAGAAAATCCGGGCCTTGAACCAGGCTTACCCGGCCGGCGACACAGCGCCCCCGCGTTTTGTGCTGTTGCATCGCCCGCGCAGCTGGTGCGCCACCGAGGGCCGCTGGATTGGCTGGGAGCGCAAGCGCGGCAAGCTCGAAATGCTGCTGCGACAGCTTGCAGAAGGCTCTGCCCCAGTGTTTACGCCCGAGGGCACCAACATGCAACTGGCCGAGGACATACGTTATGTGTTGACGCTGGACAGCGACACCGGCCTGCCGGCCGGTTCGTTGCGCGATCTGGTGTCCATCGCCGCGCATCCGCTCAACGCGCCGCAGATCGACCCGGTGCGACGCCGTGTCAGCGCCGGTTACGGCATCCTGCAGCCGCGCGTGGTGACGCCCTTGCCGGCGCTTTATGAACGCTCACCCTTCCACGCCCTGTTTGCCGGCCAGGGCGGACTGGACCCCTACAGCAGTGGCGTCTCCGACCTCTACCAGGACCTGTTCGGCATGGGCAGTTTCACCGGCAAGGGCTTGCTGCATGTGCAGGCTGTGCATGCCGTGCTGGACCGCCGCATGCCGGAGGGGGCCGTGCTGAGCCACGACCTGCTGGAGGGCAGCATTGCGCGCTGCGCTTATGTGGGCGACGTGGTGCTGATGGAAGACCACCCGCATCATGCCGGCGTTGCCGCCTCGCGTGTGCACCGCTGGACCCGCGGCGACTGGCAGTTGCTGCCGCTGATGCTGCACGCCGGTCGCTTCGGCATCGACGCACTGGGCCTGTGGCGCATGGCCGACAACCTGCGGCGTTCGCTGATCGCGCCGGCCAGCGTGCTGCTGCTGGTCTGGGTCGTGGCCACGCAAGCCGTGCCGCTGGCGACCGCACTGGGTTTTGTGCTTGCGGCGCTGCTGGCCGGGCCCCTGATGGGTGCGCTGGCCGGTCTGGTTCCGACGCGGCGCGGCATCGCCTGGCTGCATTTTTTCGACGTGGGGGTGCGCGATGTGCTGCGCGGCCTGGCCGCCACGGCCTGGCAGTTCAGCCAGCTGTTTGCGCAGGCCGTCCTGATGCTGGACGCCATCGCTCGCGCACTCTGGCGCATGGCGGTGAGCCGGCGCAAGCTGCTGGAATGGACGACGGCCGCGCAAGCGCAGGCGTCGGCGCGCTACAGCTTGCCGGCATTTCTGCGAAACCATCGTGCAAGCTCGGCAGTGTGCCTGCTGCTGGCGCTGGCCGCCTGCTGGAGCCCTTACCCGTGGGCCGGCCCGGCGCTGTTCCTGCTGTGGGCGCTGGCGCCCCTGCCGGCCTGGTGGGCCAGCGTTCCTGCCGAATCATCGCAAGTGCTGGCCGACGACGACCGCGACTACCTTGAACAGCTCGCGCGCCAGACCTGGCAGTTTTTTGAACGCTGTGTGGTGGCGGGGGAAAACCACCTGCCGCCCGACAACCTGCAGATGGAGCCCGAAGCGACGATTGCGCACCGCACCTCGCCGACCAACATCGGCATGTACCTTCTGGCGGTGGCCTGCGCGCGCGAGTTCGAGTGGATTTCCACCGCCGAATTGATCAGCCGCCTGCAAGCGACGCTGGACACGGTCGAGCGTCTGCCCAAACACCGGGGCCATCTGCTGAACTGGTACGACACCCGCACGCTGGAGGTATTGGCACCGGCCTATGTGTCCACGGTAGACAGCGGCAACCTTGCCGGCCACCTGCTGGCTGTGGCACAAGCCGTCCGGCAGCTGGGGACGCGCGACAACACACCGGCCGAAAACGTCATGCGCCTGCGTGAGATTGCGGCGCGCTGCGACCAGCTCTGCATTGCCATGGACTTCAGCGGCCTGTACAACCCAAAGCGCCATCTTTTTCACATCGGCCTGCGTGAGCATGAACACGCGCTCGATGCCAGCTATTACGACCTGATGGCGTCCGAGTCGCGGCTGACCAGTTTTCTGGCGATTGCCAAGGGCGATGTGCCACTGCGCCACTGGCAGGCGCTGGGCCGAAGCTTCCTCACGGTGGGCATCACACCGGGCCTCAAGTCCTGGTCGGGCTCGATGTTCGAATACCTGATGCCCTCGCTGGTCATGTGTGAGCCCGACCAGGGCTTGCTGCATATGTCGGGGCTGGCGGCGGTGATGGAGCAGCAGGCCTTTGGTCGTGCGCAGCAGCTGCCCTGGGGTGTTTCCGAGTCGGCCTATTTTGGGCAGGACCACACCTTGGCCTACCAGTATTCGCCTTTTGGCGTCCCGCGGCTGGCGCTGCGCCGCACACCGCCGGGCGACAGGGTGGTGGCGCCTTACGCCAGCGTGATGGCCTGCATGTTCACGCCGCGCGAGGCCGTGGACAACCTGCGCCAGCTGGAGATGGCGGGGGCGCGCGGCCAGTACGGTTTTGTGGATGCCATCGACTTCACCACCGCCCGGCAGCCCGGCGCGCAGGCCTTCAGCGTGGTCAACACCTTCATGGCGCACCACCAGGGGATGTCGCTGGTGGCGCTGTGCAATGTGCTCTGCGGGG
The DNA here is from genome assembly GCA_040385775.1 of Pseudomonadota bacterium. Lineage (GTDB taxonomy): Bacteria > Pseudomonadota > Gammaproteobacteria > Burkholderiales > Burkholderiaceae_C > Polaromonas. The sequence continues at coordinate 11,912 of JAZKGR010000107.1, forward strand.
AAGCACCCCGCCGCTGGTTCTCCTCGGCCCCGCTGGTCCAGGCCTACGAGTCCTTGCTGCATGAAAAAACACCGCGCCAGATCGTTGAAAGCGCCGACCCGCGCAGCCTGCCCGAGCCGGACGAGCTGCGGGAAGACGCGCTGTATCACGCACGCGAACTCGACCCCGCAGCCTCCGGCTGGCAGCCCACGCAGCTGCTGTCCAACGGCGCCTACAGCGTGGCGCTGCGCGCCAACGGCGCGGGGGTCAGCCGCTGGCGCGGCAAAAACATCACGCGCTGGCGCGATGACCTGTTGCGCGATGCCTATGGCAGCTTCATCTACATGCGGCCGGCCGGGCAGGACCGGGTGTTCTCGCTGACCGCCCATCCTGCGCCCCACCCCGAGTGGCTCTACAAGGCGACTTTTCTGGCAGACCGGGTCGAGTTCCAGGCCAAGTCACCGGAGCTCGAAGCCACTACCACCGTGCTCGTCAGCCCGGAGGACGACACCGAACTGCGCACCGTCACCTTGCTCAACCTGTCGGCGCACGAAATCACGCTCGATGTGGTGTCCTGCTTTGAGGCGGTATTGGCCGACCCGCGCGCCGATGAGGCGCACCCGGCCTTTTCCAACCTGTTTATCGACACCCGCTGGCACGCGCCCTGGCGCGCCCTGCTGCTGACACGCAAACCGCGCTTGCGGGGTGACCCGGCGATGGCGGTCGCGCATTTTCTGGCCGCAGCGGATGCCGATGTGCGTTCGGTGCAATGCATCGCGGATCGCCGCGACTTCCTTGGACGCAACCGCCTGCCGGCCCAGCCAGCGCTGCTGGCGCAAGCCACGCAGGACAGCGGTGCGCCCATCAACGGGCTGGACCCGGTGGCCGGCCTGCGCATCCGGGTGCGTGTTGCAGCCGGTGGCATGGCGCGCCTGAGTTTTGCGACTGCGGCGGCGCAAACCAGTGAGGAGTTGATAGCCCGCATCGATAAATACCTGCAGCCCATGCACGTCGAACGCGCTACCCGCATGGCCGCGACGCTGGCGCAGGTGCGCCTGCGTGATCTGGGCGTTGCACCCGAACGCAACGCCGCGCTGCAGGACATCAATACCGCGCTGATGTACACCGCCACCCGGCCGCAGACCGAACGCGCGCTGCTGGACCAGCGCCAGCTCTGGCGCTTCGGCCTGTCCGGCGACAAACCCATCGTGCTGGTCCGCATTCATTCAAGCAACGGCCTGGCGCTGGTCGACGCCCTGCTGCGCGCCCAGCCGTTGTGGAGTTTCGGCGGGCTGGCGGTGGACATGGTGATCGTCAACAGCGAGGTCAACTCCTACCTGATGCCCTTGCAGCGCGACATTCTTGCGCTGCGCGACCGCATGCACCAGCAGTCGGAAAACAGCTTCCCGCGCAATGACGCGGGCGGCTTTTTCCTGCTGCGCGACCACGAGATCGCAGCCTCGGAAAAAGCCGTGCTCGCGGGCCTGGCGCGTTTCATCTTTGTCGCCGACGGGCGTCCGCTGGAGCAACAGCTCGCGGCCCTGCAGGGCGCCACCGGCCTGCGCCGCCGGACCGTACCGGCCAGCCTGCCGGTCCCGAGCGCGGCCCTGGCCGACCCCTCGGCCGCCCCGGTGACCGCCAGCGGATCACCCGCGGGCCGTTTCGATGCCGCCAGCGGCGAGTTCCGCTTCACGGTGGACAGCCGGCACAGGCCCGCGCGGCCCTGGGTCAACGTGATTGCCAATGCATCGTTCGGCTTTCAGGTGTCCGAGGCAGGGGCCGGTTACACCTGGGCCGTCAACAGCCGCATGCACCAGCTCACGCCCTGGTCCAACGACCCGCTGCAGGATCCGGCGGGCGAGCACTATTTGCTGCAGGACGCCGACACGCTCAAACTGCTGGCCTTGAGCCCTTCCACCGAAAGCCGCTCGGCGTTGCCATACGAGGTGTGCCACGGCCAGGGCTACACGGTGTTCAGCTGCCGGCACGGCGAGCTGGCCGTGGAGACCACGTTTTTTGCGGACCGCAGCGATGCCGTCAAGGTGGTGGCCGTCCGGCTGCACAACCACGGCAGCGAACCGCGCCATCTGCGCGCACTGGCGATGCTGGAGTGGCAGCTGGGCGGCACGCGCCAGGAGCGCCGCACCGTGCGCGGCTGGAAAGCGCCGAATCAACCCACCGTGCTGGCGCAGCAGCGTGAAAGCCGCGCCGGATTCGGCGGCAGCAGCGCGTTTTTGTCGCTGGCCGGCTTGCCCGACCCGCTGCAATGGACTTGCGACCGCAGCGAATTTTTTGATGTCGCCGGCCAGCTGGTGCTGCCTGAACTACTGGGCCAGCAGGCCGGTAATGCAGCGGACCCGTGTGCCGCCCTGGCAGGCACCTTCACCCTGGAGGCTGGCCAGCAGATGGACTTCGCCTTTTTGCTGGGCCACGCGCCCGATGCCGCGCAGGCCGCGCAACTGGCGCGCGACTGGCAGGACCGCGACCTGGGGCAGGCGCTGGACGGCGTGAAGCAATACTGGGCCGGCCTGCTCGGCAAGGTCGAGGTGCACACGCCCGACCCGCTGTTCGACGCGCTGGCCAACCGCTGGCTGCTGTACCAGACCCTGAGCTCCCGCCTGTGGTCCAGGGCCGGCTTTTACCAGGCCGGCGGCGCTTTTGGTTTCCGCGACCAGTTGCAGGACACGATGGCGTTTGCGCTGATCGACCCGCGCCGCCTGCGCGACCAGATTGTGCTCAACGCCTCGCGCCAGTTCCCGGAGGGCGATGTGCAGCACTGGTGGCACGCGCCCGGCGGGGAAGGTGTGCGTACGCATTTTTCCGACGACCTGTTGTGGCTGCCGTTTGCCTGCGCGCATTACCTGGATGTCACCGGCGACAGCGCGCTGCTCGACGAGGAGGTGGCCTTCATCGACGGCGCGCCCATCCCCGAGGGTGCGGAAGACGCCTATTACGCGCCGCAGATCAGCGAACAGACCGCCACGGTCTACGAACACGGCGCGCGCGCCATCGACCACAGCCTGCCGACCGGCGCACACGGCCTGCCGCTGATGGGCACGGGCGACTGGAACGACGGCATGAACCGCGTCGGCCACGAGGGCAAGGGCGAGTCGGTCTGGCT
>JAZKGR010000108.1:0-3189 GCA_040385775.1 Pseudomonadota bacterium
CAGGACGCGGTGATTTTTTCGACCAGCGCGCTGGAGAACATCCGTTACGGCAAGCCCGGCGCCAGCGATGAAGAAACCAAAGCCGCCGCGCAGGCCGCGTTTGCGCACGACTTCATCATGACCCTGCCCGAGGGTTACGACACCTTTCTGGGCGAGCGCGGCGTGCGCCTGTCGGGCGGGCAGCGCCAGCGCATCGCGATTGCGCGCGCCATGCTGAAGAATTCGCCCTTGCTGCTGCTCGACGAGGCCACCAGCGCGCTTGATGCCGAAAGCGAGCGCATGGTGCAGGCCGCACTCGAATCAGCCATGAAGGGCCGCACCACGCTGGTCATCGCGCACCGGCTGGCGACGGTGCAGCAGGCCGACCGCATCATCGTGCTGGATCACGGCAAGCTGGTCGAGCAGGGCACCCACGACTCGCTGGTCGCGGCCAACGGGGTGTATGCCCGGCTGGCGGCGCTGCAGTTCATGGATTGACTTTTGCAAAAAGGCCACGGGGCCGCATTTATTAGTTGCATAGCTAACCAATTGCGCTTACGATGGCGCCATGTTCGACCACTGCCTCTACTTCAACACCACCGCGCTGGCGCGTGTGGTCGAGCGCGAGTGGGCCGCTGCCTTCAAGCCCTTCGGCCTGACGCCGCCCCAGGGCTTTTTGCTGCGCATGGTGCTGGCGCGGCCCGGTCTGTCGCAGCACGAGCTGGCAACGGAGCTGACCATCGCGCGCCCCACGGCCACGCGCCTGCTGGACGGCTTGCAGGCACTGGGCCTGGTCGAACGACGCGACGCGGAACACGACGCGCGCCACTGGGCTGTCTTCCCCACCGCGGCGGCGCAAAAGATTCACGCCGACCTCAACGCAGCCAGCGGCGCAGTCACCCAGCGCATCCAGCGCCAGATCGGAAAGGAGAACTTCACAGACACAGTCAGCAAGGTCCGCGGCGTCTGCTCTGCCCTCAAATGAGCTTGTCTTTTTTTTAGACTTAATAGTTGCATAGCTAACTATTAATTTTTAACCATTTACTCAAGGAGCCACCATGCCCATCCTCAACGTCAAGATCAGCCAGCCCGCCAGCGCCGCCCTCACCCATGCGGTTTCCGAAGCCCTGCTGGAGCTGACCACGCGCATCCTGCGCAAGAAGCGCGAACTCACCGCCATCACGCTGACCTATGTGCCGCCCGAGCAATGGGTGGTTGGCGGCAGCACACTCGCGGCCCAGGGCAAGAACAGCTTTTACTTCGACATCAAGGTGGTGGACGGCACCAACACCAAAGATGAAAAGGCGCAGTACATCGCCGAATGTTTTGCCGCCTTCGGCCAACTGCTGGCGCCGCTGCACGAGGAAAGTTATATCTACGTGCAGGACGTGCGGGCCGAGGCCTACGGCTTCGGCGGCTTGACGCAGGAATACCGCTATATCAAGGCGAAACCTTGATGGCAAGGTTATGCATTAAATGCATGCAAATGCAGCAAGCTGGCCTTGGACAGGCCGGAGCCATCGGCCTAAGCTGTGGCACATCGAATCTTCACCAGGAGTTTTTCCATGTCCTCAGCTTCCAGCCCCGCCGCCGCGTCAGGCACGCATCCCCTGCCCTCCTACCTGCAGGCCGACCAGCTCGGCCCCTGGGGCAACTACCTGCAACAGGTGGACCGGGTGATTCCGCACCTGGGCAGCCTGGCGCGTTGGGCCGAAACCCTCAAGCGCCCCAAGCGCATCCTGATTGTTGATGTGCCCATCCACATGGACGACGGCACGGTGGCGCACTTTGAGGGTTATCGCGTGCAGCACAACGTCTCGCGTGGGCCCGGCAAGGGCGGCGTGCGTTTTCACCAGGACGTGACTCTCTCGGAAGTGATGGCGCTGTCGGCCTGGATGTCGATCAAGAATGCCGCCGTCAACGTGCCTTACGGCGGCGCCAAGGGCGGCATCCGCGTGGACCCGAAGAAACTTTCGCGCGGCGAGCTGGAACGCATGACCCGCCGCTACACCAGCGAGATCGGCATCATCATCGGCCCCAACAAGGACATCCCTGCGCCGGACGTGAACACCAACGAGCAGATCATGGCCTGGATGATGGACACCTACTCGATGAACACCGGATCGACCTCGACCGGCGTGGTGACCGGCAAGCCGGTGGACCTGGGCGGCTCGCTGGGCCGGCGCGAAGCCACCGGCCGCGGCGTCTTCACCGTGGGCGCCGAGGCGGCCAGCCACATCGGCCTGGACATCAGCAAGGCACGCGTGGCGGTGCAGGGCTTTGGCAACGTGGGCGGCGTGGCCGGCAAGCTGTTTGCCGAAGCCGGCGCACGCATCGTGGCGGTGCAGGACCACGGCGGCACGATTTACCGCGAGGCCGGGCTGGACGTGCCTTCGCTGCTGAAACACGTGGCCGAGACCGGCAGCGTCGGCGGCTTTGCGCAGGCCGAAACCCTGGCCGACGACAAGTTCTGGGACGTCGATTGCGAGATCCTGATCCCCGCCGCGCTGGAGCAGCAGATCACCAAACACAACGCCGGCCGCATCAAGGCGCGCATGGTGATCGAAGGCGCCAACGGCCCGACCACGCCCGAGGCCGACGACATCCTGCAGGAGCGCAACATCCTGGTGCTGCCCGACGTGATTGCCAACGCCGGCGGCGTGACCGTCAGTTATTTCGAATGGGTGCAGGATTTTTCAAGCTTCTTCTGGGACGAGGCCGAGATCAATGCCCGCCTGGTGCGCATCATGAAGGAAGCCTTCGCCGCTGTCTGGCAGGTGTCGCAGGACCACAAGGTCAGCCTGCGCACGGCGACGTTTATCGTGGCGTGCAAAAGGATTCTGCACACGCGTGAGTTGCGGGGTTTGTATCCCTGATGGAATTGTCATTGCGGGCTCGACCCGCAATCCATGCCCCCGGCCACCGGTTGCGGGCAAGCCGCTGCCTCCGGGTACTCCACGGGCAGTAGGTCTGACTCCCCACTCCCTCCCCTAGCCCCTCCCTCGCCCCGCTGGGCGATGGAGGGGGACTTCATTTGGCCGCGTGCGCTGCGCTCGTGTGCAAACATGACCGTGCGTTGAGATTCCCGCCCTTGAAGCGCTTCGCGCTTCAAGGGCTCCGGACGGGAGTTTGGTATTGGTATTTGGATGTTTGTCTTCATCCCCCACCCGTCGGGCTGGGCCGAGGAGCGCAGCCGAAAACGGATCAGGG
>JAZKGR010000109.1:0-3419 GCA_040385775.1 Pseudomonadota bacterium
ATACCTGTTTTTCGACCTCGAGGTCCACCACGCCCTGGATGCCCGCGAGTTTTTGGCGCAGCGCTTCGGCCTGCGTGCGCAGGGTGTCCAGGTCGTCGCCAAAAATCTTGATGGCAATCTGCGAACGCACGCCCGACAACATGTGGTCGATGCGGTGGCTGATCGGCTGACCGATGCCGATAGCCGCTGGCAAGGTAGAGATACGGCTGCGAATGTCGGCGTAAATCTCTTCTACGCTGCGGTCGCTGCGCTTGAGCTTTAGGTCGAGTTCCGACACATGCACCCCCTCGGCGTGTTCGTCCAATTCCGCCCGGCCCGAGCGGCGGCCCACATGCTCCACCTCGGGCACATCCACCAGGGCTTTTTCGGCGATGCTGCCGATGCGGGCCGATTCGGTGAGCGTTGTGCCGGGATTCAGGCGCAGGCCGACCAGCGCCACGCCTTCGTTGAAAGGCGGCAAAAACGTGGTGGGGAAAAAAGGCACGGCTGCCATGGCCAGCACCGCCGCCGCCGCGCCCGCCAGCACCCAAGCGCGCGGCGCCTGCAGCACGCGGTTCAATGCACCGGCATACCGTGTCTTGACCCAGGTCTGAACTTTGGTATCGCCGTGCTCCAGGCCTTTGATTTTGGGCAGCAGGTAGTAGGACATCACCGGCGTGAGCGTGACCGACACCACCATGGATGCGAGCAATGACACGATGTAGGCAATCGCCAGCGGCTGCATCAGACGCCCCTCGATGCCGGGCAGGAAAAACAGCGGCAGCAGTACCAGCACGATGATGACGGTGGCGATCAAAATGCCCGAGCGCACCTCCAACGTGGCTTTGGCGATCAGCTCCAGAGGCCCCAGACGTCCGTCAGGATGGGCGGCGCGGTCCATTTTCAGCCGACGCAGTACGTTTTCCACACCGACCACCGCGTCGTCCACCAGTCCGCCGATGGCAATCGTGAGGCCACCCAGTGTCATGGTGTTGATCGACAAGTCGAAGTAACGGAACACCAGCACCGTGATCATCACCGACACCGGAATCGCCGTCAGCGAAATCAGGGTGGTGCGGATATTGAGCAGAAAGAAATACAGCACTACCGCCACGACAGCAGCCGCCGCGAGCAATTTGCCACGCAATGTGTCCACCGAGGTCTCGATGAAGTTTGCCTGCCGCATCGTGACCTTAGGCTCCCCCATGCCGGGCGGCATGCCCTTCTTCAACTCTTCGATGGCTGCCTCGACTTTTTCCGTCAGGGCCACGGTATCGGCATCGGGCTGCTTCTGGATCCCCAGAATGACAGCCGGCTGGCCATTCAACCCCGCATCGCCGCGCTTGATGGCGGGTGCAAAGGTAACTTTGGCCACTTGGTTGAGCTGGATTGACTTGCCGTTTTGAAAGGCCACTGGCAGGCGCTCCAGATCCTGCAGCCGTGTTGTGCGGCCGATGTTGCGGATGAGGTATTCGCGCGAATTAAGCTCGAGAAATCCGCCGCTGGAGTTGCCCGAGAAACCCTTGAGCGCGGCTTCGATGCTTTCCAGATCGATCTTGAGTGCCGCCATCAACGCGGTGTCAGGCTGCACCTGGTACTGGCGCACCTCGCCGCCAATCGGCACCACCTGGGCCACACCCGGCAAGGTAAGCAGACGGGGGCGCATGACAAAGTCAGCGTATTCACGCACCGCCATCGGGCTGATCTTGCTGGTGTCAATCGGCAGCGCGAGCAGCATGATCTCGCCCATGACCGAGCTGATCGGCCCCATGCCGACATGTGTCACGCCCTGGGGCAACTGTTCGCGCACCAGTTGCAGGCGCTCGCCCACCATCTGGCGGGCGCGGTAGATGTCGGTCTTCCAGTTGAAGGTGACATACACAAAGGACAGACCGACGCTGGAGGTCGAACGTATGCTTTCCACGCCCGGTATGCCGCCCATGGCGATTTCCAGCGGAGCGGTGATCAGTTGCTCGACTTCTTCGGGCGCCATGCCGCCGGCCTCAGCCTGCAGCGTGACCGTGGGTTTGTTCAGGTCCGGGAAAACGTCGACTGGCATCTTCACCAGCGTCAGCGCACCAACCAGCAGCAGCACGACCGACAGCACCACCACCATCAGGCGGTTGGCGAGGGAGGCGTGTATGAGTTTTTCAAACATGTTGTCTGGCCCTGCTTCAGCGAACCTGGTTGACCAGGGGTGCGCCTTGCGTCACCACCCGGTCACCGGTTTTCAGGCCATCCACAATCGCGGCGGTGCTGCCGTCAAGCGGCACCTGTCGCACGGTCCGCGGCTGGAACACCTCGGCGCCGGTATGCAGCCAAACCATGTCCTGGTTGCTGGTGTTCTTGACCACGGCACCGATGGGCACTGCAAAGCCCTTGACCTGGCTTTTCGTCTGCACCGTCACTTTGACCGGCTGGTTGATGGACAGCGGAGGAGCATTTTTTCCCGGCACGGTGCGGAACACCAGGGGAATCGCACCTTCACGCAGACTGCTGCCGGCACCGACAAACTGCAAGGGCACGCTGGTGCCAGGTGCCGCGCTAGCGCTGGCCGAAGCGATGTTGGCGGCCAGCGCGGCATCAAAGGCACTGGCTTCCACGCTCATGCGCGACGGATCGACAATTTCAAACAGCACTTCTCGCCCTTCAACCACCTGACCGGCCACCACGTTGGCAGCTGCAATCACACCGGAGACTGGCGCGACCAGGGCCTCGGTGGCCGACACGCTGCCCGCGACCGCTGAAGCACGCTGCTGCAGGCTGACTACGTCTGACTGGGCGGCTTCGATGTCTTTCTGCGGCACCGTGCCTTCGAGTTGCTGCAGACGTTCCACGCGCCGGCGGGCAAGGGTAAGGCTGGCATTGAGTTCGGCGCTTTGCGCCTGCTGGTTGGCGCGGTCAATGGCGCTGCTTGAGGCGCGCACCACGGCCAGCACCTCGCCCTTGCGTACCGCCTGCCCGAGTTGCGGCAGGCCGCGCGGACCGGCTTCGATGCGCCCGGCCTGCGTCGGCTGCACCTTGCCGCCGGCATTGCTGTCCAGCACCACCCGGCCTGTCAGCTCGACCGTGGTGGGCAGGGCAGCTTCCTCAATGCTGATAGTTCGCACGCCAAGCTGGCGCTGGCTGGCTTTGGGCAGAAAAACGTCCCCATTGGCCAGGCGCCGTGGCGCGTTGCCCCCTGCGGCAGGAGCAGACTCGCCACCGTGGTCGTGGCCCGGTCCCGCCTGCGCGTCCAGAGTGGCCGTTGCGCCCAGACCCAGGATGCAGGCGGCCATCAAGATGCCGGCCAGGCTTTTACGCCGACGGTTTCGCCATGCCATCGCGACCACCGCCGCCAGCACCAGAGCAACGCCCGCCGACGCTGCCCAGCGCAGCCAGGGCGTCGTCGCGCCGGCGTGATCGTCTTCCGCATGCGGGTCGGTGATGACCAGGTCGCC
>JAZKGR010000110.1:0-5771 GCA_040385775.1 Pseudomonadota bacterium
CCGGTGACAGCCTGACTTTTTCGCTGGGCATGGCGCTGCAACCGGCCGACTGGTCGGGCCTGTCGCTGGCCGTCGGCATCAGCATTGCTGAAAGCCTGCAAGCGCTCGCCCCGCAGGACGGCCAGCCCCGCATCCGCCTGAAATGGCCGAACGACCTGTGGCTGGCCGATGCGCAGGGCGAGCGCAAGCTGGCCGGCATCCTGGTCGAGACCGCAAGCTGGGGCGAGCTGCGTTACGTGGTCATCGGCGTCGGGATCAATGTGCGCACACTGACGCTGGAGGCCGCGCCAGCCGCTGCTGGCCAGCCTGTCGCGCTGCCGCCCGCCGCGCTGCAGGACATTTCGCCCGGCATCGAGGTGGCACAAGCGCTGCAGCTTGTGGCGGCGCCGCTGGTGCAGGCGGTGCAGGCTTTCGGACTGTTTGGGTTTGCGCCTTTTCAGGCGCGTTTTGCGGCGCGTGACGCGCTGGCCGGGCGCGCCGTGCACCTGTCCGACGGGACCGAAGGTGTGGCCCACGGCGTCGGCGAAAACGGCGCGCTGCTGGTGCATACTGCGGCTGGCATGAAAGAAATCACCAGCTCCGAAGTCAGTGTCCGGCCCGTCTCGCCGGCAAACGCCCGCCCATGCTGAGGCTGCTGGTCCTGCTGCTGGTGCTGGCCAACGCCGGTTACTGGGCATGGTCCCAGGGTTTGCTGGCCGCCTATGGCCTGGCGCCTGGCGTCCAGGCCGAGCCGCAGCGCCTGGCCACACAAATCCGGCCCGAGGCGATTCGCCTGCTGACAGCCGAAGAGGCCAAAAAGCTGGAAAGCGCCCCTCCTGCCAACGCCTCTACCGCTGCATCGGCCCCTGAGTGCCTGCAGGCCGGCCTCTTCAACGAGCAACAGACCGCCACCCTGCGCGCCAGCCTGGATGCCACGCTGCCGCCGGGAAGCTGGCAGTTTGAGAGCAGCGTCGAGCCGGCACGCTGGATTGTCTATATGGGCAAATACAACAACCCGGAGAACCTGGCCAAAAAACGCAGCGAGTTGCGCCAGCTCGGCGTGCCTTTCCGGGCGGTGAACAACGAGGCCCTGGCGCCTGGCCTGGCGCTGGCCAGCTTCCCGCTGGAAGCCGATGCCGAGAAAGAGCTGGCGCGTATTGCCACCAGGGGCGTGCGCACCGCCCGCGTGGCGCAAGAGCGCGCCGAAGCCCGCGGCCAGATCCTCAAGCTTGCCGCCGTGGACGCGGCGCTGCGCGCCCAGCTCGACGCGATCAAGCCGCAGCTCGAAGGCAAGGCGCTGCAGTCCTGTTCCTGAGCCTTCTGCCGCCGCCGCGAGCTACTTCGCCGGCGTTGCCCTGATCCAGTCGGCGATGTCCTTTGCCACCGCCGCCTCAATGCCCTGAAACTGATGATGGCCGGCATGGCAGGGGTTGCCGTTGCTGGAGCCGCCCTGTGCAGTGATCAAGGCCACCCTGGGCGAGGCGGTCAGCGCGGCCGTCAAGCCCGGCATGGCGTCATAAGGCGTGACATAACAGCCGTCGTCTTTGTGGTGCACCAGCAGCACCGGCACTTTGACATCCTGCAGCGGCGCTTCGGACACCACATGCGCGAGGCCGCGGGTGCGGCCCTCCCTGGTGACTGTGGAGGTCAGCACCAGGCCGTCGGGACCCTTGCCCTGCAGCCTCGCGGATGCGGCCGCAGCCGACAAGGACCCGTTGCTGGTACCCACGGCCCAGACCGGGACCGGTGCCTGCTGGCGCAAAAATTCGAAGAGCGCGGCATTGTCCTGGGCATGGGCTTCTGAGGCACGGTATTCGTTGAGGTGGCGGCGGTCCGAGGGCACATCCGGGATGAGCACACTGATGCCGTGCGGCACAAAGTTCTGCCCGCCGCCGGACAGGAACCCGCCGTCCCGCATCGAACCATTCGGAAAAATGCCGATGTTGCCGGTCCCGCCCTGAAACAACACCGCGCTGGCCACCGGCGTGGCCGCCTTCAGGTAGACAAAACGCAGGGTCACGCCCGGACGGACCGTCAGTTCCCGGACCTCGGGCTGCGTCTGCGCATGGGCGACCAGGCTGGCGCCCAGCGCCCCCGCAACCACGGCAGCCCGCAACAGGGCTTTCAAGCAAGCATCAGGCATGGGGTCTCCGGTCAATGGTTCAGCTGAAGTCTAGCCTCAAAGCGCATGGCTTGCGGGCGCGTGCCAGCCTTGCGCTGGAACCGCCACTTACTCCTTTTTTGATAGCATCTAAAGCCCGTATCTCGTGGGCTGACAGCCTCTATGGCATGAAGTTGTCGGTGCCCGCCTACAAATACAGGGGATGATCGACCTCGTCATGAAGCCGCCTGCCCGCTTAATCTGGCAACTGGAAAAAAGCATGGGGCAGCAATGCTGATCAACACATTTCTGGTCGAAGACTGTGCCGACACACGCGACACCCTGGTCCAGGCCATGGAAGAAATCGCGCCTTGCCGGTTTGTCGGCCACACCAACAACGAAAGCGCCGCGCGGCAATGGTTGCAGGCCCATCCCGACAACTGGCACCTGGCCATTGTTGACCTGTTCCTGGCCGATGGCTCGGGCTTTGGCGTGCTCAAGCAGTGCCAGCAGCGCCGCCCCGGACAAAAAGTGGTGGTGCTGACCAACTACAGCCACGAAAACATCGTGCGCAAATGCCTGGATCTGGGCGCTGACGAAGTCTTCGATAAAACCCTCGAGCTGGAAGACCTGGTCGAATACTGTCGGGCCCATGCTGCCGGCCTGTTGAAAGTGGAAGCCACGGTGCCATCGCCGCCGGCCGCCTGGGCGGTTGGGCATTTCCCCCGGTCCGCCGACTCGACCCGCAGCCCGGCGCGCTGACCCGCAGGCGTCACGCTGGCGCAAGCCATCGTGTACGCTTGCCGCCATGACGTCCGCCCCGGCTCAAGCAGCCCGACCGCCTCCCGCCCCCGCTTCCACCCGCTCCGTCTGGATCATGCTGCTGGCGCTGACCACGGCTTTTGCGCTGAGCCAGTCTTACCGCAGCGTGGCTGCGCTGATGGCTGCGCCGCTGCAGGACGACTTCGGACTGAGCTCGCAGGCCCTGGGCCTGTTCGCCGGCGCCTTTCACTTTGCCTTTGGCGCGATGCAGCTCTTCATGGGCATAGGCATCGACCTGCACGGCGTGCGCCGCACCGTGCTCACCGCTTTTCCCATCGCGATCGCCGGTTCCGCCGTGTCGGCCCTGGCCGGCAGCTACGGGATGCTGGTGGCCGGCCAGGTCCTGATCGGCATCGGCTGCGCGCCGGCCTTCCTGGTTTGCACGGTGTTCATCGCGCGCAACATGCCGGCCGACCGCTTCGCCGCGATCTCCGGCATCACACTGGGCCTGGGTGGCATCGGCATGTTGCTGACCGGCACACCGCTGGCCTGGCTGATCGAGGCCTCGTCCTGGCGCATGGGTTTCTGGGTGCTGGGCGGCCTCGCGGGGCTGGCCTGGCTGCTGATCTGGGCGCTGGTGCATGAACCGGTGCAGGCCGCGCACAACACCCACCCGAAAGAGTCGGTGCGCCAGGCGCTGGCCGGTTTCGCCGCGCTGTTCACCTTGCCGCACACGCTGGGCATCATGCTGCTGGCCAGCGTCGGCTATGCCTCTTTCATCGCGCTGCGCGGCCTGTGGCTGGGGCCGCTGCTGATGGAGCGTCACGGCTTTTCGCTGGTGCAAAGCGGCAACGTCGCGCTGGTGATGTCACTGGCCTCGCTGTTCGGCCCGCCACTGTTCGGGCGGCTCGACCCCGGCCCCAAACACCGGCGCCGCTGGATCACCGGCTTCACGCTGCTGCTGGCGGCGCTGTTTGCTGCCTTTGCGATGACCCACAACACCGTGATCGACGTGGTCGGCCCGGTCGTGATCGGCGTGCTTTCGGGCTTCATGGTGCTGCAGTACGCCGACGTGCGCTCGGCCTATCCGGCGGCCATGACCGGCCGCGCCATGGCGGTCTTCACCATGGCGATCTTTCTCGGTGTGGCCGCCATGCAATGGTTCACCGGGCTGGTCGCCTCGCTCGCGGCCAGCTACGGCGCCGAGCCTTACACCGCCGTGCTGGCGGCGATTGCGCTGCTGCTGGCGCTGGGGGCGCTGGCCTTCATGCTGCTGCCGCAGCCTCCCAGGGCTCAGTCATGAGCGGCGGTGAACAGCGTCTGCACCATCCCCCGTAACCAGAGGTTGGCCGGGTCCTTGTGCAGCCGCCGGTGCCAGAACTGGTGCACCGCAATCACCGGTGACTTGATGGGCGCGTCGACGATGCGGATGGTGCCGTAGCGGCAGCAGACATCGGCCAGGTCGCGCGGCACGGTGGCGATCAGGTCCGAGTTTTCGATCACCGGCAACAGGCTCATGAAGTGCGAGAGCTCCAGCAGCACGCGCCGCTTGAGGCCGCGCTGACCAAAAAACTGCTCGAACACATGCTCGCGTCCGTCCGGCCGCACCACCGCGTGCGACAGGGCCATGTAGGCCTTCAGGCTCAGGCGCGCGCCGACTGTCGGGTGGTCCTTGCGGACGATACACACGTGGGCGCTGCCAAACAATTTTTGCTGAAAAAACCCGGCCTTCTGCAGGTCCGGGAAATAGCCGATCGCGAGATCTGCCACCCCCGCCTCCAGCGCTTCCGCAGCCGCCGGCCGTGACTTGGCCATGGTGCGCAGCTGGGCCCCCGGCGCCTGCTGCGACATGTGCTCCAGCAGCCGGGGCACAAAGTTCACCTCACCGATGTCCGGCGTGATGACGGTGAAGGTCCGCTCGGTCCGGGCCGGATCAAAGCCCGAGCGCTGCAGGATGTCGCCCTTGATGGTGTCGATCACGCGGCGCACCGACAGGGCCAGTTCCTCCGCGCGCGGCGTTGGTTTCATCTCGGCGCCGGTCTTGACGAACAGCGGGTCGTCAAACCAGCCGCGCAAGCGCGCCACCGCCGCGCTCATGGCCGGCTGGCTCAAGCCGATGGCCTCCCCGGCACGCGTCACGCTGCGGTGTTCGAGCATGGCGTCAAACACCACCAGCAGGTTCAGGTCCAGTGATCGTATATCCATGGCGTGGATTGTACGTATCCACCACATTGACTAGCTGGATGCCCCTGCCGTCCCTAAACTCGGCCAAGCGCCCCAGAAAGCGCAGCGAATTCGACCCGGAGACAAGACATGAGCACACTGACCCTGGCGCAAGCCAACACCATCGCCAACGCGGCGCTGGAAGCATCCCGCGTTGCCGGCTACAAGCCCATGGCCGTAGTCGTGCTCGATGCATCGGGGCACCTCAAATCAGCCCAGCGCGAGGACGAGGCCAGCATGTTCCGCGTCGACATTGCCACCGGCAAGGCCTGGGCCGCCATCGGCATGGGCGCCGCCAGCCGGGTGCTGGGCCAGCGCGCCAAGGACAACCCCAACTTTTTCGTGAGCCTGGCCGCCACCGCGCAGGGGCGCTTTTTGCCGCAGACCGGTGCCGTGCTGATCAAGGACAGCGGCGGCAAGGTGCTGGGCGCGGTCGGTGCGTCGGGCGGCACCGGTGACGAGGACGAGGCCATCTGCATCGCGGGCGTGCTGGCCGCCGGCCTGCAGCACGCATAAGCCCGCGCTTCATGCATTCAGTCTGCAACTGTGGCATCGACGTGCATGCACACGTCGTCCCCGAAAACTTTCCGCGCTACCTGGGCAGCGCCATGCCGGCGCTGTGGCCGTCCAGCGCCGCCGCACCCGAGGCCGGTGGCCTGTGCCACCGCCACATCATGATTGCCGGCAAGAACTACCGCACGGTGTC
>JAZKGR010000111.1:0-10478 GCA_040385775.1 Pseudomonadota bacterium
GCCTGGGCTTTGTGCTCATCTACAAGGCGACCGGCGTCTTCAATTTTTCGCACGGCCAGTTGACCATGGCCGGGGCGTATTTTTTCTACCTGTTTCAGGTGCAACTCGGCCTGCCGCCCTGGTGGTCGGTGCCCGCAGCCGTGGTTAGCATGTTCATCGTGGGCCTGGCGATTGAGCGCCTGTGCCTGCGCCGCATGGTGGGCGAACCGGCCATTGCCATCATCATGCTGACCATCGGCCTGGGTTCACTGCTGCGCAACCTGGTGGGCCTGGTCTGGGGTACGCAACCGCAGGCACCGGTGCCGCTGTTCGAGCCCGGCACCCTGCTGGTCGCGGGCTTTCAAGTGCCGCGCGTGTACCTGTGGACACTGGTCTGTGCCGCCCTCTTTATCACCGCTTTTGTCATCTATTTCCGCAAGTCTTCGCAGGGCGTCGCCATGCGAGCGGTGGCCTTTCACCAGGACCATGCCTCGTTATCGGGCATTTCGATCTACCGGGTTTTTGCTCTGTCATGGGGCCTGGCCGGTGCGATGGCGGCGATCTCCGGCATCCTGATGGTGCAACTGGTCGGGCTGGACCTGTCGATGGACGCCCGCGGACTGTCTGCCTTTCCCGCCGCGATTCTGGGCGGGATCGACAGCATCGGCGGCGTGATCATTGGCGGCTTGATCATTGGCGCGGCTGAATCACTGGCGGGCGGTTATCTCGACCCCTACCTCGGTGGCGGCGCCAAGGAGGTCGTTGGTTATGTCGTGCTGTTACTGATCCTGATGGTACGACCCTACGGCTTGTTCGGAACCCCGGAGATCCGCAAGGTATGAGCAGCTTCGTTTTTTATCGCAACTACCGGCTCACCTATCTTGAAGACCGGGCCTTGTTCCAGGGTTTCCACAACTTCTGGACGCGCGTCTGGCTGGTGGTGGGGGCGGTGGCGCTGCTGGCACTGCCGCAGTTTTTGCCGCAATACTGGATCTACACGCTCAACCTGGCCTCGGTGGCGGTGATCGGTGCGCTCGGGCTCAACGTGCTAACAGGTTATGCCGGACAGATATCGCTGGCGCACGCCTCGGTGCTGGCCATTGGCGCCTACACCACCGCCTACTTGGCAAAGCTGGGCCTGCCTTTCGTGCTGGTCATTCCGGCCTCCGGGGCAGTCGCGGCGCTGGTGGGTTGCCTGATTTCTCTGCCGGCCCTGAGGCTCAAGGGTCTGTACCTGGCACTGGCCACCCTGTCATTTTTTGTCATCGTCGATTTCGCGATTCGCAAGGCCGAGTTCCTGACCGGCGGCGCGGCTGGCACGCACGTTCCGCCGCCTTCCGTGCTGGGCTGGACCGTCGCTGGCGACAAGTCGTTTTACTACCTGTTCATCACACTTGCCACGCTTTGCACCATCTTCGTCGGCAACCTGCAGCGGACCTGGGTGGGCCGCTCTCTGATGGCCGTGCGTGACAGCGACATCGCCGCCGAGATGGCCGGCATTTCGGTATTTCGCACCAAGCTGCTGGCATTTGCGATCGCGTCCTTCCTCGGCGGCATGGCGGGTAGCCTGCTCGGCTATTACCTGCAGTTCATCAACCCCGACAACTTTGGTCTGTCGGTGTCGGTGGCCTACATCGCGATGATTATTGTGGGAGGCATGGGCAGCGTCACTGGCTCCGTCCTGGGCGCCGTGTTTATGACGCTGCTACCCGAAGTGCTGCGCGTCAGCGTGCATGGGCTGTCCAGGGTGCTGCCGGCGCTCGATGTGGCATCCAAGGGGGCCTTTGTCGAAGGCGCGGTCTACGGCCTCGTGATCATCTTGTTCCTGATGTTCAAGCCCGAGGGCCTGGCCCGCTTCTGGCGCGACACCCTCACTTATTTCCGCAGCTGGCCTTTTGGCCATTGAGCCCCCACCATGGCCATCAATCTCGTGACCCCCATGTCCCCTGCGTCACCCGCCCAGGCGCCCCTGCTCGATGTTCGCAATATCGAGGTGGTGTATCACGATGTCGTGTTTGCCGTCAAAGGTGTTTCTTTGACGGTCGCCGCCGGTCAGGTGGTCACCCTGTTCGGACCCAACGGCGCCGGCAAGACCTCGCTGGTACGTGCGATCTCCCGACTCTTGCTGTCGGTTGAAGCGGAGATTCGCTCTGGCAGCGTTACCTTTGATGGCCAAGCACTGGATACGCTGGCGCCCCACGAGATTGCACGTCGCGGGTTGTATCAAATCCCGGAGGGCGGCAACGTGATCAAGGAGCTCACGGTGCGTGAAAATCTGTTGCTCAGCCAGTTTTGCCGAGCTAGCCGCGCGGGCCTGGACGACGACTATGCCCGCGTGGTGGACCGCTTTCCGATTCTCAAGACCCGTGAATCCCAGCTTGGCGGCTACTTGAGCGGCGGCGAACAGCAGATGCTGTCCATGGCCAAAGCCTTGCTGGCCAAGCCACGCCTGCTGGCGCTTGATGAGCCGACACTGGGCCTGTCACCCATGCTGGTCCAGGAAAACTTTCAGGCGCTGCGCGAGCTCAACCGCGATTTCGGCATCGCCATCCTGGTGATCGAGCAAAACGCCAAGGTCGCGCTGGACATCGCGTCCTACGGCTATGTGATGGAGAGTGGCCGCGTTGTTTATGACGGTCCGGCGGAAGATCTGCGCGAGAACCGCGAAATTCAGGAGTTTTACCTGGGGCTTGAGGGCGGACTGAAGAAAAGCTTTCGTGATGTCAAGCATTACAAGCGCCGCAAGCGCTGGCTGTCATGAAAAGCGGAGTGTGTCCATGAACACAGTGGTTGACAAACACCTGCCCTCCAACTGGGACAGCCGCGGCGAAATCCTTTCCTTTCTGCCACGCCTGGACAGCGCCCGCCTGGGCGAGCCGCTGCTTGACATCGAGGGCCTGTCACTGCGCTTTGGCGGCGTCAAGGCCGTCGACAAGATGCGCCTGGACGTCAAGCGCGGCGAGATCCATGCGCTGGTCGGCCCGAACGGCGCCGGCAAGAGCACCATGCTCAACTGCATCTGCGGCTACTACCGGCCGCACGAAGGCTCCATCCTTATCGACGGACAGCAGATCGTCGGCCGCCGTCCCGATCAGGTGGCGCAGCTCGGCGTGGCCCGCGTGTTCCAGCGCATTGAACTGTTCCGCCGCATGACCGTTCTGGAGAATATTCTGGTGGGGCGGCACCGCTTCATGAAGGGTGGCGTGTGGTCCAGCGGCCTGTTCTGGGGCGCGGGCTACCGCCAGGAATCGGCACACCAGCAAAAGGTCGAAGAAGTGATTGAATTTCTGAACCTGCAGCATGTACGCAAGGCGCCAGTCGGCAGCCTGTCCTACGGCCTGCAAAAGCGGGTCGAAATCGGCCGCGCGCTGGCGGCCGAGCCGCAACTGCTGCTGCTCGACGAACCCGTGGCCGGTATGAACCTGGAGGAAAAAGAAGACGTGGCGCGTTACCTGCTCGACATCCGGGAAGAGGTTGGCCTGACCATCGTGCTGGTGGAGCATGAAATGGATGTGGTCATGGATATTTCCGACCGCGTGACGGTGATGAGTTTTGGCTGCCGCATCGCCTCTGGCACGCCAGATGTGGTCCGGACTGACCCCGAAGTGATTCGCAGCTACCTGGGCGCCTGAACACCATGACACCTGACGCAACCCCCGCCCGCAACGCCGCCAGCGGCCGTGGCACGACACTCCCGCAACAGCTCTGGAACAACGCGCAGGCACACGGCGATGCACCGGCGATTCGCGAGAAACACCTGGGCATCTGGCAGGAGGTGTCGTGGACAGGCTACCTCCAGCATGTGCGCCTCTTCACACTGGGGCTGATCGCTCTGGGTCTCAAGCGCGGCGAGCCGGTGGGCATCCAGGCCGAGAACTGCCAGGAGTGGCTGTACAGTGACCTGGCGGTGCAATGTGCTGGCGCCGTGGTGACCACGATCTACCCGACCAGCTCGACCGAAGAGGTGCGTTACATCCTGGGCAACTCGGGCGCGCGCTTCGTGATCGCCGGTGACCAGGAGCACCTGGACAAAGCGCTTGAGCTGCAGGCCGACGGTTTTCCCATCGAGAAAATCATCATCTTCGACCCGCGCGGCGCCGGCGCGCACCGCGGCGGCCTGGTGCTCTCGTACAAGGACGTGGAAGCGCTGGGCGCGCAACTGGACGCGCAAGACCCACGGCGTTTTGAAGGCCTGGTCTTCGCTGTCCGGCCTGATGACATCTACGACATCATGTACACCTCCGGCACCTCGGGCATGCCCAAGGGCGCGATGTGCATCCAGAGCGGACCGGTGGAAGGCGCTCGCGCCATGCTGCAGGTGCTGGGCACGGACCGCCATGATTCCTGGCTGTCTTACCTGCCGCTGTCGCACGCCTTCGAGCGCATCATGACCATCGCGGTACACCTGTGCTCGGGTTACGTCGCCAACTTTGCCGACAGCATCGACACCGTGCAGGCCGACGTGGTCGAAATCCAGCCCACCGTGTTTGGCGCGGTGCCGCGCATCCTGGAAAAAGTCAAAACCGGCGTGGACATTCGCATGGGCAAGTCGACCCGGCTCAAGCGCGCACTGTACCGCTGGGCGCTCGGTGTGGGGATGCGCCGGGTGGCGCGGCAACGCAAGAGCGTGGACCACTTCACGCCGGCAGCGCCACGCCAGGCCATTGGTTTCGATGCCGTGCGGCCGGTCACCACGCTATGGACCTGGCGCGACCGGGCGAGCCATGCGTTAGCACACTTCCTGGTATATCGGCACTTGCGCAAACACATGGGGTTTTTGAACACGCGTTATGTGATCTGCGGCGCGGCACCCATGTCGGCTGAATTGTTCGAGTACTACATGGCGCTGGGCGTGCCCATCATCAATGCCTTCGGCATGACCGAGCTGCACAACATCCCCAGTGCTTCGATGCCGGGCCACGACGTGCGCGGCACGGTCGGCCATGTGCTGCCGGGCTGGCAGGCCATGAAGACCGAAGACGGCGAGCTGCTGCTGCGTGGCCCGATCGGTTTTTGCGGCTATCGCGGGCAGGAGGGCAGCGCGGCCGAGATCAAGGACGCGCTCGGCTGGCTGCACACCGGCGACCTGTGCGAGCTCTATGACAACGGCTACATTGCCATCGTCGGACGCAAGAAGGATGTGCTCATCACCAGCGGCGGCAAGAACATCTCGCCCGAGTTGATCGAAAACAAAATCAAGGCCAGCCCCTACATCAGCGAGGCCATGGTCATCGGTGATGCACGGCATTACCTGACCTGCCTGATCGAGCTCGACTTTGACGCCGTGGGCGACCTGCTGCAGTCGCGGGACATTGCCTACACCACGCTGCGCGACATGGCCGCCAACCCGGTGGTGATTGCGCTGGTGGAGGCGGAAATCGAACTTGCGAATCAGACCTTGGCGCGGGTGGAGACCATCAAAAAATTCGCCCTCATCCCGCGTGACCTGAGCCATGACGACGGCGAGATGACGCCCACCCGCAAGGTCAAGCGCAGCCAGATGGAAAAGCAGTTTCAGGGGCTGATAGACGCCATGTATGACGAGACGCCACGCACTGGTGCAACGACCACCGGGCCTGCCAAGGTGGCTTGACCACAATGGCCACCACGCCATGCTGATCCGCCTGGAAAATTCGGGCCGCGAATTCGAAGCGGCCGAGCTGGAATTTGTGCTTGATGCGGCCGAACGCGCCGGTCTGAGCCTGCCCTATTCCTGCCGGGACGGCATCTGCGGCACCTGCAAAGCGCGCCTGAGCAGCGGCCAGGTGGACCACGGCTACTATGCCACCAGCGCCCTGAGCGAGCCCGAGCGCGAACAAGGCTACTTCCTGATGTGCTGCAGCATTGCGCAGTCTGACCTGCTGGTGGACGTGCCGGCAGAGGAAGTTGGCTTCTCGCCTGGTCCGGTGACGCTGACCTGCCACGTGCGCCGCATTGAGCGGCTCGTCGATGACGTGGCCGTGCTCTATCTCGATCTGCCGACCGGCGTGACTTTCCGCTTTCGCGCCGGCCAGTATGTGGAAGTCATCATGGATGGTGGGCTGCGCCGCAGTTTCTCGGTGGCCAACGCACCGCAAGACCCGGCCACGGTGGAGCTTCACATTCGCCATGTGCCGGGCGGCCGCTTCACGCCGCATATATTCGACACGCTCAAGGCCGGTGATCGACTCACCATTGAAGGGCCAAAGGGTGGTTTTTATTTGCGCAAAGAACAGCGCCCAGTGATCCTCCTGGCCAGCGGCACGGGCTTTGCGCCGATCAAATCCATCGTGTTGTACGCCATGCGCCACCAGCTTCGCGGACCCGCCACCTTCTACTGGGGCGGCCGCCGTCCGCAGGACCTTTACATGTCGGCGATGCCAACGCAATGGGCGGCGAACTATCCGGGTTTCCACTTTGTGCCGGTGGTGTCCGACGCTGCGGCCGCCGATGGCTGGCAAGGCCGGGTCGGCCAGGTGCACGAGGCCGTGATCGCCGACTTTCCCGATCTCTCGGGTCACGATGTATACGCCTGCGGCGTGCCCGCCATGGTCAACGCAGCCCGCCATGACTTCATCGAAAAATGCGGCCTGCTACCAGAGCGTTTTTTCTCCGACCTGTTCCTCACCGCCGCTGACCGTCTGCCGTGAGGCAGAATCTTCACAAACCTCTGGAGCAATGCACATGCGCGTGTGGAAAAAACATATCGACCTCGAAGAACTGACCCGCTCCCATATCGACACGGCCGTCGCCCACCTGGGCATGGAGTTTCTGGAAGTCGGCGACGACTTCATACGCGCTCGCGTGCCGGTAGACAAGCGTACCCAGCAACCCTTTGGCCTGCTGCACGGCGGTGTGTCGGTGGTGCTGGCCGAAGCCTTGGGGTCTTGCGGTGCACACTACAGCTGTCCCGAGGGTTCCCGAGCGGTGGGCCTGGACATCAACGCCAACCACCTCAAAGGCGCCACCAGCGGCTGGGTCACCGGCATCACGCGCCCGGTGCACATTGGCCGCAGCACCCAGGTCTGGGCGATTGAGCTGAGCAACGACGCCGGCGAGCTGACCTGCGTGTCGCGCATCACGATGGCGATGTTGGTGCTGAAATAAGGCGATTTACAAGTCAAATCAGCCTCTAGCCCATACTGGACGGGCGCAAGCAGCTATCAATAAGATAGCGACACAAGGGCTATTCGGTGGCCGCCCGCGCCATGCGCTCGCTTTTCCAGTACACATCGTCGCCGCCGTTCATGCGGTTGAGCACGCGCGACAGCACAAACAGCAGGTCGCTCAGGCGGTTCAGGTACTGGCGCGGTGATTCTTTCAGGGTCTCGGCCTGGTCCAGCGCCACCACTGCGCGTTCGGCGCGGCGCGCCACTGTGCGGCAAACGTGCGCAAGGGATGCGGCGCGTGAGCCGGCCGGCAAAATGAACTCGGCCAGTCGCGGCAAGGTCGCGTTGTAGGTTTCCAGCGCCTGGTCAAGCACGATCACTGCCTCGGGCTTGAGCAGCTCGAAACCCGGGATCGACAACTCACCGCCGAGGTTGAAGAGCTGATGTTGTACCTCGACCAGCAGCTCGCGCACATCGGCCGGCATCTCCTCGCACAGCAACATGCCAATCTGGGAGTTGAGTTCGTCAACATCACCCATGGCATGCACACGCAAGCTGTCCTTGGAGACGCGGGTGTTGTCACCGAGCCCGGTGGTGCCGTTGTCACCGGTGCGGGTGGCGATTTGTGAAAGTCGGTTGGCCATGGTGTGTCGATGGTGATCGCAGTGCGGCCGGCAGGCCGCGTTACGTGGGGCAAGAAAATGTGTGCGCGTCGGTCCGGATGTCAGCGATGCAACGCCCTGCAAAATTGCTGGCGGGACGGCGGCCGCTGCGATGCAATGGCCCCTCATTCACTTTCAGGACGACTGCATGCGGGTTCAAAAACATTCTATTCCCAACTTCTTCAACTTCGACAAGCGCAGCGTGCTGCTGCTGGCGCTGCTGACCCTGGGCACGGCCGCAGCAGTGCGGGCACAGACCGCACCGGGCGCGGCCATCCCGCCGAATCGCGCGACACCGCAGGACCTGGAGGCCGCCTTCAAGCGCGCCGATATCAACCAGGACGGCAAACTGAGTCGCCAGGAGGCCGAGCGTTTCCCCGCCGTGGCACAGCGTTTCGAGCAGATCGACAGCAACCGCGACACTTTTATTTCGCTCGACGAGTTCAGCCGGGCGGCAAACTCCTGACACACGCCTTTTCAGGTCAGGGGCTGCGGGATGGCCCGGAGGACAGGACCGGGCACACGACGTAAACTGTGCGCTGGCCTCTGGAGACCCCCATGAACGCACCCCTGCCCCACCACCTGCTTCCTGAAATCCACCAACGCGAGACACCTGCGGCGCTGATTGATGCGCTGAAAGCGCGTTTTGCCGAGCGCTGCTCCACCGCGCTGGTGGTACGCGAGCAGCACGGCCGCGACGAGTCCTCGTTTGCCGCGCCGCCCCCCGCCGCCGTGGTGTTTGCCGAAAGCACGCTTGACGTGGCCGATGCCGTCAAGCTGGCCGGCCAGTACAAAGTCCCGGTGATCCCGTTCGGCGTGGGCACCTCGCTCGAAGGCCACTTGCTGGCGGTGCAGGGCGGTATCAGCATTGATGTCAGCCGCATGAACAAGGTCTTGTCCATCAATGCCGAGGACCTGACCGTCACGGTGCAGCCCGGCGTGACGCGCAAGCAGCTCAATGAAGAGGTCAAAAGCACCGGCCTGTTTTTTCCGATTGATCCCGGCGCCGACGCGACCCTGGGCGGCATGAGCGCGACCCGCGCCAGCGGCACCAACGCCGTGCGTTACGGCACCATGCGCGAAAACGTACTCGCGCTCGAAGTCGTGACGGCCGACGGCAGCGTCATCCGCACCGGCACCCGCGCCAAAAAATCATCGGCCGGCTACGACCTGACGCGGCTGATGGTCGGCAGCGAAGGCACGCTGGGCGTGATCACCGAAGTCACCGTCAAGCTTTACCCGCTGCCCGAAGCGATCTCGGCGGCGATCTGCTCTTTCCCCAGCATCGAAGCCGCCGTGCGCACCACCATCCAGGTGATCCAGCTCGGCGTGCCGATCGCAAGGGTCGAGCTGATCGACAGCAACACCGTGCGCATGGTCAACGCCCACAGCAAGCTGGGCCTGCGTGAGGAACCGATGCTGCTGATGGAGTTTCACGGCTCGCCGGCCGGCGTGAAAGAGCAGGCCGAAACCGTGCAGGAGATTGCCTCCGACTTTGGCGGTCAGGCCTTTGAATGGGCCAGCACACCGGAGGAACGCACGCGGCT
Source organism: Pseudomonadota bacterium (assembly GCA_040385775.1). Lineage (GTDB taxonomy): Bacteria > Pseudomonadota > Gammaproteobacteria > Burkholderiales > Burkholderiaceae_C > Polaromonas. The sequence continues at coordinate 9,277 of JAZKGR010000111.1, forward strand.
GTGGACAGCGCGGCACAACGCCTATTTCGCGGCGATCCAGTCGCGGCCGGGTTGCCGCGCCATCTCCACCGACACCTGCGTGCCGATCTCGCGCCTGGCCGACTGCCTGCTCGAATCCGTGGCCGAGGTCGATGCCAGCGGCATCCCCTACTTCCTGGTCGGCCATGTCGGCGACGGCAACTTCCACTTCGGCTACCTGATCGACCCGACGCTGCCGAAAGAACGTGAAGTCGCTGAAGCCCTGAACCACAAGCTGGTGCAGCGCGCGCTGGACCTGGAAGGCACCTGCACCGGTGAACACGGCGTTGGCCTGCACAAGATGGACTTCCTGGTCACCGAGACCGGCGACGGCGCAGTCGAGATGATGCGCACCATCAAGCGCGCGCTGGACCCGAAAAACATCATGAACCCGGGCAAGATTTTCACGCTGTGATGCGTGCTGTCCGGGGGCTGCTTCTGCCCAATGGGCAAAGCTGATTCGCGATGCTTTACCTTTTCCTCAAGGCGTTTCACCTCGCGGCTGTCCTCACCTGGGCAGGCGGCATGCTGGCGCTGTCGGTGGCCCTGGCAGCACAGCGCGCGCACGGCACCCTGGCCAGCGGGCAGCCGTTGCTCGCCGCGATATATCGCTGGGACCGGCGTGTCACCACGCCGGCGCTGGCCGTGGTCTGGCTGCTGGGCATCACGCTGCTGGTGATGGGCGGGTGGTACAGCGCGCCCTGGCTGTGGGTCAAGTTCGCGATCGTTTTCGTGCTGTCAGGCCTGCACGGCAACCTGTCTGCCAGCCTGCGCCGGCTGCTGGCCGGGCAGGTGGCGCAGCTACCCGCCGCCGCGCGCTGGGTGCCGGGAATCACGGTCGGCGCCATCACTGCTGTGGCGCTGCTGGTGATCATCAAGCCCTGGGGCGGTATGTAGGTTTTTCTGTCCCCGGACCGGGGATGACTTCCCGCTTGTCATCCCGGACTTGATCCGGGATCCATGCCCGAGGGCCACGACCGTTCGGGCTGAGCCTGTCGAAGCCTTTTGCACCTCGGGCTGTGTAGTCTGCCAACAAGCCGGGGGTTGCCCGGCGGCAACTCACTTTCTTTTTGCGTCGCCAAAAAGAAAGTAAGCAAAGAAAAAGGCGACCCGATGGTCTGGGTCCTTCCGCTTCGCTACGGGCAACCTGCGGTGCTCGCCGAAAACGGGGTCGAGCTCGAACT
>JAZKGR010000112.1:0-5332 GCA_040385775.1 Pseudomonadota bacterium
TGGTGGTGATCTGGGGCATCAACTTCTCGCTGCAGAAGTTTGTCTTCAATGTGGTCGGCCCCGGCGGCTTTCTGTTTGCGCGTTACCTGATCATGCCGGCCTGTGCGCTGGCGCTGCTGCTGTGGCGCTACGGCCGGCACTTCCCGAAAATTACGCGGCGCGAATTCTGGGAACTGGCGCGCCTTGGCGTCGCCGGGCATTTTTTGCATGTGGGCATGGTGACTTACGGCATCCACTGGTCCACCGCGTTTTCAAGCTCGCTGATCCTGGCCTGCGGTCCCATCTTCACCTTGCTGATCCTGCGCCTCATGGGCCTGGAGCCATTACACAAGGCGCAGATTGCCGGCGTGGCGGTCGCGTTTGCGGGCGTGCTGATCTTCCTGTCCGACAAGCTGCTGGGCGGGCAATGGCTGGCCACCGGCGGCGACTTGTTTTTGCTGGTGGCGGCGAGTTTTTTCTCGTACTACACGGTGGCCGCCAAACCGCTGATCGAACGCCATGGCGGCGTGCTCACCATGGCCTATGCGACTTTGCTGGGCAGTGTGCCGGTTGTGTTGTTCGCCTCGCCTGCGGGCCTGAGCGCGCCCTGGGGCGATGCCTCGCTGGTGGTCTGGCTGGCGCTGGTCTGGTCGGTCACGGTGTCGGCCTTTCTGGGCTGGCTGCTCTGGGGCTGGGTCAACGCGGTGCGCGGCGTGGCGCGCACCGCGCCGCTGATGTACCTGATGCCGCCGGTGGCCGGCCTGGTGGCCTGGCTGTTTGCCGGAGAGCAGTACACCGGCATCAAGCTGGCCGGCGCCGCGCTGACGCTGGTTGGTGTGGCGTTGGCGCAGTTCACCAGCCGCGGCGCGCGCGAGGCGCCCGCGCCCGTCGACTGACCCAACCTTGCTGCGAGGCAGGGCAAAGCGATTCATCCATACTGCATATCCGTCCACTTGCCGGCCTGCACCGGCCCCGACCGCTTCCATGACCAAACCCTCGCTCGACAAAAACAAACTCAAGTTCCTGCTGCTCGAAGGCATCCATCCTTCAGCCATTGCCGTGCTGCGCGAAGCTGGCTACACGCAGATCGAAAGCCTGCCCGGCGCGCTTGAAGGCGAGGAGCTCAAGGCCAAAATCGCCGATGCGCATTTTGTCGGCATCCGTTCGCGCACCCAGCTCACGGCCGATGTGCTGGCCCATGCGCACAAGCTGGCCGCCGTCGGCTGCTTTTGCATAGGCACCAACCAGGTGGACCTGAACGCAGCGCGTGAGCGCGGCATCGCGGTGTTCAACGCGCCGTTTTCCAACACCCGGTCGGTGGCCGAACTGGTGCTGGCCGAGGCGATCCTGATGCTGCGCGGCGTGCCGGAGAAAAGTGCGGCGGCGCACCGCGGGGGCTGGCTCAAGACAGCGGAGAACGCTTACGAGATTCGCGGCAAGACCCTGGGCATCGTCGGTTACGGCTCCATCGGCACGCAGTTGTCGGTGCTGGCCGAAAGCCTGGGCATGCAGGTGGTGTTTTTCGACGTGGTGACCAAGCTGCCGCTGGGCAATGCGCGGCAGGTGGGCAAGCTGCACGATCTCTTGGGCCAATCCGACGTCGTCTCCCTGCATGTGCCCGAGACCCAGGCTACGCAGTGGATGATTGGCGCGGCTGAAATAGCTGCCATCAAGTCCGGTGCCGTATTCATCAACGCCTCGCGCGGAACCGTCGTCGAGATTGAAGCGCTGGCCGAAGCGCTGCGAAGCAAGAAGCTGCTGGGTGCGGCAATTGACGTGTTTCCGGTCGAGCCGAAAAGCAACAAGGATCAGTTCGAGTCGCCGCTGCGCGGGCTCGACAACGTGATCCTGACACCGCATGTGGGCGGCTCCACCATGGAGGCGCAGGCCAATATCGGTATCGAGGTCGCAGAAAAACTCGTCAAGTACAGCGACAACGGCACCTCAACCTCGTCGGTCAACTTCCCCGAGGTGGCGCTGCCGGCGCACCCTGGCAAACACCGCTTGCTGCACATTCACCGCAACGTGCCGGGCGTGCTGGCCGAGATCAACAAAGTGTTTGCCGGCAACGGCATCAACATCGCCTCGCAGTTTCTGCAGACCAACGAGGCCATCGGTTATGTGGTGATCGACATCGACGCGGCCCACTCGGACATGGCGCTGGCCAAACTCGCCCAAGTGCCGGGCACCATCCGCAGCCGCGTGTTGTTCTGAGCTTGATGCTGCCTGTTTGCTATTAAATCAGGAGCTGCTTGCACATGTCGTTAAAGGGCTGCAGCCCGATTTGACTCTAATCAGAGGGCCGGAACTTTCAGGCCCAGCAGGCCGGCCAGCGCAGCAGTCGGCATGGAGCCTTCCTGGGTGACCAGCGCGCCGGTCTCGGCATGGTTGCCGATGATGGTTGGAATCGAGGCGAAGCCGAAACGTGTCAGCAGCTCGGTGTTTTTGGCGACATCGGCCTTTTGCGCGTCAATATCACTGCCGGCGCTGATGCCGCCGCCCTTGGCCGTCATCGAGGTTTCATGTTCATCCATCGCGGCGACCGGGTCCTTTGCCGCCAGCAGGGTTGCGCCCTGCGCCGTGCTGGAGGCGTTGAGGATGCCGACCGGGATCCAGACGAAACGCGCCTGCGACTTCAGCGGTTTGGCCGCTTCCCACAGCGCCGTGCAATGCGGGCACTGGGCGTCGAAAAACACATAGACAGTGCGCGCGCTAACCGCCGAGCCCACGCTGAAACCCTTGGCCTCGGCGGCAACGGCCGCCACCGACACTGGTGTGGATCCGGCCGCAGCGGCAGGTTTGCCCGCGTCGGGCGCGTCCTTGCAGCCGGCCAGCAGCAGGCTGGCGGCGATCAGGGCGGCAGGGAAGATGTTGCGGAAGAAAGTGAAGTTCATGGGCGTTCTTGCAGTGGGGCCTGCAAGCATAGCGCAGCAGCGGTAGGCTGCTTGCGCCCGACCCACTTACCCCCGCCTTCTGTGGGCCACCCTGTGGATAAGCACGTGAAAAAGCCACGAAAGGCTGGCCCCTCGTGGCTTGCATCGGTTTGCCTGCAAATTAAGCAGCGGGCTCCGGCGGTAGCTGGCCCGACGGGGCGTCAGCTCTTATTGGTCATGCCCAGGCGCTCGATGGTTTCTCTTTCGGCCGCGAAGGTTTCGCGGGCAAAACGCGTGTACTGGGAGGTGTTCATGTAGATCACCGACTGGTCGAACTTGTCGAAAGTGGCGAGCACGGCCGGGTCGTTGAGGGTGCGGCGGAAAGCCTCGTGCAGGGTCGCGACGACGGCCGGGTCCATGCCCTTGGGGCCGCAGACGCCGAAGGGCGAGTCGGAGACGGTCTTGTAACCCAGCTCGTCGAGCGTGGGCACATTGGGCCAGCGTTTGGTGCGCTTGCTGCCGTAGGTGGCCAGCAGGCGCAGCTTGCCGGATTCGACGTGGGGGCCCCAGCCTGTCGCGTCGCTGGCGCCCATCACGTGGCCGCCCAGAATGGCCTGCATGTTGTCGGCGTTGCCTTTGAACGGCACATGCGTGAGCTTGATGCCGGCGCGCTGCGCAAACTCCTCGACCGCCAGGTGCGGGCTGGTGCCGGTGCCGGTGGAGCCGTAGGTGAATTTTTCGGGGTTGGCCTTGGCGTAAGCCACCAGGTCCTTGATGCTTTTGATCGGCGAGTCGGTGGGCACCACCAGGCCGAAGGTGTAGCCGGTCAGGCAGGCGATCCAGGTGAAGTCCTTGAGCGGGTCGTACTGCACTTTTTGCATGTGCGGAATACGGAACACGCCGTGCGGCAATTGGGTCAGGGTGTAGCCATCGGGCTTGGCGGACATCATTTCGTTGGCGCCCAGCATGCCGCCGGCGCCCGGTTTGTTGTCGACAATGATGGTTTGACCGAGGGTCTTGCCGGCGCTTTCAGCCAGCGCGCGGATCACGGCATCGGTCGAGCCGCCGGCGGGCCAGGGGCAGATGTAACGGATGGGGCGTGCGGGAAAGGCCTGGGCGCTGGCGAGCGAGGGCAGGGCGATGCCGGCGGCTGCAGCAGCAGCGGTGGTGAGGAAGTCGCGGCGTTGGGTCATGTTGTCTCCGGGTGTTGCAGAACTCAATCCGCAAGGGTATCCAGAGGAGGGCTGGCTGTCATCAAGGTTTACGCGAGGCGCGAATTCTGCACTGTGGAACCCGCGCAATCGCTCGGCGGGCGGACGCTAAAATCAGCCTCGCCCACCCGCGCCTTTGCCCCACCGAATTGACTGCCTGTGACCGACATCGCCTCCTCTGCTTCCTCCGCCGACTCCCCTGATTCCGACTCCCTCCCCGATGGCGACAGCCCGGTGCAGCAGCCCCGGCTGTGGAGCGGCGATGGCTGGACCGCCCGTGTGATCAAGAACGAGGACGACGACGGCTGGGCCGTTGCCATGATCAAGGACGGTGAGCCTGAGCCCGCGCTGATCGGCCCCTGGACCATGGGGCGCGACAAGAAAAATCCCAAACCGCTGGACGGCACGGCCTTCATCACCCTGGTCAAGACTGCCTCGGAGTTTGTGCGCCGGCATGAGCAACAGCTGCACGCCACGCTGCACCAGAGCCTCGATGTCGATTGCCGCGGCGCCCGCATCACGGTGACGCTGGACATCGCGCCCGACGAAGACAATCCCTCGGCCACACTGAGCGCCCATGATGAAGCCGGTGAACAGCTCGCGCGGGTCAAGGTCTCGCCGGCTTTCAGGCTAAGCCGGGCCAGTGCCACGGCCTGGGCCGACAGCGGCTTCGCCAGACCTTGACGGCCCGGCTGGGCTCGAACGGTGCCTGCGGCATCGACTTCGGCACTTCCAACTCCACGGCCGCTTGCGCCGACGCGGCCGGCCAGGTTGGCCTGCTGCCGCTGGAGGGCGGCAAACCCACCTTGCCCTCGGTGGTGTTTTTCCATGCCGAGGACGCCCACATCAGCTATGGCCGCGCTGCGCTGGCCGACTACCTGGCAGGGGACGAAGGCCGCCTGATGCGGTCGCTCAAAAGCCTGCTCGGCACTGCATTGATCGACGAGCAGACCGAAGTCGCCGGCCGCGCGCTGCCGTTTCGTGCGCTCCTGGGCCAGTTCATCGGCGAACTCAAGCGCCGCGCTGAACAAGCCGCCGGCCGAACTTTCAGCCGCGCGGTGCTCGGTCGCCCGGTCTTTTTTGTCGACGGCGACCCCGTAGCCGACCGGCAGGCGCAGGACACGCTGGCCGGCATCGCCCATGCCGTGGGTTTCAAGGAAATCGCCTTCCAGTACGAGCCGATTGCCGCAGCCTTCGATTACGAATCTCAGGTCACGCGCGAAGAACTGGTGCTGGTGGTCGACATAGGCGGCGGCACCTCGGACTTTG
>JAZKGR010000113.1:0-5456 GCA_040385775.1 Pseudomonadota bacterium
TCGAAAAATCGACCTGCATGGTGCCGCACTGCCACTGCCGGCCGATCGCGTCTTTGAGGGTGTATTCGATCTTCGGGCCGTAAAACGCACCATCGCCGGGCGCGATCTCGAACTCGCAGCCCGATGCCCGCAGGCTTTCCATCAGCGCATGTTCAGCCTTGTCCCAGCTTTCGTCGGAGCCGATGCGCGCCTCTGGCCGCGTCGCCACCTTGTAGATGATGTTCTTGAAGCCGAAGTCGGTGTAGACCTTTTGCAGCAAGGTCGTGTAGTCCACGCATTCCTTGAGGATTTGCTCTTCGGTGCAGAAAATGTGGCCATCGTCCTGCGTGAAGCCACGCACCCGCATGATGCCGTGCAGGCCGCCCGAAGGCTCGTTGCGGTGGCACTGGCCGAACTCGCCGTAACGCAGCGGCAGGTCGCGGTAACTCTTGATGCCCTGCTTGAAGATCAGGATGTGGCCGGGGCAATTCATCGGCTTGAGTGCGTACTCGCGCTTCTCCGACTCGGTCGTGAACATGTTGTCGCGGTACTTGTCCCAGTGGCCGGTTTTTTCCCACAGCGTCTTGTCGATGATCTGCGGCCCCTTGACCTCCATGTAGCCGTTGTCCTGGTAAACCTTGCGCATGTACTGCTCGACGCCCTGCCACACGGTCCAGCCCTTGGGATGCCAGAACACCAGGCCAGGTGCGTGGTCGTCGATATGAAACAAGTCCAGCTCGCGGCCCAGCTTGCGGTGGTCGCGTTTTTCCGCCTCTTCCAGCATGGTCAGGTACTGCTGCAGCTCGTCTTTGGTGGCCCAGGCCGTGCCGTAGACGCGCTGCAGCATTTCGTTGTTGTGGTCGCCGCGCCAGTAGGCGCCGGCCAGCTTCATGAGCTTGAAGAACTTGAGCTTGCCGGTGCTGGGCACGTGGGGGCCGCGGCACAGGTCCTCGAACTGGCCTTCGCGATAAAGCGATACGTCTTCGTTGGCCGGAATGCTGGCAATGATCTCGGCCTTGTAATGTTCACCGATGGCCTTGAAATGGGCCACGGCTTCGTCGCGCGGCAACACGCGGCGTGTCACCGGCTCGTCTTTGGCCGCCAGTTCGCTCATCTTCTTTTCAATCGCTGCCAGGTCGTCCGGCGTGAACGGCCGCTTGTACGAGAAGTCGTAGAAAAAGCCGTTCTCGATCACCGGGCCGATCGTGACCTGCGCATCGGGAAACAGCTCCTTGACCGCATAGGCCAGCAGGTGGGCCGTCGAATGGCGGATCACGTCCAGGCCTTCCGGGTCTTTCGCCGTGATGATGGCCAGCGGGCTGTCGGCGGTGATCAGGTAACTGGTGTCCACGACCTTGCCTGCCACCTTGCCGCCCAGGGCCGCCTTGGCCAGGCCGGCACCGATGGAAGCAGCCACTTCGGCCACCGTCACGGGTTCGGGGAATTCACGGATCGAGGCGTCTGGCAGCGTAATTTTGATCATGGTGGTCTGGCTCGGACAATAAAAAAGCGCGGTGACTGCCGCGCTTTGCTTGAGGTTGGATTGGAGGAATGCTATTGAATCAGTAGCTATAAATCACCTGGGGGTGCGGCTAGCGCCCTGGATGACTCCAAACTGGAGGCGTGGTCGTAGTTCGCGGTGTCATAACCCGGACTATCCTTCCTGTTTCCAGCTTGATTGACTGCATGGACTTATTTTACGGCAGCTTTGGCCAGGCGGCTCAGGGTGAGCCCGGCGGCAGAAATGCCAGCCCCAGGCAACGCGGGCACTCGGTGATCACGGTCTGCTTTTCGACCTCGAAATTTTCGTTGATGTTTTCGCTGTCGATGCGCAACTCGCCGGTGCCATTGCAGTCCGGGCAAGGTGTCCGTTTGAATCCCATGGTGGCGTCCGACATGAGGTGCTCCCGCAGTTTGGCCTGAATCAGCCGCACTCTACGCGAAAACCGCCGCAGGCCCAAGAAAAAAGCCCGGCCACGCAGACAGCGTGAACCGGGCTGGCAGCCGCCAGAAGGCAGCAGCTTTCAGGGAATATCAGCTCAGTGGAACTGCTCTTCTTCGGTCGAGCCGGTCAGCGCGGTCACGCTGGACTTGCCACCCTGGATGGCCGTGGTGACTTCGTCGAAGTAGCCGGTGCCGACTTCCTGCTGGTGCGACACAAAGGTGTAGCCGCGGTCGCGCGCTGCGAATTCGGGCTCCTGCACCTTCTCGATGTACGCCGTCATGCCGCGCTTGACGTAGTCCTGCGACAGGTCGTACATGTTGTACCACATGGAATGGATGCCGGCGAGCGTGATGAACTGGTACTTGTATCCCATGGCGCCGAGCTCGCGCTGGAACTTGGCAATCGTCGCGTCGTCCAGGTTCTTCTTCCAGTTGAAAGACGGCGAGCAGTTGTAGGCCAGCATCTTGCCGGGGTGCACCTTGTGCACGGCGTCGGCAAACTGTTTCGCGAAGTCCAGGTCAGGCGTGCCGGTCTCGCACCACACCAGGTCGGCGTAATGGGCGTAGGCATTGGCGCGGGCCACGGCCTGGTCCAGGCCCTTGCGGGTCTTGTAGAAGCCTTCGGCCGTGCGCTCTCCGGTCAGGAAAGGCTTGTCGATCTCATCGTAGTCAGAGGTCAACAGGTCGGCGGCTTCCGCGTCGGTGCGGGCAATCACCAGCGTCGGCACGCCCATCACGTCGGCGGCCATGCGCGCGGCGATCAGTTTCTGGCAGGACTCGCGGGTCGGCAGCAACACCTTGCCACCCATGTGGCCGCATTTTTTGACAGAAGCGAGCTGGTCTTCCCAGTGCACGCCACCTGCGCCCGACTGGATCATGGCTTTCATCAATTCAAACGCGTTCAGCACGCCGCCGAAACCGGCTTCGGCATCGGCCACGATGGGCGCGAAGTAGTCGATGTAGTCCTTGTCGCCGGCATCGATGCCTTTGGAATGCTGGATTTCGTCGGCACGTCGGAAGGTGTTGTTGATGGTTTCGACAACCTTGGGCACCGAGTCCACTGGGTACAGCGACTGGTCGGGGTACATGCTGGAGTAGGTGTTGTTGTCCGCAGCGACCTGCCAGCCCGACAGATAGATGGCTTTGACGCCGGCCTTGACCTGCTGCATGGCCTGGCCGCCCGTCAGCGCGCCCAGGCAATTCACGTAGGGTTCGTTGTGCAGCAGGTCCCACAGTTTTTCAGCGCCGCGGCGTGCCAGCGTGTGCTCGATCGGGAAGGAGCCGCGCAGGCGGACCACGTCGGCGGCGCTGTAGCCGCGCTTGATGCCCTTCCAGCGGGGGTTGGTCGCCCAGTCTTTTTCGAGGGCGGCAATTTGCTGTTCGCGGCTCAGTTGTTCGGTGAGGGTCTGTGGCATGGGGTCACTCCAGAGGTTGAAAGAAAAAGGGGACAAACTGCGCTGCACCGCTTGTGCTGGCTGCTGTTTGTTCTGGGCTCCACTTTAAGTCTTCTACAAGACTTTGTGAAGCTCTTATGTCTTATATAAGACAAAAATCTTTCCCAATTAAATCAACGATCTTCGGTTAACTTTTTGCAATACGGAAATGACTTTCTTGCATTGAGAAATTTTGGCGCATTGCAGCATTTTTGCATCTCACGATATGGAATGATTTTCCCGGATCGTGAAATACGGGCTGCAAAGCACTGCGCTTTGCTCCGGCACGGTGCCAGACTGTAGAAAATCATCTGCCAGACGCGTTAGCACCCGAAAATTCACGGGCTCGGCGCACGGCGGCGCCAATCACCAGGGGTGATCACCGGACAGCCGGCCAGGCGTGACCCATTGATTTCATAAACCAGACAAAGGGGCCCAGCAACGGCCGGCGCATCATCCATCTGCACTTGCACCTCGCGCTTGCTGTATTCGCCGGTCTGCTGCGGCCAGACCTCCTCGATCTCGTCGAGCAGGCGTTCAAGCTCGGCGCTGATGGCGTAGACCTCCCCGGTCACCCGCCCGGCACCACCCAGCAGCAGGCCGGGATACGGGCCGAGGTCGTAGAGCACACCTGTCACGCTGCCCATGCCGACAAACACCGGCGCCGGCTGCAGGCGCGTGATGTCGCGCACATCGCCGCGGCGCAAGGTGCCGTAGACAAAAACGTAGCGTGTTGCGGGCGTGGTCATCGGTTCAGATCGGAAATTGAGGCATGATTTCCGCTCATTGTTGCAGCCCCGGCAGCGGCACTGCATCACCTCAGGAAAGATCCCCGATTTAATGAACCGCATTCTGGCCTATACCTGCCTCGCGCTCAGCATGTCGCTGGTCGGCAGCTACGTGGCGCTGTCCAAACCGCTGGTGGCGATCTTTCCGGTTTTTCTTCTGGCCTGGCTGCGCTTCGGCATAGGGGGCGTCTTCATGCTGCACTGGCTGAAAAAACCGGCGGGTGAGGCGCCCATGACGCGGCAGACGCGGCAACTGGTGTTCCTGGAATCCTTTCTCGGCAACTTCCTGTTTTCGATCTGCATGCTGTACGGCGTCAGCCTGTCCAGCGCGGTGGCGGCCGGCGTCATCATGGCCGCGATTCCTGCGGTGGTGGCGGTGCTGAGCTGGCTCTTCCTGCGCGAGCGCATCAGCCTGCGCGTGTGGCTGGCGGTGGCCTGCGCGGTGCTCGGGATCGCACTGGTTTCGCTATCAAAAACAGCGCTGTCCACGCCCGTCCCACAGGGGCTGGAGGCCACATTGGCTTCCAAAGCGGCCTGGCTGGGCAACTTGCTGCTGCTGGGCGCGGTTTTTTGCGAAGCGGCCTATGCGGTGATCGGCAAAAAGCTCACCAGTGCGCTGGGCGCCAAACGCATCACTGCCCTGATCAACCTCTGGGGTTTTGCGCTGGTCACCCCCATGGGCCTGTGGCTGGCCTGGCGTTTCGACTTCACCGCGGTCACGCCGGCAAGCTGGCTGCTGCTGCTGTTTTACGCGCTGGCCGCCAGCGTCTGGACGGTGTGGCTGTGGATGACCGGACTCAAGGGCGTGCCGGCCAGCCGCGCCGGTGTTTTCACCGTGATGCTGCCCATCAGTGCGGCGCTGGTCGGTGTGTTCGTGCTGGGCGAGGCCATGGGCGCTGCTCAACTCGCAGCTTTTGCGCTGGCGCTGGCCGGTGTGGTGCTGGCGACGCTGCCGCAGCGCGCCAAAGGCTAGGGCGTCAGCCCGCGAACAGGTCCTTGTGCTGCTCGCGCAGCAAATTCTTCTGCACCTTGCCCATGGTGTTGCGCGGCAGTTCGTCCACCACAAAACAGCGCTTGGGAATCTTGAAGTTCGCCAGGCCAGCCTTCAAGGCGGCGATGATGGCGTCGCCGTCCAGCGTACTTCCGGGTTTGGCAATCACGATGGCCACGCCGACCTCGCCGAAGTCCGGGTGCGGCACGCCGACCACGGCGCTTTCAACCACGCCGGGCATGTCATTGATGTAGCCCTCGATCTCCGCCGGGTAGACGTTGTAGCCGCCGCTGATGATCAGGTCCTTGCTGCGCCCGACGA
>JAZKGR010000114.1:0-1901 GCA_040385775.1 Pseudomonadota bacterium
CTTTATGTTGTTTGCCCAGTTGACTTGGGCAGAATTTTCAACCGGTCAGCTTCCACGCCAGCGCCTCACCCGAGCGCAGCGGCTTGAGTTCGGCTTCGCCAAAGGCATAACTGTCTGGCGGCGTCCAGCTTTCCTTCGTCAGCGTGATGCTGCCGCTGTTGCGCGGCAGGCCGTAGAAGTCGGCGCCGTTGAAACTGGCAAAGGCTTCCAGCTTGTCGATGGCACCCACAGCGTCAAAGGCTTCGGCGTACAGCTCCATCGCCGCGTGGGCGGTGTAACAGCCGGCGCAACCGGTCGCATGTTCCTTGAGGTGGGCCGGATGCGGCGCGCTGTCGGTGCCGAGGAAGAAGCGCGGGTTGCCGCCAGTCGCGGCCTCGACCAGCGCCAGCCGGTGTATTTCACGCTTAAGCACCGGCAGGCAGTAGTAGTGCGGGCGGATGCCGCCGGTAAAAATCGCGTTGCGGTTGTACAGCAGGTGGTGTGCGGTAACCGTGGCGCCGGTGAAGTTGCCGGCGTCACGCACATAATGCGCGGCCTCTTTGGTCGTGATGTGTTCGAAGACGATCTTCAGTTCGGGGAAGTCGCGGCGCAACGGGATCAGCTGGCTGTCGATGAACACCGCCTCGCGGTCGAACAGGTCGATGTCGGGCGAGGTGACCTCGCCATGCACCAGCAGCAGCAAGCCTTCGCGCTGCATGGCTTCCAGGGTTTTATACGTTTTTCGCAGATCGGTCACGCCGGCGTCGCTGTTGGTGGTGGCGCCGGCGGGATACAGCTTGAGCGCGACCACGCCGGCGTCCTTCGCACGTTTGATCTCGTCCGGCGGCAGGTTGTCGGTCAGGTACAGCGTCATCAGCGGCTCAAAGGCCACACCCGCCGGCACGGCGGCCTGGATGCGTTCGCGGTAGGCGACAGCCTGCGCGGCCGTGGTCACCGGTGGGCGCAGGTTGGGCATGATGATGGCCCGGCCGAACTGCGCTGCGGTGTGCGGCACCACGGTATTCAGCGCGTCGCCGTCGCGCACATGCAAATGCCAGTCGTCGGGGCGGGTGATGGTTATTTGAGTCATTCCGCATTGTCCCAAAAAACAAAAAGCACCCGAAGGTGCTTCTGTGTAGAAGTCGTGCAAACGCACGACGGCGCTCAGTGGGCCAAAATTTTATTCAGGAAGTCCTTGGTCCGAGCCTGACGGTTCTCGGGGTGCATGAAGAATTCGTCCTTGGAGCAATCCTCGAGAATTTTGCCGCCCACATCCATGAAGATCACGCGGCTGCCGACCTTTTTCGCAAAACCCATCTCATGCGTCACCACCATCATGGTCATGCCATCGGTGGCCAGGCCCATCATGCAGTCGAGCACCTCGCCGACCATCTCCGGGTCCAGCGCCGAGGTCGGCTCGTCGAACAGCATGGCAATCGGGTCCATGCTGAGCGCGCGGGCAATCGCCACGCGCTGCTGCTGACCGCCCGAAAGCTGGCCGGGGAACTTGTCCTTGTGCGCCATCAGGCCCACGCGGTCCAGGTATTTCAGGCCATGGGTTTTGGCCTCGTCCTGGCTGCGGCCCAGCACCTTGACCTGCGCGAGCGTCAGGTTTTCGGTCACGCTCAGGTGCGGGAACAGCTCGAAGTTCTGGAACACCATGCCGACACGCGAGCGCAGCTTGGGCAGGTCGGTCTTGGGGTCATGCACGGCCTGGCCATCGACATAAATCTCGCCCTTCTGGAAGGGCTCCAGCGCATTGATGACCTTGATCAGGGTCGATTTGCCCGAGCCGGACGGCCCGCAGACCACCACCACCTCGCCTTTTTCAATCTTTGTGCTGCAGTTGTTGAGCACCTGAACGGCGCCGTACCATTTGGAAACTTCTTTGAGTTCGATCATCTTGATTCTCCGGGGAGCGG
>JAZKGR010000115.1:0-15578 GCA_040385775.1 Pseudomonadota bacterium
TGGTGAAGTCCTTGGCCGCCTTCACGCCGTCACGGCCGAAGGCGTTGTCGTTGGCAAGGAAGGCAATCACGTTGCCCGGCTGGTCCAGCGCGGCGGCGTTGGCGGCGGCATCCTGCGAGCTGTTGCGGCCGGTGCGGAAAATGTACTTGTTCCATTTGTCGCCGGTGATCGAATCGGCCACAGCCGGCTCGACCAGCAGGATCTTCTTGTATTCCTCGGCGACCGGCAGCATGGCCAGCGCGACGGGCGACGCCGTCGGGCCGACGGCGATATCCACCTTGTCGTCGGCATAGGCTGCGGCCAGCAGGCTTTTGCCCACATCGGGCTTGCCCTGGTCGTCTTTTTCAATGACGACAAGTTTCTTGCCGGCAACCATCATGCTGCCGCCGGTGGCGTAGCTCAGGCCCATATTGAAGCCGACGATGGTCTGCTTGGCATAAGCCTCCAGCGGGCCGGTTTTGCTGGCAATCATCGCGATCTTGATTTCTTTGGACTGGCTCAAAGCCAATGGCGAAACCAGGGAAGTGGTGATGGCGGCAAGCGCGATCAGGGTACGACGGTGCATGGATGTCTCCTGTTGTGGGTTGCGCACCAGGATTGCACAGGTCATGCCAGATTTAAGTCATTGATTTATATGTATATTTTTTTAAGTTGTTTTAAATTGCCTGAAATACATACAATTTATTTGTATTTATTTCAGTCAATTGACTGATTTTCGATCAGGGTTATCCAGACGTTCATACAGCTTGGCCCGCGAGATTCCGAGCAGGCGGGACGCCGCCAGTTTGTTGCCGCCGGTGGCTTCCATGGCAGCCGCAATCGCCCTGCGCTCGACCTGCGCAATTTGCTCGGCAAGCGGCCGCAGCGGGTCGCTGGCCGACAGGTCCGCGCCATCAAGTGCGGCGGGCGCGGGCGCGATACGTTCGATGCCGGCTTCTTTCAGCACCTGCTCGAACTGCGCCCGTTCGATGTTGGCCGAGTCGCTGCGCATGGCGGCCTGCTCCAGCACATTGCGCAGCTCGCGGATGTTGCCGCGCCAGGTCTGCGCCGACAGCAGCGCCAGCGCATCAGCCGACAGCTCGGGCTGGCGGTCGCCGCTGCGCAAGGCCATTTCCTCGCCCAGCACCTCCAGCAGCGCGGGAATGTCCGAGCGCCGCTCGCGCAGGGGCGGCACACGCACCGGCAACACGTTGAGGCGGTAAAACAGGTCTTCGCGAAACTTGCCTTCGCGCACCAGCACCGCCAGGTCGCGCGAGGTGGCAGCAATCAGCCGCGCGTCAAACGGAATGAGCTTGTTCGAGCCCAGCGGCTCGATCTCACCCTCCTGCAGGGCGCGCAACAGCTTGGCCTGCAGCGCCTGCGGCATGTCGCCGATCTCGTCAAGAAACAGCGTGCCGCCATCGGCCAGCTTGAACTTGCCGTCGCGACCCTTGCGGTCCGCGCCGGTGTAGGCGCCGGGCGCCACGCCGAAGAACTCGGCCTCCAGCAGGGTGTCGGGCACGGCCGCGATGTTGACGCTGATGAAAGGGCCGCGCGCGCGGCTCGACGCCGCATGGATGGCATGCGCCAGCAACTCCTTGCCGGTGCCCGTTTCACCCAGCAGCAGCACCGGACTCGATGTCTGCGCCGCGCGGCGCGCCTGGCGCTTGACCTCGACCGCCGCCGGACTGGTGCCGATGAAGCTGGCAAACGTGTGTTTGGACTGGCGCTGGCCGCCGGTGTGCTGCAGGCGCTGGCTGGCCAGCTCGCGCCGGGCGTCGTCGAGGTCTCGGTGCAGCAGCGCAAACTTGCTGATCAGCGGCTGCAAGGTGGTCTCGGGGTGGTCGAACAACACGATGCCGATGGCGCCGATGATGTCGTCGCCACTTTCGTCGCGCAGCGGAATGCGGCTCACGACAAAAGTCCCGGCGCGGTTGGTCAGCAGGTCGATCAGGAAGGCTTCGCCGGTTTCCAGCACGCGCCGCATCTGCGTGTTCGGGATGACCTCCTCCACCATGTGGCCGACAAACTGGTCCACCGACGAAAAACCCAGCGCCGGCAGGAAACGCTTGTAGCCCTCGTTGACCCAGACGATGCGGCCGGTGCGGTCCACCAGGAACATGCCCTGGCTGATGCTGGAGAACAAATGAAACATGGACCGCGCCGCCAGTTCCAGAATGCTCTGGGCATCGCGCGGCAGGCCATGCGTGGTGGTGTCGAGCTGTTCCATGCAGCGATGGTAACGCCGCGCCAAATCGGGCCGGGAGATCAGGCGGCAGCAGGTTTTCTGAAAGCGCGGAACAAACGCGGCAGCACAAGCACCACCACCACAATCACCAGCAAGGTCACCGACATCGGCCGCTGCAAAAACACCATGGCACTGCCCTCGCCTATCGACATGGCATTGCGGAACTGCGCTTCGGCGAGCGGGCCCAGGATCATGCCGACCACCACCGGTGCCGTCGGAAAATCGAAGCGCCGCATCACCACGCCCAGCACGCCGATGCCGTAGAGCAGGAACAAATCGAAAGCGCTTTGCCGCATGCCGTAGACGCCCACGGTCGCAAAAATCAGGATGCCGGCATACAGGTAGGGCTTGGGAATTTTCAGCAGCTTGACCCACAGGCCGACCAGCGGCAGGTTCAGCACCAGCAGCATCACGTTGCCGATGTAGAGCGAGGCGATCAGCGCCCAGACCAGGGCCGAGGAGCTGGTGAACAGTTGCGGGCCGGGCTGGATGCCGTAGTTCTGAAAGGCACCGAGCAGGATGGCCGTGGTGTTGGAGGTCGGGATGCCCAGTGTCAGCAGCGGAATCATCGCCGCCGTGACGGTGGCATTGTTGGCGGCTTCCGGGCCGGCCACGCCTTCGATGGCGCCCTTGGTTCCAAACTCGGTGTTGTCCTTGGCGAGCTTCTTCTCGGTGGCGTAGCTGAGGAAGGTCGGGATCTCGGTGCCGCCGGCCGGGATGCAGCCAAACGGCGCGCCAATCGCCGTGCCGCGCAGCCAGGCCGGCCAGGAGCGGCGCCAGTCTTTGGCCGTCATGTGCACCTTGCTGAGCTTGTTCTGCGAATCGACAACCCGGCCTTCGTAGAGCACTGCATACATGGCCTCGGCCACCGCAAACAGGCCGACAGCCACCAGCACGATCTCTATGCCGTCCAGCATCTCGGGCACGCCGCCGGTGTAACGCGCCTGGCCGGTGATCTGGTCCAGGCCGACCAGACCCGCCGCCAGCCCGACAAACAAGGCCGTCAGGCCGCGCACTGCGCTTTTGCCAAGTACAGCGCTGACGGTGGTGAAAGCCAGCAGCATCAGCATGAAGTATTCGGGCGGGCCGAGCTTGACGGCGAACTCCGCCACGACGGGCGCGAACAGCGTGACCAGCACGGTCGCTATCGTGCCGGCCACAAAGGAGCCGATGGCAGCGGTGGCCAGCGCCGCACCGGCGCGCCCGCTCTTGGCCATCTTGTTGCCTTCCATGGCCGTGACCATGCTGGCGGTTTCACCCGGCGTGTTCAGCAGGATGGAGGTGGTGGAGCCACCGTACATCGCGCCGTAATAAATGCCGGCAAAAAAGATCATCGAGGCGGTGGCCTCGACCTTGACCGTGATCGGCAGCAACATCGCCACCGCGACGGCGGGACCGATGCCGGGCAACACGCCAACGGCGGTGCCGAGTGCGCAGCCGACAAAACACCACAGCAGGTTGATCGGTGTGGCTGCAGTGATGAAGCCCTGCATGAGCTGATTGAAGATGTCCATGATGCTTATGGCTCAGAGCCAGCCGGTGGAAGTCAGGCCCGGCAGGTTGATCGCCAGGAATTTCGTGAAGGCCCAGTACACCGGCGCTGAAATCGCGAGACCGATGGCGATGTTCTTGAGCCAGACCTTGGGATCAATGCCGCTCTTGCCCTCAGCACCCCGCAGGCCCTGCACCGCCAGCACAAAACACAGGGTGCAGCTCAGGATGAACCCAATGGTCGTGATCAGCGCCGCGTTGGCCAGCAGGCCGGCCGAGACCCACGCAAAGCCGGCCCAGTACGCCGGCGCTGCGTCATTGGGCGGCTCCATCTCACGGAAACCGCCGCTCAACGCCTCCCACACCAGGAAGCCGCCACACGCGGCAAGCGCCAGCGACACCACCCAGGGCAGGAAGTTGGGGCCCGCGCCGGCGTAACCGGCGGCCGAGGGGATGCCCAGCGCGCCGAAGGCCAAGCCGGCCGCCAGCAGCAACACGCCGCCGCCGACCAGGGCCTGCAAACGGGTTTGCGCCGGGGAGAAAGGAGTTGGGGTCATGGATGCCTCACTGGATAAAGTACATTCCCCCGCCTGTCATTGCGGGCTTGACCCGCAATCCATGTCACACCCAAGCACGGGGCTGGAAGACATGGATCCCGGATCAGGTCCGGGATGACAACCGGGGAAACAGGCCCTGGCTTAGACCATGCCCGACTTGACCATGGTCGCGCGCAGGCTGGCAAAGTCGTCGTCCACAAATTTCTCGAAGTCGACGCCGGTCAGCACCGCAGGTGTCCAGTTGTTTTTCTCCATCGCCTCAGCCCAGGCCTTGGACTTCAGCGCCTTGAGCACCATGTCGGTCAGTTCCTTGCGCTGCGGCGCGGTGATGCCGGGCGCGCCGTAAACGCCGCGCCAGTTGCCGATCACCACATTGATGCCCTGCTCTTTCAGCGTCGGCACATTCACGCCCTTCAGGCGCGCGTCCGAGGTGACCGCCAGCGGACGCATCTTGCCGCTGGCGATGTATTCGGCGAACTCGCTGTAGCCGCTGCCGCCAACGGTCACGTTGCCACCGAGGATGGCGGCAATCGCTTCGCCGCCGCCACGGAAGGCGACGTAGTTGATCTTGGACGGGTCGACGCCGACGTCACGCGCAATCATGGCAGCGGCGATGTGTTCGGTGGAGCCACGCGAACCGCCGCCCCACTTGACGCTGCCGGGGTCCTTCTTGAGTTGTTCGACCACGTCCTTCATGGTCTTGAAGGGCGAACTGGCCGGCAGCACAAAGACGTTGTATTCGCTGGTGATGCGCGCAATCGGCGTGGCCTGGCTCAGGTTGACCGGCGGCTTGCCGGTGATGATGCCGCCCAGCATCACGGCGCCCATGACCATCAGCGCATTCGGGTCGTTCTTGCTGCCGTTGATGAATTGGGCCAGGCCCAGCGCGCCGGCGGCGCCACCCTTGTTGTCATAAGTCACGGTGGAAGCCGCGCCGGAATCCTGCAGCGCCTTGCCGAGGGCGCGGCCGGTGGTGTCCCAACCGCCGCCCGGATTGGCCGGGATCATCATCTTGACGTTGGCTGCAGCCAGCGCCGGCAGCGGAAGGGTGGCGGCAGCGGCAATGGCAGCCATGGATTTGAGGAAGGTATCGCGACGCATGATTTGTCTCCTTGTGTGTTGTCTGACCCGGCCATGATGCCCCCGCTGGCTGTCAAACAGCTGTCTTGATTTGTTAAATAAAGTGCTAAGGTCCGGCCCATGAAACTGCTGCTGGTCGAAGACGATGTCGCGATGCGCACCACGCTGGTCCGCGCGCTGGGGCGCCGCGGCATCCAGATCGAGGCCTGCGGCGACGGTCGGGTGGCGCTGGACAAATGGCAGTCGTCAAGCTTCGACGTGATCCTGCTGGACCTGACCCTGCCGGGGCTGGACGGCCTGCAGGTGCTGGCGCAGGCGCGGCGCGGCGGCCTGGACACACCGGTGCTGATCCTGACCGCGCGCGGCACGGTGGGCGACCGCATCATCGGCCTGAACACCGGCGCCGACGACTACCTGCCCAAACCGTTTGACCTCGACGAGCTCGAAGCCCGGCTGCGCGCCCTGCACCGCCGCCGCCCCGGCTCAACAACCGAATTGGCCTCCAGCCCAAATGCAGCGGGAGGTATCAGCTATGAAAAAGAGAGCGGTGCGATCTATTTCCGGGACCAGGTGCTGGACCTGGCGCCGCGCGAACTGGCGCTGCTCAGGGCCCTGCTGGAAAAACAAGGCCATGCGGTGACCAAGGAAAGGCTGTTCGACCTGGTGTTTCCGGGTCAGGCTGAAGTCGCCTACGAAGCCATCGAAGTCGTGGTCTACCGGCTGCGCAAAAAGCTGGCCCACACCGGCGTGACCTTGATGACGCTGCGCGGGCTCGGCTACCTGCTGAAAACCGATGTATAGGCGCAGCACCGCCCGGCAGCCGGTCCCGGCCGGGGTGATGTCGCTCAGGCGCTACCTGTTGCTGGGCATCCTGCTGCCCATCGGGCTGCTGATCGTCATCAACACCGTGAGCCTGTACCAGCAAACCCTGGGCGCCATCAACATCGCATACGACCGCACCCTGCTGGCTTCGGCCAAGACGATTGGCGAGCAGCTCGACGTCGAGGGTTTCGACGAGCAGGCCCAGCTGCGCGCCACCGTGCCCTACTCGGCGCTCGAAGCCTTCGAGGCCGACAACCGCAGCCAGCTGGTCTACCGCGTCTCCAACCTGCAGGGCGAGGTGATTTCGGGTTTTGGCGAGCTGCCGTTCTGGCGCGGCCGGATTCCCGACCAGGGCGCCTACGCCGCGCTGGTGGCTTTTTACGACGACAGTTTTCGCGGCGATGCGGTGCGGGTGGCGGTACTGCTGCAACCGGTGGCCAGCGCCCGGGGCCGCGGCATGGCGGTGGTGCAGGTGGCCGAGACGCTGGAGCTGCGCGAGACGCTGGCGCGCAAGGTGCTGCTCGACACCTTGTGGCGGCAGGCGCTGCTGGTTGCCGTGATTGTGCTGGTGGTGATTGTCGTGGTGCAGCGTGCCACCCGGCCGGTGCGCCGGCTCAGCGGCGAGCTCAAGGCCAGGCCCGAGGGCGACCTGACACCGGTGGCGGCCCCCGACGCGCCGCGCGAGTTGCTGCCGCTGATCGATGCCACCAACCAGGTGATGCAGCGCCTGCAAAACCTGACGGACCACCAGAAGCGTTTTGTGCGTGACGCCTCGCACCAGTTGCGCACGCCGCTGGCCGTGCTCAAGACCCAGGTGCAGTCGGCGCTGCGCGGCGACGTGGATCCACGCCAGGCCCTGCTGGAAATCGAGGACACGGTTGAACGCGCCACTGTGCTGGCCAACCAGATGCTGGCACTGGCCAAGGTCGAGCAGTTGCGCCAGCAGACCGATGCGCATGCCCAGGACTGGCCGGCGCTGCTGCGCGCGGTGGTGGTCGATGTCTCGCCGCTGCTGGCCGACAAGGACATTGATTTTGAAATCATCACCCAAGCGGCAACCGTGCACGCCCATGAATGGATGCTGCGCGAGCTGGCGCGCAACCTGCTGCACAACGCCATCAAGCACAGCCCGCCCGGCGGCGCGCTGGGCGTGCGCCTGGTCAGCGACGGCTCCTGGGCGGCCCTGACCGTCAGCGACAGCGGGCCGGGCATCAGCGCCGAACTGGCCACCCGCCTGTACGAGCCCTTCTCCGCGGGCGACGTGCGCCAGGGCTCAGGCCTGGGCCTGGCGATCTGCCGCGAAATCACCCAGGCGCTGGGCGGCAGCATCACGCTGGAAAACCGTGAAGACCATGGGCGTATTGCGGGGCTGGACGCCACGGTGCGGCTGCCGCTGGTTCACAATGGCGGAGGATGAAAATGCAGTTTATTTACGATCTGGCTTATGCGTCTTGACAAGTGGCTGTGGGCCGCGCGCTTCTACAAAACGCGTTCGCTGGCAACCGACGAGATCGGCAAGGGCCGCGTGCAGGTCAACAATCAGGAAGCCAAGCCGGCACGCGACATCAAGGCCGGCGACACCGTGGCCATGCGCCAGGGGCCGGTGACACGCACAGTCCTGATCCGGGGCCTGAGCCAGCAACGCGGCGCCGCACCGGTGGCGCAGCAGCTTTATGAAGAAACGCCGGAGAGCCTGCGCCTGCGCGAAGCGGCCGCCGAGCAGCGCCGGCTCAACAATGAGCCGGCCGCCAGCATCGAGCATGGCCGCCCGACCAAACGCGACCGCCGCAGCATGGACAAGGCTGGAGGCAAGAACTGGGGCGACCGCTGGAGCGCCTCGGTCGACCCCTGATTTGCTCCTGTTTTGATAGCTACCCCCTCCCGGTACACGGGGGCTGGAGGCATATTTGATTCTATAAATCCGGCAAACCGGCTCGACACATTCAGAGCCGGCCCTCCCGGCGCATGCGCCGCCCCTGCAGCCACCAGACCAGCGCGATCAGCAGCAGCCCCGGCAGGTAAAACCAGTGTTTGGACGGCCGGTCGGCCTTGACCTTGAGCATGGCCACATCCCAGCCCTGCTCGAAGCCGCCTTTGTGCGCGCGCGAACCAAATTTCAGGGGACCGATCTGCACCTGATCCCCGAGCGGCACCAGTTGCAAACCGGCATCGGCCAGGCGCTTGCGGCCTTCTGCCCCTGCCGCACCCAGGCGCAAGGCGACTGTTTTGGTGATGTCTTCGCCTTCAATGGTGGTGCCCTTGATGATCATGACCATCTGCTCGTCCGGCCCGGCGGCTTTGGCCACTTCAAACACCTGACCAGCGGGCACGTCACGGTATTCGGGTGTGATGCGGTCCATGAAAAAGCCGGGCCGAAACAGCAAGGTCACTGCGATCGCCAGCAAGATGATTTCCCACCAGCGGCACTTGTCGCGAAACCAGTTCATGGTGATGGCGGTGAACACCAACATGGCAATGGTGCAGGCTGCCACCACCCGCACCAGCTCGCCCGCGCCGTCCACGTCGATCAGCAACAACTGCGAATTGAAGATCCAGATGAAGGGCAGGATGACCGTGCGCAACGCATACAGCGCGCCCTGGACACCGGTCTTGATGGCGTCTTCACCGGATATCGCGGCGGCCGCAAAGGTCGCCAGCCCCACCGGGGGCGTGATGTCGCCCATGATGCCGTAGTAAAAAACAAAAAGATGCACCGCAATCAGCGGGATGATGAGGCCGGATTGCGCGCCCAGCTCCACCACCACCGGCGCCATCAGCGTGGCCACCAGCACGTAGTTGGCGGTGGTCGGCACACCCAGGCCCAGCACCAGGCAGACAAAGGCGATGAAAAGCAGCATGATCATCACATTGCCCTGCGAGACAAACTCTACGAATTCCGTCATGCGCAGGCCCAGGCCGGTCAGCGTGATGCCACCGACAATGATGCCGGCCGTCGCCGTGGCGATACCGATGCCAATCATGTTGCGTGAGCCGTCGTGGAACCCCGCCACCACATCGCTCCAGCCACCGCGCCAGCTGCCCGCAGTGGGGACTTTGCGAAAAAACGCCACCAGCGGGTGCTGGGTGACCATCAGCACAATCAGCACGGCAATCGCCCAGAAAGCCGACAGGGAGGGCGACATCTCCTCGACCATCAGGCACCAGATGAGCGTGCCGATGGGCAGCAGAAAATGCAGGCCAGCCTTGACGGTGGGCCAGGTGTCCAGCGGCTTGGGGTTGTCAATGTCAATGTCCTGCGGCAAGTCGGGGCTGGCGGCCGCTTCACGGATGGCATAGACATACAGCGCGGTCACCGCCGCCCCGATGGCCCAGCCGGCACCCTCGCCCAGCCATTGCTTCATGGCTTCAAAAAGGTAATAAAGCGCACCGACCACGATAATGCTGCCCGACAGGCCCAGGCCGTTGCGCAGCAGCCGTTCGCGCCAGGGCTTGGCCACGCGCTGGACGATCGGGTTCATGCCCATCTTCACGGCTTCCAGGTGAACGATGTAAAACAGGCCGATGTATGACAACACGGCCGGCAGCAGCGCGTGCTTGACGATGTCCGAATAGGGAATGCCCACATACTCCACCATCAGGAAAGCGGCGGCGCCCATGACCGGCGGCATGAGCTGCCCGTTGACGGAAGACATGGTCTCTATCGCCCCGGCCTTGACACCGCCGTAACCGGCTTTTTTCATGAGCGGTATGGTGAAAATGCCGCCCGAGACCACGTTGGACACCGACGAGCCCGAGATCATGCCGTTGAGCGCGGAGGACACCACCGCCACCTTGGCCGGCCCGCCCCGCAAGTGGCCCAGCGCCGCGAAACTGACCTGCATCATGTAGTTGCCGCCGCCGGCCTTGTCGAGCAGCGCACCAAACAGCACGTACACAAAAATGGCGCCCGTGGACACGCCGAGCGCGATGCCGTAAACCCCTTCCGTGGTGAGCCACATGTGCGAGACCAGCCGGTTCAGCGAAGCGCCCCGGTGCTGCAGCACCTCGGGCATGTAAGGCCCAGCCATGGCGTAAAAAATAAACAGCCCCGCCAGCACAGCCATGGGCCAGCCGACGGCACGCCGGGTGGCTTCAAGCAACAGCACCATGCCGGCCGTGGCCACCACCACGTCCATCAGATTCGGCTGGCCGGGCCGTGTGGACAGCTCGGTATAGAACAGCAACAAATAAGCGCCGGCAAAAGCGCCCGCCAGCGCAAACACCCAGTCCAGCACCGGCACGCGGTCGCGTGGAGAGCGCCTGGTCGCCGGCCAGGCCAGGAAGGACAAAAACATCGCGAACGCCAGATGTACCGCGCGTGCTTCGGTGTCATTGAGCACGCCAAAACGCAGCACAAAAGGCAGCGGTGAGGCATACCAGAACTGGAACAGGGCCCAGGCCAGCGCCACCGCAAAAATGAGTGCACCGGTCACGCCGGCGGGTTTGCGCCCGCCGGTGTCGGTATCGGCCACCAGCTGCTGCAACTCGGAAGATGCTTTTTCAATGTCAGACGCCATGGCCGCTCCTCATCATCATTTCTTGTGTTTTCTCTCAAGACAGGTCAAAAAAAAGGGCGAAGCCAACTTCGCCCTTTTCTTCTGGTCGGCTGAAGATTACTTGATCCAGCCTTTTTCCTTGTAGTAACGTGCTGCACCTTCATGCAATGGCGCGCTCAAACCGTCCTTGACCATGTTTTGCGGGTTCAGATTGGCCAACGCCGGGTGCAGTTTCTTGAACTCGTCGAAGTTTTCGAACAGGGCTTTGGTGACCTGGTAGACGGTTTCGGGCGGCGTCTTCGCAGAGGCCACGACGGTCGCCAGCACGCCATACGTGTTGGTGGCCTGCGGATTGTTCGGGTACAGACCGGCCGGAATCGTGACCTTGGCGTAGTAAGGCTTGTCGGCCACCAGCTTGTCGATCACGGGGCCGGTCAGGGACACCAGCTTGGCGCCGCAGGAGGTGGTCGGGTCCTGGATGTTGGCCGATGGATGGCCCACGCCATAGAAAAATCCGTCGACCTTGCCGTCACACAGTGCGGGGCCGTGCTCGTCGGCCTTCAGTTCGGAGGCCAGCGAAAAGTCGCCCAGCTTCCAGCCCATGGCGCCCAGCATCTCCTCCATCGACGATCGTGTGCCGGAACCGGGGTTGCCGACGTTGAAACGCTTGCCCTTGAAGTCCTCGAACTTCGTGATGTTCGCTTCCTTGCGCGCCACCACCGTGAAAGGCTCAGGGTGCACCGCAAACACCGCGCGCAAATCGCTGTAGGCGCCGTCCTTGTACTGGTTCAGGCCCTTGACGGCGTTGTACTGCACATCGGACTGGGTGAAGCCGAAATCAAGCTCACCGGCCTTGATGGTGTTGACGTTGAACACCGAACCGCCGGTGGATTCGACCGAGCAGCGGATGCCGTGTTTGGCGCGGTCCTTGTTGACCAGGCGGCAGATGGCGCCGCCGGCCGCGTAGTACACGCCGGTCACACCGCCGGTGCCTATGGTCACAAACTTCTGCTGGGCAAGCACAGGCGCGCTGACAAATGCACCGGAAAGGGCCGCCGCTGCGGCAAGGGTCTTCAAAACAAACGCTCTGGACATTGCAATACTCCTCGTTGAAAAAACGTTACATCAAAGTGATGAAAGTGTGGCCCGGATGGCGGCATCGAGCCGCTCGACGATCTGTGCCAGCTCGGACTCGCTGGTGATGAAGGGCGGGGCCAGCAACACATGGTCACCATACCGTCCATCAACGGTGCCGCCCATCGGGTAAACCATCAATCCGCGCGCCATGGCCTCCTGCTTGATACGTGCATGCACGTTGCGTGCCGGATCAAAAGGTTTCTTGCTGCCCTTGTCCTGCACCAGCTCGATGCCCCAGAACAGGCCTCGCCCGCGGATGTCCCCGATGTGGGGATGTGCATCCCAGGTGGCGTGCATCAGCTTTTGTAAAAAATCGCCGCGTGTCCGCACCTGCGCCAGCAGGTTGTCGCGCTCGAACACCTGCTGCACCGCCAGGGCCGCCGCACACGCAATCGCATGGCCCAGATAAGTGTGGCCATGGTGGAAAAATCCGGAGCCTGCGCGCATCACATCGACGACCTTCTTTTGCGCCAGCACCGCGCCGATCGGCTGGTAGCCGCCGCCCAGGCCCTTGGCCACCGCCAGCAGGTCGGGCACAACGCCCTCCTGCTCACACGCATGCAGGGTGCCAGTGCGGCCCATGCCGCACATCACCTCGTCAAGAATCAACAGCACACCGTAGCGGTCGCAGACCTCGCGCACGGCCTTGAAATAACCCGGCACCGGCGCCAGCACACCGGCCGTGGCACCGCCCACGGTTTCAGCGACGAAGGCGATCACGCTGTCCGCGCCTTTGGCGAGAATGGCGTCTTCAAGTTCTTTGGCCAGGCGCAGGCCGTACTGCTCGGGCGTTTCCCCGGCCTGCTGCTCGCGGTAGGGGTAACACGGCGAGACATGCGTGGCCTCGATCAGGATGGGCGCAAACGGCTCGCGCCGCCACTGGTTGCCGCCAATGGCCAGTGCGCCCAGCGTGTTGCCGTGGTAGCTCTGCTTGCGCGCGATGAAATGCGTGCGCTGCGGCTGGCCGATCTCGACAAAATACTGGCGCGCCATCTTCAGCGCGGCCTCGACCGCTTCCGAACCACCGCTGACGAAATACACATGGCTCATGCCTTCGGGCGCGTTGGCGATCAGTTTGTCGGCCAGCACTTCAGCAACTTCGGTCGTGAAAAAACTGGTGTGTGCATAAGCCAGCTTGTCGATTTGCGCATGCATCGCGGCCAGCACATCCGGGTGGCCGTGGCCCAGGCAGGAGACCGCTGCGCCGCCCGAGGCATCGATGTAGCTCTTGCCTGCTGAATCGGTCAGGTAAACGCCCTGGCCGCTGACCGCCACCGGCGGTTTGCGCTGCAACTGGCGGTGAAACACATGGGTCGATGCTGCTGTCATAAACGCTGTTTCCTTGATGAATGGGGACGCTCGCCCAAGGCCCGGCCGCGTTCGTCCCAGTACGCGCCTTCGCTGTCGAGACGGTCCTGCCGGGCCTGTAAATGGGCCAGTACCTTGCGCCCGCCGCGCACCGCGACGGCAGCGGCCAGAGCCTCGGTCAGCGCCAGCGCGCCGACCATGGAATGAAAATACGAGGGGCTGTCGGTGCGAAACAGCAGCGTGTGTGTGGCCGCGCGGGCAATCGGCGACAACGCACTGTCGGTCAGGGCCACCACGCCGGCACCCTGCCCGCGCGCCTGCGCCACGGCGTCCACCGTCTGACGCGTGTAAGAAGCCGACGAGGTCACCACCAGCAGGTCGCCAGGGCCCATCTCACCCACCTGGTCATCCAGTGTGCCGCCCAGACCCTGCACCAGAACGCCATTGGATGCCAGCAAGCCATAGGTGTAATGCAGATGCATGGCCAGTCCGTGGCTGGCGCGCAGGCCGAGGAAATAAACCCGGCGCGCTTTCAACATGGCATCGGCCGCTGCCTCGAGCTGCGCGGTCCGGTTCAGGCCGCCAACCGAGGCGCTGTTGGCATGTTGCGCTTCGTTGAGCAGTGCCAGCCAGTCCTTGTCCCGGCGTGCGCTGGCTTGCAGCACTTCGGCGCGCCCGGCGTAACCACCCTGGGCAGTGAACGACTCCTGGCACAGGTGCTTGATGGCCTCGAAACCCTGGAAGCCCAGCGCCTGCGCCAGCCGTGTCAAGGTGGCAGGCGCCAGGCCGGCGCGCCGCCCGCACTCGCGCATCGACTGCAGCGCGACCTCGCGCGGATGCGCCTCGATCCATCGCGCAGCACGCAGCAATTCCGGGCTCAAGCCGTCCAGCGGAATGTGGGTAAAGATGGATGAGGGTGAAGAACCGTGCATGAAACAACTGTTTCTTTATGGGAAAAATGTAGCACAGTTGTTTCCTGAGCAGTCAAAAAAATGAGGCTCCCGGCCTCCATCCGGCCGGCGGGCCTGATCCGCCGTGCTCCCGTTCAATGTGCCGGCTGGCAGAGGCGGCTCATGACCTGGCCACTACTGTGCGTCTAGCCGCAACGCACACGGGTCACGACGCCCGCAGCGTTGACATCCAGATTCAGCCGTTGCGCGTTGAACTCCATGGTGACCATCTGGCCCGGCCGCAACACGCGCGCCATGTAGGAACCCGAGCGCTGGCGCGCCTCTTCGACCACGCTGGCGCCCGCCGTTTTACCCACGGCAAACTGCGCGCCCTGCGCATTACACACACTGGCGGGGGGAGCGGCAGGCGAGGTGCCCGTGACGGGAGGCGGCGCGGGGGTGGTGCAAGCGACGAGCAGCGATGCCGCAATGCTGCCAAAGACGATCTTCAAAGCCATGTTTTCTCCATGAAAAACATTCACCATATCGCGTGCAGGCCGGTCGCACCCGCACATTTACGACTGGTTGCATCGCGCAAGGCTTCAAACGCTCAGGATAAAATCGTGCCCATGCCCGACGCCGGTCTCCGGCCTTGACCACCCCATCCATCGCCACTGAAAGGGCACCCATGACACCGAATACCGACGGCACCCTGACCGTCCTTGGCCAGCGATTGAGCACGCGCCAGGTTGAAGAACTGATGCACCAGCTGGCGCAGGCCCGCAACCAGATGCAGCCGCCTGTTCAGGAGGAAGTGACCGCCGACATGCCGGTGCTGGTGCAGCACGATGCCGACTTTGCTGTCGCCCAGACCCAGACACCGGAGCGGCATGTCAGCTTCGGCCTGCGCCATCTCGGCTTCGGCTGGATCTTTTTCACCTTCTCGCGCGACCGCGCCAAATTCATCGGTGAAGCCCTGTTGCAACGCGCCAAGGGCTGAGCGAAGGAAACTTCCGCCCACAAAAAAGCCGCCCAAGGGCGGCTTTTTGTTTTCTGTCCTGGCGGAAACGGAGGGATTCGAACCCTCGATGAGGCTCTACACCCCATACTCCCTTAGCAGGGGAGCACCTTCGGCCACTCGGTCACGTTTCCTGATTTCTGGCTAGCCGCGATTATCTCACGACTTGCGCGCCTGTCCAGCGCGAAGACCCTCAGGCTGCAGGCTGGTCCAGGTCAAAGGCCTTGTGCAGGGCCCGCACAGCGAGTTCCATGTATTTTTCGTCGATCACGACCGAGGTCTTGATTTCGCTGGTCGAGATCATCTGGATGTTGATGCCCTCTTCGCTGAGAACGCGGAACATCTTGCTGGCGATGCCCACATGGCTGCGCATGCCGATGCCGACAATGCTGACCTTGCAGATCTTGGCATCGCCGGTGATTTCCTCGGCACCCAGCTGGCCGAGCACACTGGTGCGCAGCAGCTCGACGGCGCGCGCGTAGTCATTGCGGTGAACCGTGAAGCTGAAGTCGGTCTTGCCGTCCTTGCTGACGTTCTGGATGATCACGTCGA
>JAZKGR010000116.1:0-33610 GCA_040385775.1 Pseudomonadota bacterium
TCTACACCAGCGGCACCACCGGCAAACCCAAGGGCGTGCAGCGCGACACCGGCGGCTACGCGGTGGCGCTGGCGGCCAGCATGAAACACATCTTCGACGGCCGCGTCGGCGAGACCTATTTTTCGACCAGCGACATCGGCTGGGTGGTGGGCCACAGCTACATCATCTACGGCCCGCTGATTGCCGGCATGGCCACGCTGATGTATGAAGGCCTGCCGACCCAGGGCCTGGACAAACAGCCCGATGGCGGCATCTGGTGGCGGCTGGTGGAGAAGTACAAGGTGACGGCGATGTTCAGCGCGCCGACTGCGGTGCGGGTGCTGAAAAAGCAGGACCCGGCGCTGCTCAAGAAGTACGACTTGTCCAGCCTGCGCGCCTTGTTCCTGGCGGGTGAACCGCTGGACGAGCCGACCGCGCGCTGGATCAGCGAGGGCCTGAACGTGCCCATCATCGACAACTACTGGCAGACCGAAACCGGCTGGCCGCTGCTCACGGTGGCCAACGGCGTGGAACAAACGCCGAGCAAGTTCGGCAGCCCGGGCATTCCGATGTATGGCTACCGCGTCAAGCTGCTGCATGAATCGACCGGCGAAGAGCTGACCCAGCCCAATGAAAAAGGCGTGGTGGTGCTGGAAGGCCCGACACCGCCCGGTTTCATGCAGACGGTGTGGAAGGACGACGCGCGTTTCGTCAATACCTACTGGAAAAGTGTGCCGGGCAAGACGGTTTACAGCACCTTCGACTGGGGCATACGTGACGAGGACGGTTATTACTTCATCCTGGGCCGCACCGACGACGTGATCAACGTCGCCGGCCACCGCCTGGGCACGCGCGAGATCGAGGAAAGCATCTCTGGCCATGCCGGCGTGGCCGAGGTGGCGGTGGTCGGCGTGGCCGACAGCCTCAAGGGGCAGGTGGCCATGGCCTTTGTGGTGCCCAAGGACGGCGCGGTGCTCAGTGACACCGCCGCCGCACTCAAGCTCGAAGGCGAGATCATGAAAAGGGTGGATGGCGATTTGGGCGCGCTGGCCCGGCCGTCGCGTGTGCGCTTTGTGTCGCTGCTGCCCAAGACCCGCAGCGGCAAGCTGCTGCGACGCGCCATCCAGGCGGTGTGCGAAGGCCGTGACGCCGGAGACCTGACGACCATGGACGACCCGGCGGCGCTGCAGCAGATCCGCGACAGGGTCCTGGCCGGCTGAAGCCAGCTGGGCAAGTTTTTATACGCCTGAACGGCCTCCAGCCCACAGCGGACGTGGACAAGCAGCTATCAAAACAGGAGCATTTCAGGCTCGGAAGGCCGGCAGGTCAAAACTTTCTGGCGGCAAGCCCGCACGCGCGCGTTCGGCCATCCAGGTCCATGCGGCTTCGAGCTCGCGCACGCGCGCCGGCAGGTCGAACAGCGGTGCGGTCGTCACGTCGGCTTTCACGCGCTCACGCAGTCGCTGCAAGGCTGCGCGGTCACGCCCCAGCCGCATCACGGTTTCCCGGTAAGCTGGCTCGTTGTCGACCACACACTCGCCGAGTCCGGCGGCATGGAGAATGCTGCCGCCCGCGCGGGCTGCCATGCCGGCCCCTGCACAACTGACGGCGGGCACGCCCATGCTCAGGGCATCGCGCAAGTCCTGCCGGGCGCTGACGCGCAGGGGGTCGATGAACAGGTCGGCCAGCGCCAGGCTGTCCAGCCGCTCTCTGCGCGTGCTTGCTGTGGCAAAACACAGGCGTTGCTCGTCGATGCCTGCCGCTTGGGCCTCCCGCTGCAGGTTGGCCTGCGCGGTGTGATTGAGCGGCGGCAGCCACAACACGGCGTCCGGCAAGGCGGCCAGCAAGCCCATCCAGACGCTGAAGCTGTGGGCGTCGATGTGTATTGAGGGCGCGAAGGCGCAGAGCACCAGCGCTTCAGCGGGAAGGCCGGCCTGATGGCGAGTGATGTTTGAGGTGTTTGCCGGTGCGAGGCTGGCCGGCCAGCACGTGTGTGGCAGCCGGACCAGTGCGTTGTGCGCATTGCCGTCCTTGCCGGATGCCGGATGGATAAACCCGTCGGACAGGGTGTACTCAAAAGGCTCCTGGGCTTCCTGTCCGTCCCCGTGCCAGCCCGGATGCTGGACCTGCACCGGCGCTACGCGGCGCGCGGCAATGCCAGGCCGCCACCAGGGTGAGCCAAACGTCAGGTCCAGCCAGATGTCCAGCCGGTCCAGCCGGATGCGCGCAATGGCTTCGTCGTCGCTGAAGTGCGCGATCTCGATCACGCGATGCGGTGTCAGCAACGCCGCAAACGCCGCCTGCGGTTGCGGCGTGGGCGAGTAGACATGAAACGCAAAGCGGGCGTTGTCATGCAGGGCCAGTTGCGCCGCGAGTGCTGCGGTGGCGGCTTCGTCGCGCAGGTCGTGAGCGGCAATGCCCATGCGTATCGGCCCCTGCCGGTTCAGTACATCCGCCGCAGTGAACGGGCGGCCTGGTCTGGCCGGCTGGGCGGCCAGCACGCTCCATGTGGCGCGTGCGGCAAGCTGCATCTCTTCGTCATGGAACGGGAGCAAGGGGCCGAAAACCATTGCCCGACGCATGTCGCGGCTTGGCGCGCCCATGCGCAGGGCGCTCAGTTCTTGCTGAACCAGCGCGAGCAGTCGACCCTGGTCGCGCCAGTCGCAGTCCTGCATCGCTTCAAAGGCGTGGCGGCTGAACAGGGTGCGCGCGTCGCCCGCCGGAAGCTGCTCGCGCGCGGGCATGCCGGCCAGCAGCTGATCGGATTGTTCGAACTCGCCACAAAGCGCCAGCGCCAGCGCGTGGCGCCCAGCCAGAATGGCGTGGCCGGGAAACTGGCGCGTGGCTTTGTCCAGATGCACGGCAGCCTCGGCATGCCGGCGCGCGCCCAGCAGCAGGTCAGCAACCGCGGTCCAGGCCTGGTCCAGGTGGGGTGCGGCGGCCAGGCAACGCGTGGCGAGCTCAATGGCTTCGTCCCAGTGGCCGTCTTGCGCGTGGATCAGCGCCAAGTGGTGCAGGGCGCGCGTATGTCCTGGATCGCGAATGAGGGCGAGATCAAAATAGCTCTTGGCAGCTTCGCGCTCTCCGCATGCGGCCGTGGCAATGGCCAGGTTGGTCGCACCTTCCGCATCGGCCAGCAATTGCTGCTCGACGGCCTTCAGGCAGGCCAGCGCCGCCTGTGGCCGAGCCAGTTCAAACAACAAGGTGGCGCAGGCCGAGCTGGCCTGCACATTGCCGGGCGCCAGCGCCAGCGCGGTTTCAAAGGCCAACAAGGCCCACGCAGGATCCCCGCTTTCGTGCGCGTCCATGCCCTCTTTCATCCACCGCTGGAAGGTGTTTGCAGGTGCTGCGCCAACTGCGGACAGAGGCGGGGCAGGGGCGGGCGCGATCATGATTTGATTATGTGACAGACTCCTGCATCGGCCCTCTCATCCGGCTCCCATTCGCGCTTCTACCCATGGCTCTGTCTGTCGCTTCCCCGCCTGCTGCCGTTTTCCACCTCGTCGGCTGTTTTGAAGATCCCCATGCCGGCGCGGAGCGGGAACTTGTTGATCTGGCGGCCGCGCTGGCGCACACGCGCCGCGTGACGATCTGGTCGGTGCTGCCGCCGCATCCGTGGTACGTGCAGCGCGGCGTCCGGCAGATTCAGGCGTTTTCGGGGCAGTTTCCGCAGGGCGGTGTGCTGGTCTGGGGTGGGGCGCATGTGGCGCCTGGCCTCTGGCTCAGGTATGCGCGCTTCGAGCGCGTCATCGTCCAGTGCAATCTGGCCAGTTGGGAACGCCTGTTCACGCTGATCGAAGTGTTCCGCGAAACGGTCAAACGGGAACCGGAGCTGGTGTTTGTCTCCCGATCGCTGCAATTGACCGCAGGGCTGCCGGGCCGGGTGGTCCACAGCCCCATGGACATCGAGCCGTTTCTGAAGACCGCAGCGGCACGCACGGCCCGCTCAGGGACGCTCACAGTTGGCCGTGTCAGCCGGGACGCACCCGACAAACACCATCCGCAGGACCCCATGCTTTACCGCATGCTGGCGGCGCGCGGATGGCGCGTTCGCATCCAGGGCGGCACCTGCCTGGCGGCTGAGCTGCGCGGAGTGTCGGGTGTGGAGTTGCTGCCCGCCGGGGCCGAAGACACGGCGGATTTTTACCGGACCCTGGACATCTTTTTCTACCGTACCGGCGCCACGGTCGAGGCCTATGGCCGGGTGATTGTCGAGGCCATGGCGTCCGGACTGCCGGTGGTTGCCGCAGACCAGGGGGGGTATGTGGAAGTCATGCTCCCCGGCGAGACCGGGCTCCTGGTGAGCTCACAGGAAGAAGCGTGGGATGCGCTGATGAAGCTCGGCGGTAATGCGCTCTTGAGGGCCGCCATGGGTATGGCGGGAATGCGCCAGGCTGAGCGCATGCACGGGTCAGCCGCGACCCAGGACGCGCTTGCTGTTTATCTCTCTTGACGTTTCAGCGCCGCCCTATTTCTGGAAAGCGGCCGCGCCTGTAACCCACCCTGCACCGAAATCCTTGGCATAGGTCAGGCCCGCCATGGCGGCGTTGGTGCCAATCAGGGCGCCTTTGATGTAGCCGTTGCTTCCGGTGAAAGTAGCTGTCTGAGAGGTGACTGTTACTGAGTCCGAGATGGAGCCAAACGAAGTGTTCATCGTCGCATTCACGGTATATTGCGTTGACCCGAAGGCGACAGAGAAACTGGTGCCCGTGGAAATAAGGGTGCCCGCTACCCCGTTGCGGATAGGCGTTGTGTGGCCTACAAGGCTGTAGGTCGCCGTGCCGCCACCGGCCATCAAGGTGGCGATTTCTGTCGCCGCGGTGGGCCGACCCGCGATGTAATGCACATGGTTGAGCATCACCGTGCCCAGGTACTCCCGCTGCCCCGAGACCCAGGTTCCCCAGCCGATGAAATTGGCGTCACTGACATTGCCGATGGATTTGAAGTCGGACACAGGCCCAGGTGTTCCGGTTTCAGACCATTTGCTGAAGCCACCCGATACATTGTTGTCGACACTCAGCAGTTTGTTGTCGCTAAATACCGTGGTCGCTCCCGGAGAGGTGGCAAGTGTGTAAAGCGTCGATCCATTCGTGCCCACTGCTGCAACGCCGACGGTGGTGAACGTGCGCTGAACAGGAGCGGGGGCGGGAGCCGGGGATGGGCTCGGTGACGGTGAGGGAGCGGGGGCAGGCTTCACCGCCTCCACGATGTCAGATTTTCCAGCGTCATTGACCTTGTCGCCGACCACGGTGGGCTCTTTCTCCGTTGGCGGCGTCTCGACCTTGGCTTGTGTGCTGGTCCGCACCGGTGGTGTCACGCTGTCGATCACGCGGACCGATTCGCCGGCCACCAGGCCGATGCAGCCGCTCTGGTTGCACACTTCAATCTTGTCGAGCTCACTGGTGATGCCCAAGGTGCCGTCGGGGTTGTAGCCGACTTTGAAACCCGATCCGCGGATGCCGATGGTGGCCGTGGTGGTGGTGAGTTTGTAGTTGTCGCGGTTGCGTTTGCCAATCAGGCCGGTGATGGCGCGCATGCTGCCGCGCAGCAGGTCCACCAGAAAGCGGTCTTCCTTGGGGTTGTTCTGGTCAACGTAGTTGGCGATCTTGAACTCGGTGTTGGGCTGCAGCGAGATCAGGCCACCGTCGGTGAATTTGACCTGGGCGCGACCGTTGGTGCCCGTGACGATGGCGTTCCCACTGTTGATGTCACCGCCTTTGGCCAGTGCAATGGTCCGGCCGTCGGTCTGGCGCAGATTCACTTCGCCAGCCGTGAACTGGGCAACACCCGCCAGTGCATGGGCTTGCAGGGGGTACACAGCAGCCAGGGCCATCAGCAAGACAGTGCTTTTCAGGTTAAACGGTTGTTCCATGGGGCGGCCTTGAGTGACTTTTGATGAACCGGAGCGCTTAAAAATCCTTGCGCACTGTCACGGACAACACGCGCTTGCTGAAATCGGAAATGGCGATGTTGGAATTCGTCTTGAGCAGCGAGAGTTGCGGGGTGACGCGCCAGTTCACAAAGGGAACCCAGGTCAGCCCGAGGTTGAGACTGGTTTGCCGATCGCGGCGGACCCTCAGAAAAAACGGGTCGGCGCCACCGTAGCGGCGTTCTTCATACCCCATGTTGGCAAACACGTCGACGTCTGCATTGACGGATTGCTGCAGACCGGCGCGCATGCCGGCCAAGTGATGCCCGAGGTGGGGAACACCGGCAGCGCGCTCTTTTTCCGTGCCGACATACACGCCACCGAAGGCCAGCAAGCCGCTGCGAAATGCAGTGGCGTAAGAGGCGCCCAAGACATAACGCTCGGCGTCGCGCAGGCTCTGTCCCGGATAGCGCAGCGTGGACATCTGCAGATAGGTGCTCCACTGGCTGGCTGCGTCGGGGCGGTGGGTCCATTCGCCCACCACGCCGCGCTGGTCCCTGACGCCGTTGTTATCGGCCGAGAAAGTGCCAACCTGTGCGGCGGCGGTGAATTCGTCCTTGTCGATCTTGTAGCTGGCACCCGCGCTGAGGTCGAACTGGTTGGTGTCGAAGTTGTTGTAGTCGTTGTTGAAGCGGTAGCTGCCGGAAGCGCTGGCAATCAGGGACAGGCGTGGATCGATGACAAACCGCCCGGAGACGCCGGCCCCCAGGCTGTAAAAGCTGTCCTTGAGCTTGACGCCTGTGCGGTCCAGGGTCAGGACCAGACCACCGAGCGAGGGGACCGCAACATTGGCGTTGCTGGGGCCGCTGTTGATGTTGCTGTCCATGCCGATACCGGCTTCCACATAAGCCTTGATCGACGAGCGCGCGGCTTCCTCATTGCGGTCAATGGCTTGCAGAAATTCATCGATTTTTCGCGCTGCTTCGGGAGGGATGCCGTCGCGTTTGGTTTCCTGGAGCACTTGGCGTGCGGCCTGGTTGTCACCCAGCGCAAACAGCGCGCGACCCAGTTCGGCGCGGGCGCGGGAGTTTCCGGGCTGTACGGTCAATACCCGCTCCAGCGCAAAAACCGCACGCGTGAACTGGCTGGTTTCATTGGCGGCGATGCCCAGCACGGTGTCGAAGTCCGGGTCACCCGCGCGTTCGGTTTCAACGGGGGCCAGTTGGTCAAACGCTTGCTGGGCTTTTCCTTGCTCCACGAGAAGCAGTGATTCACGGACCAATGCATCGACTTGCGCATGCGCGGGACCGCCCAGCAACAAGGCAGAGGCGCATCCACTGAGGAGCAATTGAGAAAACCGCTTGAAAAACATAATACGTATGAATTAGTAACAACCTCAGGCGAACTAAGGTTTTATAGCACGCGCAAATGCAAGCTGATCACTTTTTCCGGTGACTTTTGCGCACTAAGTCCGCAGCCTGAGCAGGGGATGTTGCGTTCGCACGCCAAACCTGTGTCGTGTGCACGATGGCGGTGCGCTAATCCCGTCATAAGCCGGATGACTGCAGTCGGGGCGAAGGGAACAGCGCTTGTCTAGGGGTATGCCCGGTAGCCGCGTTCAGTCCGCCGGTTTTAATATCAGTCATTGCTTATATTTAATGAATGTTTCCATGAACACCATGATTCAGGCCGGCGCCAAATCAGAACAGGGACGGGTTTTTGAACTGGCGGCCGAGCTGTTTGCTGTGCTGGCTACGCCAATGCGTTTGCGGGTGTTGAGCGCGCTGTGCGAGCGCGAGAAGTCGGTCAACGAGTTGCTGCTTGAGATCGACACCACGCAGCCCAACTTGTCGCAGCATCTGGCCGTCCTTTACCGCACCGGTGTGCTGGCCAAGCGCAAGGAGGGAACGCAGGTCATTTACCGCGTCCAGAGTGAAAAGGCGGTGGCCCTGTGCCGCGGGGTGTGCACCCAGATTGCGATCGAACTCGATGAACCCGATACGCTGGCGCCGGGTGAGGCGCTTTCGCCAGTGCAGGCGGGGCGTTCATGCTGAGCCGTTTCATCCGGCGCGCGCCGGAGAACTTCCTCGACCGTGAACAGATCCAGGCCGTACGCGCCGGACGCCGGGGTTTCCTGGCAGGTGCGGTGGCGGCTGCGGCCGGGGCCATGGCGACGCAGCAGGCGCTGGCCCAGGGGGGCGGTGACCCCGCCATCATGAAACTGCCCGCGCACAGCAAGGGCCTTGGCCAGCCGGTGGCTGCGAGTGGCTACGGCCAACCCAGTGAGTGGGAGAAAAACCTGCAGCGCCGGCAAAGCCCCGGCCTGACCCGGGTGCCGCAGTCCAGCGTGAGTTTTGCTCCGCTGCAGGGCCTGTTCGGCATCATCACGCCGAGCGGCCTGCACTTCGAGCGCCATCACCAGGGCTGGTGGGACATTGATCCCTCACAGCACCGGCTCATGATCAATGGCTCGGACGAGCGCATGCTCAAGCGCCCCACGGTGTTCAGCATGGACGAGTTGATGCGTCTGCCCAGCACCAGCCGCATGCATTTCATCGAGTGCGGCGCCAACACCGGCATGGAGTGGGGCAATGTGGCCGTGCCGACGGTGCAGTACACACACGGCATGCTCAGTTGCAGTGAGTTCACCGGCGTTCCGCTGCGCACCCTGCTCGAGATGTGCGGCGCCGATTTGAAGCGCGCGAAATTTGTGCTGGCGGAGGGCGCCGACGGCTCCGGCATGACGCGCACCATTCCCATGAGCATGGTGCTGGATGGCCAGGTGCTGGTGGCTTATGGGCAAAACGGCGAAATGCTGCGCCCGGAAAACGGCTACCCCTTGCGGCTGGTGGTGCCGGGGGTTCAGGGCGTGAGCTGGGTCAAGTATTTGCGGCGCATCGAGCTCGGCGACATGCCTTACGCGACCAAGGATGAAAGCGTCCACTATGTCGATCTGCTGCCCGACGGCACGCACCGGCAGTACACCAGCATCCAGGAAGTCAAGAGTGTGATCACCTCGCCCAGCGGCGGCCAGGTGCTGCTCGAGAAGGGCTTTCACACCATCACCGGCCTGGCCTGGAGCGGCCGCGGAAAAATCCGGCGAGTGGATGTCTCGGTGGACGGCGGGAAAAACTGGAAGCCGGCGCGCCTTGAAGGCCCTGTGTTGTCCAAATGCCTGACGCGATTCAACGCCGACTTCGTCTGGGACGGCAAACCGGCATTTTTCCAGAGCCGCGCGGTGGACGAAACCGGTCAAATTCAGCCGACCTACGGCGAGTTGCGCAAGGTGCGCGCCTCCCGCAGCATTTATCACAACAACGCGATTCAGTCGTGGGCACTGACGGAAAACGGAGAGGTCGGCAATGTCCAGTTGTCTTAGGGCCGCCTTGCTCGCGCTGGCGTTTTGTTGCGGCCCGGTATTTGCCGTGGGACCGGCTGAAAAATTTCCCGGCATAGGCCGCGCCGCAACCCCCGCTGAAGTCCGCGCCTGGGACATCGATGTACGCCCGGATTTCAAGGGCCTGCCCAAGGGCAAGGGATCGGTGCGCCAAGGCGAGGTGGTGTGGGAGGCACAGTGCGCGTCCTGCCATGGCACATTTGGCGAGTCCTCGGATATCTTCACACCGATTGTTGGCGGCACCTCGGCTGCGGACATACGCGCGGGCCGCGTCGACAGCCTGCTGCCGGGTGCCAACCAGCCCCAGCGCACCACCCTGATGAAGGTCTCCACTTTGTCCACCTTGTGGGACTACATCAACCGGGCGATGCCCTGGAACGCGCCCAAGTCGCTGAGTGCCGATGAGGTTTATGCCGTCACGGCCTACATCCTGAATCTGGGC
This sequence comes from Pseudomonadota bacterium, assembly GCA_040385775.1. Lineage (GTDB taxonomy): Bacteria > Pseudomonadota > Gammaproteobacteria > Burkholderiales > Burkholderiaceae_C > Polaromonas. The sequence continues at coordinate 9,688 of JAZKGR010000116.1, forward strand.
AACATCGTCCCTGACGACTTCACGCTGTCCGACGCCAACATCCGCGAGGTGCAGGAACGCCTGCCCAACCGCAAGGGCATGACCACCGCGCACGCGATGTGGCCCGGCGCCGAGCTCGGCGGGAAGAGCCGGCCGGATGTTCAGGGGTCGAACTGCGTGCGCGATTGCCGCAAGGATGTGGAAGTCAGGAGCTTTTTGCCCGACTACGCCCGCAATGCCCACGGACAACTGCTTGAGCAGTCGCGTCTGGTGGGCGCCAGCCGCGGTGCCGACACCAGCCGGCCACCAGCCGAAAACTTGATGTCAAAAGTGGCCCCAGCCCTTGCTGCAAAAGAGCAGGCAGCTCCTGAAAAGATAGCAAGCAAGGCACTGTCCGGTGCTGCGGGGACCAGCGCCGTGATGCCCATGCTGCAGAAAAACGCCTGTATTGCCTGCCATGGCATGGACAACAAGATGGTTGGGCCGTCCTTCAGGGATATAGCCAACAAATATAAAGACCACGCCGACGGGTTGAATTACCTGTCGGGCAAAATCAAGGCTGGCGGACAAGGCGTCTGGGGCAACATCCCGATGCCGCCGCAGGCCCTGAGTGAGGCGGAATCCAGGCAACTGGCCCAATGGCTGGTCAAGGATTTTTGACCTGGGACAGGTGCCTGGCGTGGTTGCGGCTTGGGATAAGTACCCTGTTCTCGACCCTGGTTTTTGTGTCCAATCGTGTTCAAGTTTTAAATAAGCTGAAGTTATATTCAAAGGAGTTCAGACCATGGAACGTCGTCATTTTCTAGCCACTGGTTCAGGCGCAACCGCGCTGGCCCTGGCCGCCTCGGCCGGGCTGTCGCCCGCCCAGGCGCAAACCGCTGCCGCCTGGAACAAGCTTGCCTTCGAGAGCAAGACACTGACCGAGGCGGCCAAGGCCATGGGGGCCACTGCTGCTCCCGTGGAAAGCAAGGATCTGGTCCTGCAGGCGCCGGAAATCGCTGAAAACGGCAGCGTGGTGCGTGTTGGTGCGCAGAGCAACATCGCCGGCACCACGCAGCTGGCGCTGGTGGTCGAGAAGAACCCGAATGCGCTGGCCGCTCTTTTCGACATTCCTGCCGGTACCGACGCCAATGTGTCGACCAACGTCAAGATGGGGCAGTCGTCCAATGTGTACGCACTGGCCAAGGCCGGCGACAAGTTTTTTTACTCAGTCAAAGAAGTGAAAGTGACTTTGGGCGGCTGCGGCGGCTGATAGCCCGCGCCTGCAAGTACCTCAACCCAAATTTCAAGGAAAAAAGACATGTCAGATCCAATGAGAATCCGGGCCCAGGCCCAAGGCGACAAAACCACCGTTCGCGTGCTGGTCAGCCATGAGATGGAAAGCGGTCAGCGCCGGGATGCAGCCGGTAAAACCGTTCCAGCCTGGTTCATCCAGAACATCACGGCCACCCACAACGGCAAGACCGTGATGAGCGCCCAGTGGGGGCCGGCCGTGTCGAAAAACCCGTTCATGCAGTTTGCCTTCAAGGGCGCCAAGGCCGGTGAGAAAGTCATCGTCAGCTGGACCGACAGCAAGGGCGACAAACGCACCGACGAGGCCGTCATTTCCTGATAAACCGTTGGCGGGGTTCATAACAACATGAGGAGCGAGCGATGAAATGGAAACTGTTGGGCCTGGCGGCGCTGGGCCTGCTGCCCATGCTGGCGGCAGCACAAAAAACCACGGCTGAAGGCATTGCCGAATACCGCGCCATGCTGGCCGATGGCAACCCGGCCGAGCTTTTTGAGGCCAGGGGCGAAGCGCTGTGGAAACAGGCGCGCGGACCGAAAAACGCGAGCCTGGCCCAGTGCAACCTGGGCAAGGGCCCGGGCGTCGTCAAGGGCGCTTTCGTCGAAATGCCGCGCTACTTCGCCGATACGGCACGGGTGCAGGACCTGGAGTCGCGCCTGCTGACCTGCATGGAAACCCTGCAGGGCTTCAGCGCCGAGACCATCGCCAAAACACCGTTTGGCCGTGACGAACAGAAGAACATCGAATCGCTGGTGGCCTACATCTCGGGCGAATCGCGCGGCATGAAGTTCAACCTGCCGCAGGCGCACACGCAGGAAAAGCTGATGTATGCGGTGGGCAAGCAGGTGTTCTACCAGCGCGGCGGGCCGTACGACTTTTCCTGCGCATCCTGCCACGGTGAAGACAACAAACGCGTGCGCCTGCAAGACCTGCCCAATCTGACCAAAAATCCCGGCGCCGGTGATGGGTTTGGCGCCTGGCCGGCCTACCGGGTCTCCAGCGGGGACCTCTGGAGCATGCAGCGCCGCCTCAATGATTGTTACCGCCAGCAGCGCTTCCCGTTTCCCGGCTATGCCTCGGACGTCACGATCGCACTTGGCGTGTACATGGGCGTGAACGGCAAGGGCGGTGTTTCCACCGCGCCTGCCCTCAAGCGTTGAACGGAGCAGGACATCATGAAAAAAAACACCCCTAAAAAAGCCGGCCTGCTGGCCCTGACTGTGCTGCTGGCCAGTTGCGCCACCGGCCCTTCGCCCCAGGATGTGTCCGATGCGACGGCAAAAGTGCTGAAGTCCTCGTTCCGGGACCAGGGCATCGCCAAAACCGCCTGGCTGGACCAGGATGCGTCCAACAAGGCCTGCTCTGAATCCCAGGGCGCGGCGCTGGACGAAAAACTGGCCAAGGCCATTGAAGAAGCCAACCTCAAAACCGTAAAAATGCCTTCTGACGGCAAGTTCATCGGCGACTGGAAAGAGGGCGAAAAAATCGCCCAGAACGGCCGCGGCATGACCTGGAGCGACGCAGCCGGCTCGGCCAACGGCGGCAGCTGCTACAACTGCCACCAGATCAGCAAGGAAGAACTCTCCTTCGGCTCGATCGGCCCAAGCCTGTACAACTACGGCAAGCTGCGCGGCGTCAGCAACCCCGCCGCTGCGGACAGCAAACCTATCGTTGACTACACCTGGGGCAAGCTCTGGAATGCCAAGGCCTACAACGCCTGCTCCGGCATGCCGCGTTTCGGCCATGCCGGCATCCTGAACGAAGCCCAGATGCGCCATGTGATGGCGCTGCTGCTGGACCCCCAGTCGCCCGTGAACAAGTGACTCTTCCGGCGATTTAGTGCCTATATCTGCCTATAGCCCCCGTCCAGTGGGGACAGGCAGCTATCAAATTTATAGTAATTCACTTCAGCGCCTGGTTCCACAGGCAGGATTAACAACGCCATGAGTCTGTCCCGCCGTGAGTTTGCAAGTGTCATGGCCGCCGCGCTGGCCGCCGGCTTTCCGTTGCATCGCGAGGCTGGCGCCGCGCAAGCCGGCGCCGCCTACAACCTGCCGCGTACCGGCAATGTGCACCTGCTGCACATGACCGATTGCCACGCGCAACTGATGCCGTCCTATTTTCGGGAGCCCTCTGTCAATCTGGGCGTGGGCGCGATGCAGGGCAAACTTCCGCACCTGGTCGGGGAGCATTTGCTCAGGGCCGCCCACCTCAAGGCCAACACGCCCGAGGCGCATGCTTTCACTTATCTGAATTTCGAGCGGGCGGCGCGGCAATACGGCAAGGTCGGCGGTTTTGCCCACCTGGCCACGCTGGTCAAACAACTCAAGGCCGGCCGTCCCGGCGCCTTGCTGCTCGATGGCGGCGACACCTGGCAGGGCAGCGCCACGGCGCTGTGGACCCAGGGCCAGGACATGGTCGATGCTGCCAAGCTGCTGGGCGTGGACGTGATGACCGGCCACTGGGACTTCACCTATGGCGAGGAGCGCATCAAGACCGTTGTCGAGAAAGACTTTGCCGGCAGGATCGACTTTGTTGCGCAAAACGTCAAGACCAGCGACTTCGGCGACCCGGTGTTCAAGCCCTACGTCATCAAGGAGATGAACGGCGTGGCGGTCGCGATCGTCGGCCAGGCCTTTCCCTACACCCCGATCGCCAACCCGGCCTGGCTGACTCCGAACTGGAGCTTCGGCATCCGCGAAAGCGAAATGCAGGACACCGTCAACGAGGCGCGCGCCAAAGGCGCGCAGGCGGTGGTGCTGCTCAGCCACAACGGCATGGACGTGGACCTCAAAATGGCGTCGCGCGTGACCGGCATCGACGCCATTCTGGGCGGCCACACGCACGATGGGGTGCCGGTGCCAGTGATTGTCAAGAACCCTGGCGGCCAGACCATCGTCACCAATGCCGGCAGCAACGGCAAGTTCCTCGGTGTACTGGATCTGGACGTCAAGGACAAGAAGGTGGTCGGCTTCAAGTACCGCCTGTTGCCGGTGTTCTCCAAGCTGCTGGCGGCCGATCCGGCCATGAGCCAACTGATTGCCGGCGTGCGCGCGCCCTACGAAGCCAAACTCTCGGAAAAACTGGCGGTCACCGAGGGCACGCTGTTTCGCCGCGGCAACTTCAACGGCACGTTTGACCAGCTGATCCTCGATGCGCTGATGGAAGTGCGTGGCGCCGAGATCGCGTTTTCGCCCGGTTTCCGCTGGGGCACGTCGCTGCTGCCGGGCCAGGCGATCACGCGAGAACACCTGATGGACCAGACCGCCATCACCTACCCGTGGACCACGCTGACCGACATCCGCGGCGACATGATCAAGACCATTCTGGAGGACGTGGGCGACAACCTGTTCAACCCCGACCCTTATTACCAGCAGGGCGGCGACATGGTGCGGGTCGGCGGCTTGACTTACACCTGCGAGCCCGGCGCGAAGATGGGGTCGCGCATCCAGAACATGCGACTGAAGGGCCAGCTGATCGAGGCCGACAAGACTTACAAGGTCGCAGGCTGGGCGCCGGTGGCCGAGGCCAGCAAAAATGCCGGACCGCCGGCCTGGGAAGTCGTCGAGACCTGGCTGCAGGCCAAAAAAGTCATCAAACCGCCGCAACTCAACGTGCCGGCCTTGATCGGCGTCACCGGCAATCCCGGCCTGGCCTGAAACGCCGGAAAGCACGACCTGTTGACGGCTTCGTGACAAAACCCGGACGCCTATGTGGTGGTCCGGGTTCGTCCTTGGGGCATTCGGTGGCACAATCGACAGTGTTTCTGAAGGCCCTTCCTTGCCACAGTCGCATCCGCTAATCGGTCAAGCCGTGTTGCGGAAGGTTAATCCACCAGCCGCATCCCGTTGTGGCCAGCTAATGTTTCCTCAAGGGAAACGGAGGTCAGCGTAATGAGTTCAGTCCCGGCGGCATCGTCCGTCTATTCGGCCTATCAAGGCAACACCTATCTCTTCGGCGGCAATGCGCCCTATGTCGAAGAGATGTACGAAAACTACCTCGCCAACCCCGGCAGCGTGCCCGACAACTGGCGCGAGTATTTCGACGCCCTGCAAAACGTCCCCGCCGTTGATGGCAGCAATGCCAAGGACGTGCCGCACCTGCCGGTCGTCAATGCCTTTGCCGAGCGCGCCAAGCAGGGCCAGACCAAAGTGGTGGTCGCCAGTGGTGCCGACTCCGAAATGGGCCGCAAGCGCACGGCCGTGCAGCAACTGATTGCCGCCTACCGCAATGTCGGCGCCCGCTGGGCCGACCTGGACCCGCTCAAGCGCGCCGAGCGCGACAACATTCCCGAGCTCGATCCGTCGTTCTACGGATTCAGCGATGCCGACCAGGAAACGGTGTTCAACACCAGCAACACCTTCTTCGGCAAGGAGACCATGAGCCTGCGCGAGCTGCTCAATGCGCTGCGCGAGACCTACTGCGGCACCATTGGCGCCGAGTACATGTACATGACTGATCAGAACCAGAAGCGCTGGTGGCAGCAAAAGCTCGAAAGCATCCGCAGCAAACCCAATTTCGCCAAGGAAAAAAAGCTCCACATCCTGGACCGCCTGAGTGCGGCCGAGGGCCTGGAGCGTTTTCTCCACACCAAATACGTCGGCCAAAAGCGTTTCTCGCTTGAAGGCGGCGAAAGTTTCATTGCCAGCATGGACGAGCTGATCCAGCGCAGCGGCAGCATCGGCATCAAGGAGATCGTGATCGGCATGGCCCACCGCGGCCGCCTGAACGTGCTGGTCAACTCGCTGGGCAAGGTGCCGGCCAACCTGTTTGCCGAGTTCGACCACACCGCGCCGGAAGACCTGCCCAGCGGCGACGTCAAGTACCACCAGGGCTTCAGCTCCGATGTGACGACCCCCGGCGGCCCGGTGCACCTGAGCCTGGCCTTCAATCCGTCCCACCTCGAGATCGTCAACCCGGTGGTCGAAGGCTCGGTGCGCGCCCGCATGGACCGCCGCGCCGACCCCAAGGGCCTGCAGGTGCTGCCGGTGCTGGTGCACGGCGACGCGGCTTTTGCAGGGCAGGGCGTGGTCATGGAAACGCTGGCGCTGGCCGAAACGCGCGGGTATTCCACCGGCGGCACGGTGCACATCGTGATCAACAACCAGATCGGTTTCACCACCAGCGACCCGCGCGACAGCCGCTCGACGCTGTATTGCACCGACGTCGTCAAGATGATCGAAGCGCCGGTGTTGCACGTCAACGGCGACGACCCGGAAGCCGTGGTGCTGGCAACGCAACTCGCACTCGAGTTCCGCATGGAGTTCCAGAAGGACGTGGTGGTCGACATCATCTGTTTCCGCAAGCTCGGCCACAACGAGCAGGACACCCCTGCACTGACCCAGCCCCTGATGTACAAGAAGATTGCCCTGCACCCCGGCACACGCAAGCTGTACGCCGACAAGCTGTCGGCCCAGGGCATGGGCGAGACGCTGGGTGACGACATGGTCAAGGCTGTGCGCGCAGCACTCGACGCCGGCAAGAGCACCTTCGATCCGGTGGTGACCAACTTCAAGAGCAACTACGCGGTCGACTGGACGCCTTACCTCGGCAAGAAATGGACCGACGCCGGCGACACCGCCATCCCGATGGCCGAGTGGAAACGCCTGGCCGAAAAAGTCAGCACCATCCCCGCCACCGTGACCGCGCACCAGCTCGTCAAGAAGGTTTATGACGACCGCGCCGCCATGGGGCGCGGCGACATCCCGGTGGACTGGGGCATGGGCGAACACATGGCCTTTGCCTCGCTGGTGGCCAGCGGCTACCCGGTGCGCCTGTCCGGCGAGGATTGCGGGCGCGGTACCTTTACCCACCGCCACGCCGTGATTCACGACCAGAATCGCGAAAAGTTCGACACCGGCACCTATGTGCCGCTGCAAAACGTGGCCGACAACCAGGCGCCGTTTGTGGTGATCGACTCCATCCTGTCCGAAGAAGCCGTGCTGGCTTTCGAATACGGCTATGCGTCCAACGACCCGAACACGCTGGTGATCTGGGAAGCCCAGTTCGGCGACTTCGTCAACGGCGCGCAGGTCGTGATCGACCAGTTCATCGCCTCGGGTGAAGTGAAGTGGGGCCGCGTCAACGGCATCACCTTGATGCTGCCGCACGGTTACGAAGGCCAGGGTCCGGAGCACAGCTCGGCCCGGCTCGAGCGTTTCATGCAGCTATCGGCCGATACCAACATGCAGGTGGTGCAGCCGACAACAGCCGCGCAGATCTTCCACGTGTTGCGCCGCCAGATGGTGCGCAACCTGCGCAAGCCGCTGATCATCATGACGCCCAAGTCGCTGCTGCGCAACAAGGATGCCACTTCGCCACTGAGCGAGTTCACCAAGGGCAGCTTCCAGACGGTGATCCCGGACAGCCGCGAACTCAAGGCCGACAAGGTCAAGCGCGTGATTGCCTGCTCCGGCAAGGTGTACTACGACCTGGCCAAAAAACGCGAGGAGAAGGGCGCGGATGACGTTGCCATCCTGCGCGTCGAGCAGCTCTATCCTTTCCCGCACAAGGCGTTTGCAAGCGAACTCAAAAAGTACCCCAACCTCACCGAGGTGGTGTGGTGCCAGGACGAGCCGCAAAACCAGGGCGCATGGTTCTTCGTGCAGCACTACATCCACGAGAACATGTCCGAAGGCCAGAAGCTCGGTTACTCAGGCCGTGCAGCATCTGCTTCGCCGGCAGTCGGGTATTCGCACCTGCACCAGGAGCAGCAGAAAGCGCTGGTGGACGGCGCTTTCGGCAAGCTCAAGGGTTTCATCCTGACCAAATAAGAACCGGCCGCACGCGCCTTGTGGCGCGTGCCTTGTCACCTCCCCACATACCGAAAGAATTTACATGGCTACCGTAGAAGTCAAAGTCCCCCAGCTGTCCGAGTCCGTTGCCGAAGCAACCATGCTGCAGTGGAAGAAAAAAGTTGGCGATTCCATCGCCATCGACGAAATCCTGATCGAGATCGAAACCGACAAAGTCGTGCTGGAAGTGCCAGCGCCGGCCGCCGGCGTGTTGTCCGAAATCCTGGTGGCTGATGGCGGCACGGTGACTGCCGAACAGCTGATTGCCCGCATCGACACCGAGGGCAAGGTTGCAGCCGCTGCACCCGCGGCTGCTGCCGCACCTGCGCCGGCCACTGCCGCGGCGCCCGCGCCTGCTCCCGCCGCTTCAGGCGGCAGCATGGCCGGTGTCGCGATGCCTGCTGCGGCCAAACTCATGGCCGACAAGCAGCTGGCTTCTGGTTCGGTGGCCGGCACCGGCAAGGACGGCCGTGTCACCAAGGGCGATGTGCTCGGTGCTGTCGCTACCGGTTCTGCTCCTAAAGTTGTAGCTTCCAGCCCAATCCCGACGGGGGCTCCAGCCACTTCCTTGCCTCAAGTGGCGGCGCCTGCGAAGGCGAATGACCTGGGCGACCGTCCCGAGCAGCGCGTGCCCATGAGCCGCCTGCGCGCGCGTATTGCCGAGCGTCTGCTGCAGTCGCAATCGACCAACGCGATCCTGACCACCTTCAACGAGGTCAACATGGCGCCGGTGATGGAGATGCGCAAGCGCTTCCAGGAAAAGTTCGAAAAAGAACATGGCACCAAGATCGGCTTCATGAGCTTTTTCGTCAAGGCGGCGGTGCATGCGCTGAAAAAGTACCCGGTGCTCAACGCCTCGGTGGACGGCAACGACATCGTCTACCACGGCTACTTCGACATCGGTATCGCCGTCGGTTCGCCGCGCGGCCTGGTGGTGCCCATCCTGCGCAACGCCGACCAGATGAGTTTTGCAGACATCGAAAAGAAGATCGCCGAGTACGGTGCCAAGGCGCGTGACGGCAAGCTGGGCATCGAAGAGATGACCGGTGGCACTTTCTCGATCTCCAATGGCGGTGTGTTCGGCTCCATGCTGTCCACCCCCATCATCAACCCGCCTCAATCGGCCATCCTGGGCGTGCACGCGACCAAGGACCGCGCCGTGGTCGAAAACGGCCAGATCGTGGTGCGCCCGATGAACTACCTGGCCATGAGCTACGACCACCGCATCGTGGACGGCCGCGAAGCCGTGCTCGGTCTGGTGGCGATGAAGGAAGCGCTGGAAGATCCGGCCCGCCTGCTGTTTGATATTTAAAGCTAAGCGCGACCTCATGGCGGCGTTGCGGGTTCTGTTCGTGCAATCCTCACGTACCTGAGTACGTTCCGGTTGCCCGCCACCCGCGCCTTGCCCTCAGGCCGCTCGCTACGCTTTCAACCAAGGAATCATCATGTCCAAACAATTCGACGTCATCGTCATCGGCGGCGGCCCTGGCGGCTACATTGCCGCCATCCGCGCCGCCCAGTTGGGTTTCAACGTCGCCTGTATCGACGAGTGGAAAAACGCCAAGGGCGGCCCGGCGCTGGGCGGCACCTGCACCAATGTAGGCTGCATTCCGTCCAAGGCGCTGCTGCAATCATCGGAACATTTCGACCATGCCAGCCACCACTTTGCCGAGCATGGCATCGAGGTCAAGGGCCTGGGCCTGGATGTCGCGAAGATGCTGGCGCGCAAGGACACGGTCGTCAAGCAGAACAACGACGGCATCGTGTACCTGTTCAAGAAGAACAAGGTCACTTTCTTCCACGGCCGCGGCTCGTTTGCTGCAGCCAAAGACGGCCTCTACGATATCCAGGTTGCAGGCATCACCGAGGAGACAATCTCCGGCAAACACATCATCGTGGCCACCGGCTCCAGCGCACGCGCCTTGCCCGGTGCGCCGTTTGATGAGGAGAACATCCTGTCAAACGACGGTGCCCTGCGCATCGGTACCGTCCCCAAGAAGCTGGGCCTGATCGGCTCCGGCGTGATCGGTCTGGAGATGGGTTCGGTCTGGCGCCGCCTGGGTGCCGAAGTGACCGTACTGGAGGGCCTGCCGACCTTCCTGGGCGCGGTGGACCAGCAAATCGCCAAGGAAGCCAAAAAGGCTTTCGACAAGCAGGGCCTGAAAATCGCACTCGGCGTGAAGGTCGGTGAAGTCAAGAGCGGCAAGAATGGCGTCAGTATTGCCTACACCGACGCCAAGGGGGACGCCCAGATCCTGGAGGTGGACAAACTGATCATTTCGATCGGCCGGGTCGCCAACACGCAGGGCCTCAAGCCTGAGGCCGTTGGCCTGAAGCTGGACGAACGCGGCGCCGTGGTGGTCGACGACGAGTGCAAGACCAGCTTGCCCAATGTCTGGGCCATCGGCGATGTGGTGCGCGGCCCGATGCTCGCGCACAAGGCCGAGGAAGAGGGCGTGGCGGTGGCCGAGCGTATCGCCGGCCAGCACGGCCATGTCAACTTCAACACCATTCCCTGGGTGATCTACACCAACCCCGAGATCGCCTGGGTCGGCCAGACCGAGGAACAGCTGAAGGCCGCCGGGCGCGCCTACAAGGCCGGCACCTTCCCCTTCATGGCCAACGGCCGCGCGCGGGCGTTGGGCGATACCACCGGCATGGTCAAGATGCTGGCCGATGCCACGACCGACGAGATCCTCGGCGTCCACATCGTCGGGCCCATGGCCAGCGAACTGATTGCTGAATGTGTGGTGGCCATGGAGTTCCGTGCCAGCTCGGAAGACATCGCCAGAATTTGCCATGCGCATCCTTCGCTCAGTGAAGCGACCAAGGAAGCAGCCCTGGCCGTCGATAAACGCACGCTGAATTTCTGAGCGCGCCGGTCAAGGTCACGATGTCCGTTACTTCGGAGTACGCGTCCGAGCTGAAGACAAGGGGCTACACCAGTGACCCGGCGCAGTTGCGCGCGGTGGAGGCCCTTGAACGCTGTGCGACCGAGTGGGCGGCGTTCAAGGAGCAACGCTCCAACCCGCTGAAAAAGCTGATCAACCGGCCCGATATCCCGAAGGGTGTCTACATGCACGGGGGGGTTGGGCGCGGCAAGAGTTTTCTGATGGACTGCTTCTACAACGCGGTTCCGCTCAGGCGCAAGACGCGGCTGCATTTTCACGAGTTCATGCGTGAAGTGCACCGCGAGCTGCGCGAGCTGCAGGGCATGGCCAATCCACTGGACGAACTGGGAAAGCGCATTGCAAAACGTTACCGTTTGATTTGCTTCGATGAATTTCACGTCGCCGACATCACCGATGCGATGATCCTTCACCGGCTGCTGACGGCATTGTTCGACAACGGCGTTGGTTTTGTCACCACGTCCAACTTTCATCCCGACGACCTCTATCCGAATGGCATGCACCGGGATCGCATTTTCCCGGCGATTGAGTTGCTCAAGGAAAACCTGGAAGTTCTGAGCGTGGACAACGGCACGGACTACCGCCGCCGCACACTGGAGCAGGTCCGTCTTTACCACTCGCCGCTGGGGACACAGGCCGACGCCGAGATGAAGGAAACTTTTGAGCGCCTGGCCGAGTCTCAGGATGAGTCTCCCGTGCTGCAGATCGAGTCACGCCAGATCCATGCCAGGCGCAAAGCAGGGGGGGTCGTGTGGTTCGACTTTAAGACCCTTTGCGGCGGGCCACGCTCCCAAAACGATTACCTGGAGATTGCCACCCAGTTTCACACCGTGTTGCTCAGCGATGTACCTTACATGCCGGTGCGCATGGCGTCCGAGGCCCGGCGCTTTACCTGGCTGGTGGATGTACTTTACGACCGCCGTGTCAAATTGATCATGTCGGCGGAGGTGCTGCCTGAGGCGTTGTACACCGAAGGGCCCCTGGCTCATGAGTTCCCAAGGACGATTTCCAGGCTCAATGAAATGCAATCCGCTGAATTTCTCGCACTGGAACGGCGTGACGTGGATACCACCTTGACATGAAAAAAACACTTGTATCACTGTTAGCCCTGACATTCAGCCTGATGGTGGGAGCGCAACCCAGGGAGGATCTCTTCGCTGCGGCTGCGCAGAAGGAGCGTGACCGCATCACCACAGAGCGCCTGTCGCTGGAGGCTGGCTTCGACAGGGAAGAGGTTGTTTGTTACAAAAAGTTCTTCACCAACCGCTGTCTCAAGGAAAGCCAGGTGCGCAGGCGTGAGGCCATGGCCCTGGTGCGGCAGCAGGAGGTGGCGCTCGATGAGAGAGAGCGCAGGGAAAAGGCCGCTGCCCAGATTCAGAAGACAGAAGAAAAATCCTCCGTCGAGGCCCTGCAGCAGGCGGCCGAGCGACGTGCTCAGGCGCTGCAGGAAACGCGGGAAAGGGCAGAGCGCACGCAGGAAAAAGCTGAAGAACGCGGCGTCCTGAAACAAAACGAGGCGATCAATGCCGCCGATACCGCGAACAAGGCCAGGGGTTCGCAGGAAAGAGCGCAGGCCCGCGCAGACAAGAAAGCTGCCATTGCTGACGAAGTCGAAAAATACAACGACAAGCAGCAGCAGGCGAAAGAGCGCAAAGCAGACCGCGAACAAAAGCAGCGCGAGCAGACCAAGGCGCCCGCCAAAACCTTGCCAACGCCTCCCTAGGAGGCTCCGCGGCTACTCAAGGGCTTCGAGCTTGACGATGACCAGCGACAGGTTGTCACCGCTTCCATGCGCGCGCGAGCGGGCTTTTTGAATCAGAAATTCCGTTGCTTCGCGCGGGGACAGCATGGACAGTGCGGATCCCATTTCGTTGGGGCTGAAATAGTGCCACACGCCGTCGCTACAGGCGATCAACGAATCTCCGGGGCGCAATTGCGGGATGAAGTGCTGGGTGACAGGCGGGCCTTCTTCGGTACCCAGGCAGCCCATCAGGATGTTGGACTGGGGGTGCACGTTGGCTTCGTCTTCGGTGATTTCTCCCTTGTCCACCAGCGTTTGAACATAAGAGTGGTCGATGGTGCGCGTGACCATTTTCGCGCCATGAAAATGATAGACACGCGAATCGCCGGCATGGACCCAGTGGCAATCACCTGCGGGGTTGATCAAAAACGCGGCGAGCGTGCTGTGAGGCTCCTGTTCGGCGGAAATGGCAGTCAGCTTGATGACGGTGTGTGCTTCCTCCACCAATTGCTTGAGCATGAACGGCGCATCATCGCTGGCCGGCGCATAACGCTCAAACAATTGCCTGGCGGTCATCATGACCTGGTCTGATGCCTTGCGCCCGCCGCTGCGTCCGCCCATGCCATCAGCCACGATGCCGAGCATGCAGCCGGCAATGCGCGGATGGCTGAGCAGGGCAACCTGGTCTTGCTGATAGTCGCGGTCTCCCTTGTGAATACCGGTGGACGCTGTGATTCGATAACCTTTGGACATATTCAATGGCCGAGCCGTGGGGACTCGATTTATCTCCGTAACCGACGTATTATCAGACGAAGCAGCCCGTGCGGATAAAAACCTTGGACATAAATCTACACTCCCCGGAGCGCCGCCTGATTGACCTGCAAATCGAACATGCAGACCTCAATGCCCTGGTGGACATCACCTCGCACGCCATTCCAATCAATGAGCTGATGCTCAGGCGCCTTAAAAAACGGCGCTTGCTGCTGCGGGACCAGATCGTCCAACTCGAGATGTCGCTGGATCCCCCCGAACCTGCCTGATGAACCTGGCTTCCCAAGTTCTGGCGGCCTTCGCCCCTGAAGGCGTTCTGTCGCGCACCACCGAGCACTTTGTTCCCCGCAGTGGACAGACCGAGATGGCGCTTGCCGTGGCGCAGGCGATCGAAGGGGCCTACCCGCTGGTGGTCGAGGCGAGCACGGGTGTCGGCAAGACTTTTTCCTATCTGGTGCCGGCGCTGCTCAGTGGTGAACGCGTGTTGCTGTCTACCGCGACCAAAGCCCTGCAGGATCAGTTATTCGGTCGCGATTTGCCCACGCTGGTCAAGGCCTTGGGGCTGCCTGTCAGCACAGCCTTGCTCAAGGGGCGTGGCAGTTACCTGTGCCTGCACCGCATGGAGATGGCTCGCCATGATGCAAGCTTTCCCGAACGCACGTCGCTGGGTGCGCTCGCCAAGGTGGAAAAGTGGGCGCAGGGCACCGCTACCGGCGATCTGGCAGAGTTGCCGGGCCTGGACGAGCGCTCTCCGGTGATTCCCTGGGTGACGTCTACGCGCGAAAACTGTCTGGGCTCCCCGTGTCCGCGGTTTCGCGGCTGTCATGTCAATCAGGCGCGCCGTGAGGCGCTCGCTGCAGATGTGGTGGTCATCAACCACCATTTGTTTTTCGCCGACATGGCGGTGCGAGAGTCGGGCATGGCCGAGTTGCTGCCCACGGTACGCATCGCCATATTTGACGAAGCGCATCAGCTCAACGAAACCGGGGTGCAGTTTCTGGGCAAGAACCTCTCGACAGGTCAATTGCTCGATTTTTCGCGTGACGTGCTTGCTACCGGTTTGCAACTGGCGCGCGGGCTGTCCGATTGGCAGGCACTGGCGGGCGCCATCGAGCACCCCGCACGGGATTTGCGCCTGTCCGCGGGCAAGGCCTATCCGGGCAGCAAGCTGCGCTGGAACGATACGGTGCCCGAAGGAATCAATGCCAGTGAGTGGTCGGCTGCCCTGGCAGAGCTTGGCAGCTCGCTGAATTTGGCCTGCGAAGCCCTGGACAGCGTCACTGAAATTGCGCCCGACTTCGTGCGCCTGCATGAACGTGCGCTGGAGCTGGCGGAACGTGCAGGGGCGTTTTCAGCACCGCCCGAGCCGGGCGGGGTCCGCTGGCTGGACGTGGGAACGCAGTTGCGCCTTGTGGAATCGCCGCTGGACATTGCAAAGGCTATTCAGGCTCGGGTGTTCACGGACGACAAGGCCGCGGCAAAGTCCTGGATATTCACATCGGCGACTCTCGGCGATGACGAGCGCCTGAGCTGGTTCACCGAACCTTGCGGGCTGACTGAGGCGTCGGTGCTTCGCGTCGGCAGCCCGTTTGACTACGCCCGGCAGGCGGCGGTTTATGTCCCGCGCAACTTTCCCAAACCGGGTGACCCCGCACATACGGCGGCAGTGGCAGCATCGGCAGCAAACTGGGCGCGACGCTTGGGCGGGCGAACGATGGTGCTGACCACCACCTTGCGCGCTCTGCGCGCCATCGGCGACGCGCTTCAGGAGGCTTTCGGCGGCGCAGGTGATATCGAGGTTCTGGTGCAAGGGGCGATGCCCAAACGTGTGCTGATTGAACGCTTCCGCCAGGGCGATCGTGACGGTGGCCGGGCTTGTGTGCTGGTCGCATCGGCGTCGTTTTGGGAGGGCATCGACGTGCCGGGCGATGCGCTGCAGCTGGTGATCATCGACAAGCTGCCTTTTCCGCCGCCTAACGATCCCATGGTAGAAGCCAAGTCACGGGCGCTGGAGTCGGACGGCAAAAGCGCATTTAACGACTATTTTCTCCCGGAGGCGGCTGTGGCGCTGAAGCAGGGCGCAGGCCGGCTGATTCGCCGGGAGACCGATCAAGGGGTGTTGGTGATTTGCGATAGCCGGCTGGCCGTCATGGGTTACGGCAAGCGCCTGCTGCGGGCCTTGCCCGCCATGCAGAGGCTGGCATCAGAAGACGAGCTCAACGAACGGCTGGACCTGCTTACCAGAAGCGGTACCACGGCGTTTCAACCGACCTGAAACCTTTGGTCAGGTACTCGCTCTGCGGGTAGCTTTTTTCCATCACGCGTTTGGCGTCGTCACGCAGCTGGGCCATGCCCAGCGCATCGTAGGATTTATAGAGGATAAACAGCGCGTCTTCAAGAACCGGCACGTCGCGGTAGTCGGTCAGGGCAGTCTGCGCGCGATTGATGGCCGAAATGTAGGCGCCACGGGTGTAGTAGTAGCGCGCCACATGGACTTCATACTGCGCCAGCGAGTTGACGATATAGGTCATTCGCAGGCGCGCATCGGCCGCATACTTCGAATCTGGAAAACGATTGACCAGGTCCTTGAAGGCGTCAAACGACTCCTTGGCGGCTTTCTGGTCACGCTCCGACAAATCCTGCCGGTACAGAAAACTGAACAGGCCCAGGTTGTCGTTGAAGGTGACCAGACCCTTGAGATAAAGGGCATAGTCGATGGCCGGACTGGCGGGGTGCAATTTCATGAACCGGTCCAGCGTGGCCTGCGCCTGCGCCTGCTCGCCGCCCTTGTATTGAGCGTAAGCTTTTTCAAGCTGTGCCTGCTGGGCCAGCGGCGTGCCGGCGGCCCGGCCTTCGAGCTTTTCAAACAGCGGGATGGCTTTGTCATAAGCGCCGGCGCTTGCTTCGTCCCGGGCTTCCGCATAAATCTTGTTTGGGCTCCAGGCAGCCGTGGGGTCTTTCACGGTAGTCGAGGAACAAGCAGAAAGCACAAAGGCACAGGCCAGGACGGCTACTGCAAAAGAGGGAGAGGCGGGAACAACCGATAATTTGGTGGAAAACATCGCAATTGATCCTGTTAATGACTGATTCTGTACAAAGCAAATTGATTATATCGAGCGCCAATGCTGCGGAGGATCTGTCTGAAGAGATCGCCGACGAACTGGAGACCGGCGTTGCGTTCGAGCTGCGCCAGGTGGTAGTGCCTGTCGGCGGCCACGGCGAGCGCCTGGACCGGGCGCTGGCGCAGGCCGTGCCTGAATTTTCCCGCAGTTATCTGCAGCAACTGATAGCGGCCGGGGCAGTTCAGCTCAATGGCGCAACGGTCACCAAATCAGCGGGGCGTGTGAAGGCTGGCAATACCTTGCAGGTCGAACTCAAACCCACGCCGCAAAGCCAGGCCTTCAAACCTGAAGCCATGGCGCTGGAAATTGTGTTTGAAGATGAGCACTTGTTGGTTGTCAACAAGCCGGCCGGGCTGGTGGTGCATCCGGCGCCCGGTAATTGGAGTGGCACGCTGCTCAACGGCCTGCTGGGGCGCGATCCGCTCGCCAGTCTCCTGCCGCGCGCCGGCATCGTGCACCGGCTGGACAAGGACACCAGCGGCCTGATGGTCGTGGCGCGCAAGCGCCAGGTGATGGACCAGCTGGTAGCCATGATCGCCGCCAGAACGGTCAGCCGGGAATATCTGGCGCTGGCACACGGTGACTGGCAGGGGCCGGCTGCGCGCCAGGTGGAAGACCCGATAGGCCGCGATCCGCGCAACCGGCTGCGGATGGCGGTGGTGGACCTGGAACGAAATTCCGGAAAAACCGCGTCCACCGGTATCTTCAGGCTGGGCAGCGACGGCGGTTTTTGCCTGGTGCGTTGCAAGTTACAGACGGGCAGGACCCATCAAATCCGGGTCCACATGGCGGCCATCGGCCATCCGCTGGTGGCGGACGAAGTGTATGGCGGCAAACCCGCAGCTGGACTGGCGCGGCAGGCGTTGCACGCTTGCCGGCTGGCCTTCGAACATCCTGTCACCGGTGAGGCGCTGGAGTTCCTGTCGCCGCTGCCCGCTGATCTGGCGGCGGCCGTGGCCGGCGTGGGGCTGGGATACAATCAAAGCCAGTAGTTTTCTGCTACCCGCACATGGCGCACCTTGATAAAGTGCTTGCGCATGAATGTGAATCGCGCTGCCAGGCGCCTTGACCTCGTTTACTTTCGGAACCAAGACCATGAATACGACGGATGCGAAGCGCGTCCTCGAAACGGCACTGATTTGCGCGCAGCAGCCGCTGCCTGTGCGCGACATGGGTGTTTTGTTCAACGGGGCCCTGACATCAGACACCCTGAAGCTGCTGCTTGAGGACCTGCAAAACGACTGGGCCGGGCGCGGCGTGGAATTGGTCCAGGTGGCTACCGGCTGGCGTTTCCAGAGCCGTCCGGACATGCGCGAATTCCTCGACCGCCTGCATCCGGAGAAGCCGCCGCGTTATACCCGCGCCACGCTCGAAACGCTGGCCATCATTGCTTACCGCCAGCCGGTGACACGCGGCGACATGGAGGACATCCGCGGGGTGACCATCAATAGCCTGCTTCTCAAGCAACTCGAGGACCGCGGCTGGGTTGAGGTGATCGGGCACCGCGAAACCGTGGGGCGCCCGGGCCTGTACGCGACAACGCGGCAGTTCCTCGACGACCTTGGCGTTGAATCGCTGGACCAACTGCCGGCCATGGACAGTGCGGCTGGTCAGGCGTCCATGCTCGAACAGATTGAATTCGGCCTGGCGGGTTCGCCCGCTGGCGACGATGCGCCTGCACTGGAAGCGCCGGTGCATGAATCTGGCGATGGCGACATCGACACTGCGCTCCGTCACGAAACAGAAGCGGCGTTGGCCGCAGCCAGCCCTGCCGAGCCGGCAGACTTTGACAGTTTGCAGGAAGTCCCGGCCAGCGGCCAGGCCTCTCCTGACCCCCACGCCTGAACGACCACCGCATGAACCCCAACGACAATCCGGCTCCGGCCGTTCCGGACTCCCAGATTGAAGAGCCGAACAAGGCTCCAGCCCACGACCAGCAAGCGGAAGCAGCTCCTGATTTGATAGCGGATGCGATGCCTGCAGCCGCTGAAGACGAAGCCGGACCGACTCGCCAGGCCCGGGCGTCAGGCGCGCCAGCGAACCGCTTTGACGACGTGGTGACGGGCCAATTCGACGCGGACGAGGAAGATGTCGCGGTGGAACTGGCCAAACGCGTGCTGTTGCCCCAGCCCGAAACGCCCAAACTGCACAAGGTGCTGGCCCAGGCCGGCCTGGGTTCGCGGCTGGAAATGGAGCAATTGATTCTGGAAGGGCGGATTTCCGTCAATGCCGAGCCGGCCCACATCGGCCAGCGCATCCAGTTCGGCGACACGGTCAAGGTCAATGGCAAGCCGATCCGGGTGCGCATCGATCCGCCGCCGCCCCGGGTGATCGCCTATCACAAGCCTTCGGGCGAAGTGGTGTCCCACGACGACCCGCAGAACCGGCCGACGGTGTTTCGCAAGCTGCCCAAGCTTTTCCAGGGCAAATGGCAATCGGTCGGGCGGCTGGATCTGAATACCGAAGGCTTGCTGCTGCTGACAAGCTCCGGCGAGCTGGCCAACAAGTTGATGCATCCGCGCTTCGGTCTGGAGCGCGAGTACGCGGTTCGGGTCCTCGGCGCCCTGAACAATGAAGAGAAAAAACGCCTGCTTGACGGCGTGCAACTCGATGACGGCCTGGCCCAGTTCAGCACCATCGAAGCCGGCGGCGGCGAGGGCGCCAACTGCTGGTACCGCGTGACGATTTCCGAAGGGCGCAACCGCGAGGTTCGCCGGATGTTCGAGGCGGTTGGCCACGCGGTCAGCCGCCTGATCCGTATCCGTTACGGCGCCGTGGTGCTGCCGCGCGGCCTCAAGCGGGGTGCTTTTGTGGAACTCGACGAACGTGACATCTGGGCCTTGACCAGTGCGGTCGGCCGTTCGGAGTCGCGCGCCGACCCACGCGGACCGAAAACGCCGACTGAAGCTGGAGACGGCGCGGGTGAGTCCCGCGGACCCCGCGGCCCACGCCGCAACGACAGGTCGCGCGGTGGGAGGGGGCGCACGGATGCGGGGCCGGCCCGACCGCCGGAGCAACAGGCTGCATCCGGGCAGGACGATGGCGAGGAAACGGGGCCGCATGAATTTCAGCCGCCCATGCCCCGCAACGACGCACCGCGCGATGCCAACAGGCGTCGCGGCGGCGGCGGCAAGGGCCGTGGTCCAGGCGGAAATGGCGGGTCTGCTCCCCGGTCTGGTCCGCCGGGAAATTTCGGCGGCAATCCTGGTCAAGGCCAGCGCCGCCGTGACGACGGTGGTGGTCGCGGCGAGCGTGCCGACAAGGGGCCCGGTGGCGCGCAGCCCGATCCGATGAAAACTTCCTTCGGCTACATCGGTGCCGAAACCTTTACCCGCCAGCGTCAGGCCCAAGGCCAGCGGCGCGGCGGGGGCAACGGCCCCGCTGGCGGCGGTGGCAATCGCGGCGGCGGCAATCGGGGCAACGGCGGTGGCAACCGGGGCGGAAACCGCTGAATGCCCACTTCCGCCACACGCAATTGCCAAACAGGGCGATTGGTGGCGGGTTAAAATCAGAGGCTTTATTCGATTTGAATAAATCCAAGAAAATCAAGGTTAAGGAAATCTCATGGCGATCGAACGCACTCTCTCCATCATCAAACCCGACGCAGTGGCAAAAAATGTCATCGGTCAAATCTATGCACGTTTCGAGGCCGCTGGTCTGAAAGTCGTCGCTGCCCGCATGGCACACCTGTCGCGCGGTGAGGCCGAAGCTTTTTATGCCGTGCACAAAGAGCGCCCGTTCTTCAAGGACCTGGTGACCTTCATGATTTCCGGCCCGGTGATGATTTCCGCGCTCGAAGGTGAAAACGCGATCCTGAAACACCGCGATCTGATGGGAGCGACGGACCCGAAGAAAGCCGCTGCCGGAACCATCCGTGCGGACTTTGCCGACAGCATCGACGCCAACGCCGTGCATGGCTCTGACGCCGTTGAAACTGCCCAGGTGGAGATCAGCTTTTTCTTCGCGGGCATGAACATCTATTCGCGCTAAGGCGCACACTCCCCGCAATGACCGCCAACCTGCTTGATTACGATCTGGAAGGGCTGGCGGCCTTTTGCGAAGGCCTCGGAGAAAAACGCTTCCGGGCCACCCAGCTTTTCCGCTGGATTCACCAGAAAGGCGCAACAAATTTCGACCAGATGACCGATCTGGCGAAGTCGCTGCGTGAAAAACTTCCCGCTTCCGCCCACATCCAGAGCCTGAAGGTGGTGTCACGCCACGATTCGGCTGACGGCACCATCAAATGGCTGTTTGACGTCGGCTCCGGCGATGTGATTGAGACGGTCTTCATCCCCGAGTCTGACCGCGGCACCCTGTGTATTTCTTCTCAGGCAGGTTGCGCCGTCGGCTGCCGCTTTTGCTCGACGGGACACCAGGGCTTCAGCCGCAACCTCACCACCGCCGAAATCATCGGCCAGTTGTGGTTTGCCGAACACTTCCTGCGCCAGCACCTGGGCAGGAGCGAGCGGGTGGTTTCCAACGTCGTGATGATGGGCATGGGCGAGCCCCTGCAGAACTACTCCCAGTTGCTCCCGGCGCTGCGTGTGATGCTCGATGACCATGCCTACGGCCTGTCGCGCCGGCGTGTGACCGTATCGACTTCGGGCGTTGTGCCCATGATGGACCGCCTGGCTCAGGATTGCCCTGTGGCCCTGGCGGTGTCGCTGCACGCCCCGGAAGACGCCCTGCGCAGCAATCTGGTGCCGCTCAATAAAAAATACCCGATTGCAGAGTTACTCGATGCCTGCAGCCGCTACCAAAGCGCCGCACCGCGCGATTTCATCACCTTTGAATACTGCATGCTTGATGGCGTGAACGACCAGGCCGAACACGCGCGCCAACTGGTAGACCTGATGCAAAAACATGCGGTGAGTGGTCTGTCGTGCAAATTCAACCTGATTCCGTTCAACCCGTTCCCGGCGTCGGGACTGAAGCGCTCCAGCATGCCGCAGGTGATGGCTTTTGCAAAGATCCTGATCGATGCGGGCATGGTGACCACGGTTCGAAAGACGCGCGGCGACGACATCGATGCGGCTTGCGGCCAGCTGGCCGGCGACGTGCAGGACCGCACCGGCGTGCAACAACGCATGGCGTCACAGCGGCAGGGTATGCTCAAGGGCATCAAGATAGTCTCCAGGGAGGTCGGTGTATGAAGCTTGTCCGTGGCGTGATCTGGCTTTCCGCCTGCTGGTTGGCCGTTCTGTTGGCCGGCTGCGCCGCCAATCCAGGTGCTGCGTCGGGGCCGGGCGGGCGCGCGGAAATCATGACCGAGTCGGACGAAACCGATGGCCGCAGACGCGCGCGCATCCGCCTCGAACTTGCCGCCAATTATTTCCAGCAAGGTCAGACGACTGTGGCTCTTGATGAACTCAAGCAGGCGCTCACGGCCGACCCGACCTTCGCCGATGCGCACAACCTGCGCGGCCTGGTCTATATGCGCTTGAACGACAGTGCGCTGGCCGAAGACAGTTTTCGCAAAGCCATGGCGCTGAATCCCCGCGACGGAGACATATTGCACAACTATGGCTGGCTGCTCTGCCAGCAAAACCGTTACGGCGAATCCGTCGCGCTGTTTGGTCGCGCCATCGCCCTGCCCCAGTACGGAGGGCAGGCTAAAACACTGATGACCCAGGGCATCTGCCAAATCAGTGCAGGCCAGACGGCCGAAGGTGAGCGCAGCCTGTCGCAGTCCTATGAGCTCGATGCCGGCAACCCGATCACTGCCTACCACCTGTCCAGGGCACTTTTTCAGCGCGGCGACCTGCCACGGGCCCAGTTTTATATCCGTCGCGTCAATAACAGCGACCTGGCCAGAGCTGAAACGCTCTGGCTCGGTATCAAGGTGGAGCGCAGCATGGGTAACCGTGAAGCCATGCTGCAGCTGGCTGACCAGCTGAAAAAGCGCTACGGTGCTTCGCGTGAGGCAGCAGCCTATGACAAAGGGGCCTTCAATGAGTGAATTTGATGGCCAGGGGCCAGGCAGCTCCGCCATGCCAATGGCGGAGTCTGCGCGAGATGAACCGCCAGCGCCTGCCGAAAGTGCAGGAACTCTGCTCAGGCAGGCGCGCGAGGCGGCCGGCCTGCACATTGCAGCCCTGGCTGTCGCGCTCAAGGTGCCGGTAAAAAAACTCGAAGCCCTTGAGGCTGACCGGCTGGACTTGCTGCCCGATGCCGTTTTTGTGCGTGCACTGGCTTCAAGCGTTTGCCGCACACTCAAAATGGATGCTGGCCCGGTGCTGGCGCTTTTGCCACAAACCGGCAAGCCACGCCTTGATTACCAGCAGACCAGCATCAATACGCCATTTCGCTCCCCAAGCGATGGACCTGGGCCCTCTTTGTGGGCGCAGGTCTCCCGGCCGGCGATTCTTGCCGGGCTGCTGCTGTTGCTCGGTGCGCTGGTGTTGATCTTTTTTCCGGCTGTTCAGCAACAGGAGATGGCGGTTCAGCCTCTGGCCAGCACGCCTTCGGACGCTCCACAACTGGCGCCGGCCCGTGTCGCGCCAACTCCTGCGCAAGTGCAGGAAAGCCCCAGCCCAGCCGTGCAGGAAAATCCGGTTGCTGCCGCGGCTCCGGTGGGAGGCATGCCTGCCGCGCCTGCGATGGCCCCCGGATTGTCAGCAACGTCCGCGCTTTTAATGCCGGCTGCAAGCCCCGCCGAAGCGCCGGCCGCGCCGACTGCGCAAGCACCAGCACCGCCTGTAGCCGGCGCAAATGGCATCATCATGTTCACGGCCAAAGGCGAGTCCTGGGTCGAAGTCACCGATGCCAAAGGCGTGGTGGTGTTGCGCCGCACTCTGGCCGCGGGCGAGGCGGCAAGTGCTTCGGGTGCTTTGCCGTTGGCAGCCGTGGTCGGCCGGGCGGATGCCACCCAGGTGCAGGTGCGAGGCCGGCCCTTCGATCTCGCTACGGTCGCCAAAGACAACGTCGCACGTTTCGAGGTGAAGTAGTGCTTACCTGTTTACCGATTGAGTCGGCAGCGCCCAAGGCACGCATGTCCGCGCAGGCGCGCGTGGTCTGGGGTTCGCGCGTGGTCACGGTGGGCGGCGATGCGCCGGTGCGTGTTCAGTCCATGACCAACACGGACACCGTCGATGCCATCGGCACTGCCATTCAGGTCAAGGAATTGGCGCTGGCCGGCTCGGAGATGGTTCGCATCACGGTCAACACACCGGAGGCGGCCCAGGCTGTGCCTTATGTGCGTGAGCAGCTCGATCGCATGGGCATTGACGTTCCGCTGATCGGCGACTTTCACTACAACGGTCACCGCCTGCTGACCGATTACCCGGCCTGTGCCGAGGCCTTGTCCAAATACCGTA
>JAZKGR010000117.1:0-5832 GCA_040385775.1 Pseudomonadota bacterium
TGCGCGCTTCCTGCACTCCGGAGGGGAGTTCGGTCTTGGTGTTGGATGTTGGTTTTCTGCTCCCTCCACCCGTCGGGCTGGGCCGAGGAGCGCAAGTCGAAGCGGATCAGGGATCGCGATTGTTTGAGGCGAAGCCGAGTTCGAGCGAGACCCCGCTTTGACCGAGCACCGGAGGTTGCCCCGAAGCGCAGCGCAGGGGACCCAGACCATCGGGTCGCCTTTCTTTTGGGTACTTTTCTTTGGCGACGCAAAGAAAAGGGCCTCGCCCGCCGGGGCGAGACCCGGCTAGCCGGAAGGCCCTGCAAGGCACAAGCCAGCGCGGTCAGCAGGGCGACCCACAAAGGCCAAAGAAAAACTTAACTCAGCGACTCAATCAAATCAATGTATTGCTGCATCGCATCTTCCTGCGAAGTGCCCTTGAGCTTGTTCCAGGCATCCCACTTGGCGCGCGCCACCATGTCGCTGAAGCCGGGCTTTTTGTCGTTGTTGTCGCCGCCGCTGCCCTGTTTGTACAGCGCGTAAATCTGCAGCAGGGTGGCGTTGTCGGGACGCTCGCTCAAGTTTTTGGAATCGGCCATGGCCTTGTCGAAAGCGGCTTTGAGGTCTGACATGAAGGTGCTCCGTGGTGGTTTGATATCCCCATGAATTATTGGGGTAACTGCCCGGTATCTTAGCCACACCGTTGATTGCAGAATAGGGCACTGCTCCCAATACGGGGGTTTTATGTCTTCGCGACAAGCCGGGTGACAAGCTTTGACTTGTCATTGCGGGCCTGACCCGCAATCCATGCTGCGCTGACCTCGTCTGTCTGGGTTGTGCCAGGCATGGATCCCGGATCAGGTCCGGGATGACAGCCAGGGGGTAGAAGGTCAACCGCCGCATCGAGGGGAGCCGCGATGGCAGGCTGGCGCTCATTTTTTGTTTGGAGTTTTCATGGTCACACGCGTTTCGGCCCAGGCAGCGGGCAAAAAAGTCGCGAAGAATGTACAAAAAAACGTGACGCGCGCTGTCTCCGGCACGCTGGGCCTGACGGGCGAACGCATGAGCAAGGTGGACACCGCCTGGCTGCGCATGGACACCCCGTCCAACCTGATGATGATCGTCGGCGTCTGGCAGCTCACGCCGGGTGTCAGCCATGCGGCAGTGTGTGAACGCATGGAGACCAGCCTGCTCAAGTACGCGCGCTTTCGCCAGCGCGTGATGGAAGACGCCGCCGGCGCGACCTGGGTCGAGGACCGCTACTTCGACCTGAAGAACCACGTCATTGCCGAGAAGCTGCCCAAAAGCGCCAAAGGCAAGGAGCAGGAAGTGCTGCAGGACCGCGTGGCCGAGCTCGCCATGCAGCCGCTCGATCGCAAACGCCCGCTCTGGCAAATCCACCTGGTCGAGGATTACACCGGCCCCGACGGTGTCAAGGGCAGCGCGATGATTGTGCGCATCCACCACTGCATCGCCGACGGCATTGCGCTGATTTCGGTGACCATGTCGCTGGTCGATGGTGGCGCGGCGCCGCCCGAGCGCCGCAAGAAAGAAACCGGCGGCGGCGCCGAGGACTGGATTGCCGACACGCTGCTCAAGCCCTTCACCGACCTCACGGTCAAGGCGCTGGGTGCGGCCGGCGAAGGCGCGGCACGCTCGCTGAACCTGCTCAGCGACCCGCAAAAAGGCATGGCCGGCTCGATGGACATGGCCAAGGTCATGCTGCAGGTGCTGAAAGACGGCGCCGCGCTGGCGCTGATGCCCGACGACTCGAAGACGCGGCTCAAGGGCAAGCCCGGCAAAACCAAAAAAGTCGCCTGGTGCCAGCCGATTCCGCTGGACGAGGTCAAGGCCGTCGGCAAAGCGCTCAACTGCTCGATCAACGACGTGCTGCTCAGTTGCGTGGCTGGCGCGATTGGTGAGTACCTCAAGTCACATGGCGACGACGTGAGCGGCCAGGAGATACGCGCCATGGTGCCGGTCAACCTGCGGCCCATGGAACAAGCCTACAAGCTGGGCAACCGCTTCGGCCTGGTGCCGCTGGTGCTGCCGATTGGCGTCGACAACCCGATCGAGCGCGTTTACGAAGTGCGGCGCCGCATGGCCGCGCTCAAGGGCAGCTACCAGCCGTTGCTGGCCTTCAGCCTGCTGGCGATTGCCGGCCTGCTGATCAAGCCGGCGCAGGACGCGATGCTGAACCTGTTCTCCAAAAAAACCACGGCGGTGATGACCAACGTACCGGGCCCGCGCGAAAAACTCCAGTTCTGCGGCGCCACGCTGGAGCAAAGCATGTTCTGGGTGCCGCAGTCGGGCGACGTCGGCCTCGGCGTGTCCATCCTGAGTTACGGCGGCGGCGTGCAGTTCGGCGTGATCACCGACAGCACGCTGTGCCCGGAACCGCAGCGCATCATTGACGAGTTCGTTCCGGAGTTTGCCAAGCTGTCTATCGTGACCTTGATGCTGCCCTGGGGCGAATGACGCTGGGTTTATAAGCCTTTCAGGCCTCCAGCCCTTTCCAGGCGGGAGGATGCAGCTATTGAATCTATAGCAAATCGCGCCTGTCCTGTCCGGCGGGCGACCTGCTTTTCCTGACGACGCAAAAGAACAGTGCGTTGCGCCGGCGATCAGTCAATGTCATCCACCGTATCCGGATCCGGCACATCGCCAATCGCCTGCCGCGTCAGCGCGCCCTGCACCATCAGCCAGTCGCAGAAGGCCTTGACCTCCGGCCGCGCCGCGCTGCGCGGGCCGACGATGAGCCAGTAGGCCATGGGGGAGTCCAGCCGCAGGTGCGGCAGCGGCTCGATCAGGTCGCCGGAGGCCAGGCTTTCGGCGATCAGCGGCAGGCGCGCCAGCACGATGCCCTGCCCGGTCAGCGCCGCCTGCACCATCTGGTAGGCGTAGTTGAAATACAGCCAGCGTTTGCCTTCGAGCTTGGGCGTGCCGTTGACTTCCAGCCAGCGCCGCCAGGTCAGCCATTCCATGTGGGTGGCGTGTGAATCGCCGGCTTCGATCAATGCGAAATTCGCGAGGTCTTCGGGCTTTTTCAGGCGCGGGCTGCTTTTGAGCAACCAGGGGCTGGCCACCGGCGTGAGCTGTTCGCCGAACAGGCGGACCGCGCCGGCCGTGCCGAGGCGGCTGGCCGGGCCGTAACGCAGCGCGATGTCCAGGTCTGAGGTATCGAGGTCGACGGCCGAGTCCGACGCGTCAATGCGGATGTCCATATCGGGGTTGTCGCGCTGGAAGGCTTCAAGCCGCGGGATCAGCCACATCGACGCAAAGGATGCAAAGGTGGTGAGCGCGACGCTTTTGCGGCCTGCACTCTGGCGAATCTGCCGAACGGCGCCGTCGATACGCTCCAGCGACGGCGTGACGGCGCGCAACAGGATGCCGCCGGCACCGGTCAGCTCCACCGAGCGCGTGTGGCGGTGAAACAGGCTCAGCCCGACCTCATCTTCGAGCGTCTGTATCTGGCGGCTCACGGCGGATTGGGTCAGCGCGAGTTCTTCGGAAGCAGCGCGAAAGTTCAAGTGCCGGGCCACCGCCTCAAAGGCGCGCAGCTGCCCGGCAGAGATCGGCCGGGAGCGCAAATGGGTCTGGGAATGCTGCATGGCGCAAATCTCGATTCATGCGTTTATGGAATGAATAGCGTAGCGCGAATTCATTGGACTGCCAAGCACCACGCGAGGATCATTCACTCACCCCAATGGCTTTTGATGGAGAACCGCAATGACTACCTCACCCTACCTGCCCCTGCAATCATTCAGCGGCGCTGACGCGCTGTCAGGCTGCTGGAAGCTGGGCAGCGGGCGAGCGCTGACCTTGCGGCCCACCGAGGCGGGTGTGTTGCGTATCGCCCACGGCCAGGTCTGGGTCACCTTCGACAACGCGCACCAGGACGACGGCGTGCGCGGCGGAGACCATTTTCTGGGCGCCGGCGAGGAGCTCAAGCTGCTGCCGGGCCAGGTGCTGGTGATGGAGTCCTGGCATGCGGCTCAGGCATCGCCCGCCTATTTCAGCTGGGACCCCTTGCCTGCGACCGCGGGTGTGGCGCTGGCCCGCCCGTCCCGGCACGCGCTGGCACAGCGGGCGGTCAGCCTGCCCTGGCGCGCCGGTGTGGCTCAGCCGCTGCGCGATTTGCGCGGCGCCCTGGGCCTGGCAGCGGCGGCATCGGGCCGGCTCGTTTTCGGTTTTGCAGGTTTACTTGGCGCCGCCTTGCTGGTGCTGCTGCCGCGTTTTGCGATGGAGCTGGCCACCGGACGTGCCCGCACGGCCTTGGCGGCGCGCGCTTTCAAGGCGCAGGCCAGCGACAGCCGGGCCCACTGCGCCATCAGCTGAGGCGACTCCATCGCGTCTTCTGGCGCGCTGTAGTAATTGAGCTTCATGGCCTTGCCTTTGGCCTCATAAACAAAGGGCCGGCAGCCCGCAGCTTCAAAAAGGCTGCTGGTTTCTGCATCGGCCTTGAGCCACAGGGTGTCGCCGCCGCCGAGATTGGCCAGCAGCGCGATGTTCAGACCATCGGTGCTGATGCCGAAGCCGCCGAACATGCGGCGGGCCTTGCACGGGCCGACGCTGCCAAGCAGCTCGCAGCAGTAATGGGCAAAAGAAAGGTCTGCAGGCATCGCGCTACTTTAGCGCGGCGGGCGTGCTTCACAATAGCGCATGGCCCGTCCCAAATCCGCCACCCACGAGCTCCAGCGCGAAGCCATCCTCGATGTCGCCGCCCAGTGTTTTGCGCAGCGCAGCTACATGGCCGCGAGCATGAACGACATCGCCGCCGCCTGCGGCACCTCCAAGGCCAGGCTGTACCACTACTACGGTAGCAAGGAAGCCATCCTGTTCGACCTGCTGGATCGCTACACCCAGCATTTGCTGGCCATCATCGGCCAGACCGAAGCCAGCGCCCAGCGCAAAAACCTGGACGACCGCGCCGCGCTGCATGAGCTGATCCGCAACTTCCTCGACCAGTATGAAAGCTCGGCCACGCGCCATGTTGCCTTGCTGGGCGACACCAAATTCCTCGGCGACGTGCAGCGTGAACTGATCCTGGACAGGCAGCGTGATGTGGTGTCGGCCATGACGCGTTTTCTCAAGCGCGCCTACCCGCAGCGCATCACGGCGGCCAACCAGACGGCCGTGACCATGATGCTGTTCGGCATGATCAACTGGACCTTCACCTGGATGCGGCCCGACGGTCCCATGAGTTACCGGGCGTTTTCAGCAGAGGTGGTGGCCATGCTGGAACGCGGCCTGTCCGCCTGACGGCGGCAAAAGACAAGATTCAACTATTCGTAATAAGTTACGTATAGTAGAATTACCCCGACGCCCACGATCCAGGCCGGCGTCCGTCCGGCCACCCCACGGAGACCCCATGTCCAAAGCTTTTGCCTCCCAGTCCGACCTCACGGACAAAAAAATCACTTTTGAACAACTCAGCGCGCATTGCTGGGCCTACACCGCCGAGGGTGACCCGAATTCCGGCGTGATCATCGGTGACAAATTCATCATGGTCAGCGACGCCACCGCCACGCCAGCCATGGCGCAGGACCTGATCGCGCGCATCCGCGAGGTCAGCGACAAACCGATCAAGTACGTGCTGCTCACGCACTACCACGCGGTGCGTGTGCTCGGCGCCAGCGCCTATGCCGCAGAAGGCGCGACCGAGATCATCGCCAGCCAGGGCACCTATGAGCTGATCGTCGAACGCGGCGCTGAAGACATGCAAAGCGAAATGGAGCGTTTCCCGCGCCTGTTCCGCAATGCCGAAAGCGTGCCCGGCCTGACCTGGCCGACCATGGTGATCGCCGGCGGCAACCCGGTCAAGGGCGAGGTGCCCGGCAAGCTGGTGATCGA
>JAZKGR010000118.1:0-2409 GCA_040385775.1 Pseudomonadota bacterium
CTCGCCGCTGGCCAGTTGCGGCGCAATGTCCCAGAGGCTGCGCAGCATGATGCCGTGCCCTGCGACACACCAGTCGCGCACCAGTTCCCCCGAATTGCTGGCCAGCGGCCCGTGCACGCGGACCCGCGCCGTTGTTTTGTCGCGTTCTTTTTGCAGCGGCCAGACATCGAAGCGCTGACCGCTGGCACTGCCGTTTTCGCGCACGATCAGGCAGGCATGGTTCTGCAACTCGTCCAGGCTGGCGGGTGTGCCGTGCTGACGGATGTAGCGCGGTGAGGCCACCAGCACCCGCTGGTTGCGCGCCAGCCGGCGCGACACCCACTGCGCGGCCTGCCGCCCTTCGACCTGCCACAGCCAGACAGCGCCATCAAAGCCTTCAGCGGCCAGGTCCGGCAACTGCTCGGTCAGTTGCAACTGGATCTCGATCCGCGGATAACGCTCCTGGAAGCTGGCCAGCGCCGGCCCCAGCCACAGCCGGCCAAAGCCCAGGGTGGCTGCCAGCCGGATCAGGCCGGTGGGTTCGGCCTTGCGCTCCTGCAGCTCTGCTTCGAGCTCGCTGAAGCCGCGCAGCAATACCCGCGCTCGCTCGCACACCGTCTCGCCTTCAGCTGTCGGACTGACGCGCCGGGTGGTGCGCTGGAACAGCCGCTGGCCCAGGCGCGCCTCCAGCGCGGCCAGCCGCTTGGTGACGACCGGCGCTGCCACATCCAGGCTGAGGGCGGCTGCGCTCAAACTGCCATGGTCACGCACAGCCAGAACCAGTTCCAGGTCACTGCGTTCCATTCATGCCCCTTTAGAAATAATGAGTTGCCTGATTATTGCTTGAATCGAGGCCTGCAACTGCGCAAAATCAGTCCACGCATGAAAACCAACACGACACGCATGAACACGCCGGGAGTCGCCTGATGTTCGAAGGGTTCGCACCGCTCGACATCCAGGGGCCGGCTGGTGCACTGCATACGCTGCGGGGCGGGCAGGGCGCGCCGCTGTTGCTGATTCACGGCCACCCGCAAACCCATGTGATGTGGCACCGCGTTGCCAACGATCTGGCCCGCCATTTCACGGTTGTGCTGATGGACTTGCGCGGTTATGGCGATTCCGCGCGGCCCGCCGCAGATCCGGGGCACGCCACTTATTCAAAACGTGCGATGGCACTCGATGCGGTGGCCGTGATGCGCCACCACGGCTTCGAGCGCTTCCAGGTGCTGGCGCATGATCGCGGCGCACGCGTGGCGCACCGCCTCGCTGCTGATCATCCGGAGGCCGTCCAGCGCATGCTGCTGCTGGACATCGCACCCACGCTGGCCATGTACGGCAGCACAACGGAGGCCTTTGCGCGCGCCTACTGGCACTGGTTTTTTCTGATCCAGCCGCCGCCGCTGCCGGAGGCACTGATAAGCAGTGACCCTGTCCGTTATCTGCGCAGCGTGATGGGCAAGCGCCATGCCGGCCTTGCTGCATTTGCACCGGAAGCCCTGGCCGAATACGAGCGCTGCGTGCAGATCCCGGGCAGTGCCGAAAGCATCTGCGAGGACTACCGCGCCTCGGCCAGCATCGACCTCACGCATGACCGCGACGATGTGGCTGCTGGCCGCAAGCTGGCGATGCCGCTGCGTGTGCTCTGGGGTGAACATGGCGCGGTCGGTCAATGTTTTGACGTGTTGACCCTGTGGCGCGAGCGCGCCCTTGAGGTCTCGGGACAGCCTCTGCCCTGCGGCCACTACATTGCGGAAGAGGCGCCGGCGCTGTTGCTGGATGAAGCCCTGAAATTTTTTACCACTGAACCCAAGGAAACACCATGAGCAAGAACACCGGCAAGAAAAGAATCGCGGTCATCGCCGGCGACGGCATCGGCAAGGAAACCATGCCCGAGGGCATTCGCGTGATGGAGGCCGCTGCCTCGAAATTCAACATCGACCTGCAGTTCGATCACTTCGATTTTTCGAGCTGGGTCTACTACGAGAAACACGGCCAGATGATGCCGGACAACTGGAAGGACCAGATCGGCGGGCATGACGCGATTTATTTCGGTGCTGTCGGCTGGCCTGAAAAAATCGCCGACCATGTGTCGCTCTGGGGTTCGCTGCTGCTGTTTCGCCGCGAATTTGACCAGTACATCAACCTGCGGCCGGCGCGCCTGATGCCCGGCATCATTGCGCCGGTGGTGAGGCGCGATGGCAGCGCGCGCCTGCCGGGCGAGATCGACATGTACATCGTGCGCGAGAACACTGAAGGCGAGTATTCGAGCATAGGCGGGCGCATGTACGCCGGCACCGAGCGCGAGATCGTGATGCAGGAAAGTGTCTTTTCACGCGTTGGTGTGGACCGTGTGCTGAAGTTCGCGTTCGAGCTGGCGCAGTCGCGGCCGAAAAAGCACCTGACCAGTGCCACCAAGTCCAACGGCATTGC
>JAZKGR010000119.1:0-11332 GCA_040385775.1 Pseudomonadota bacterium
GCGCGGGCCTGGGGCAGCGAGTTTGTGCGCATCCAGGACGGCGGCCACATCAACATCGAATCGGGCCATGGCGAATGGCCACTGGGCGTGGCCCTGCTGCAGTCGCTGGCGGGTGACACGGATATCGCTTCCCGCCTGCATTCACCTCTTTCTTCTTCCTCCTCTGCTTCCCTGGAAACTGTATGACCCCCAAAATCAAACTCGCCCTTGCTTCCCTCGCCCTGGCCACCGGCAGCCTGGCCTCAGCCCAGACCCTGCTCAACGGCTCGTATGACGTGGCGCGCGAGTTCTACAAGGACTACAACGCGGCCTTTATCGCCCACTACAAAAAGACAGCGGGCAAGGATGTCAAGATCGACCAGTCGCACGCCGGTTCCAGCGCCGTCGCGCGCTCGGTGGCCGACGGCCTGGACGCCGACGTGGTGACCATGAACACCACCACCGACATCGAGTTCCTGGCCGAGAAGGGCCTGGTGGCGAAAGACTGGACCAAACGCTTCCCCAACGATGCGTCGCCCACCACCTCGACCATGGTGTTCCTGGTGCGCAACGGCAATCCCAAGGGCATCAAGGACTGGGCCGACCTGGTCAAGCCCGGCGTGCAGGTGATCGTTGTCAACCCCAAGACCGGCGGCAACGGCCGCATGGCCTACCTGGCGGCCTGGGGCTCGGTGCGCAAAAACGGCGGCAGCGACGCGCAGGCGGCCGAATTTGTCGGCAAGCTCTACAAAAACGTGCCCATCCTGGCCAAGGGCGGCCGCGACGCCACCTCCATCTTTTTGCAGCGCAACACCGGCGATGTGCTGATCACCTTTGAATCGGAAGTGCTGTCGGTGAATCGCGAGTTTGGCGAAGGCAAGGTCGATGCGGTCTATCCCTCATCCAGCATCGTGGCGGAGAACCCGGTCGCCGTGGTCGAACGCACCGTCGCCAAAAAGGGCACGGGCGAGCTGGCCAAGGCTTATCTGGACTACCTGTATTCGGACGAAGGCCAGGAGATCGCCGCCAAACATGCGATCCGCCCGCGCTCGCCTGCCATCCTTAAAAAGTATTCAAACGTCTTCCGGCCTATCCAGCAGTTCACGGTCAAGGACTACTTCGGCTCGCTGGGTGAGGCACAGAAGGTCCACTTCAACGACGGTGGTCAGTTCGACAAGCTCTACACCGTCAAATAAACCATGGCTGCTGCTTCCCTCTCGGCGCCGCTGGTGGCGGCGCCGGTCCGGCGTGCCTCCAAAAAGGTCTTGCCGGGCTTCGGCCTGACCCTGGGCTACACGCTGTTTTACCTCAGCATCATCGTGCTGATCCCGCTGTCGGCGCTGCTGTTCAAGACCTTCTCCCTGAGCTGGGACCAGTTCGTGACGGCCGTGACCTCGCCGCGCGTCATGGCGTCCTACCGCCTGACCTTTGGCGCCTCGCTGTTCGCTGCGCTGGTGAACCTGGTGTTTGGTTTGCTGCTGGCCTGGGTGCTGGTGCGCTACAAATTCCCGGGCAAAAAAATTGTCGACGCGCTGGTCGATTTGCCCTTTGCGCTGCCGACCGCGGTGGCCGGCATTTCGCTGACCGCCATCCTGGCCGGTAACGGCTGGATCGGCCAGTACCTCGAACCCCTGGGCATCAAGCTGGCCTTCACGCCGGCCGGTGTGGTCATCGCACTGATCTTCATTGGCCTGCCCTTTGTGGTGCGCACGGTGCAGCCGGTGCTGGAAGACGCCGAGAAGGAACTCGAGGAGGCCGCGACCTCGCTGGGCGCGACGCGGCTGCAGATTTTCACGAAAGTGATCCTGCCGCACATCACACCGGCCCTGCTGACCGGTTTTGCGATGGCGTTTGCGCGCGCCATC
Source organism: Pseudomonadota bacterium (assembly GCA_040385775.1). GTDB lineage: Bacteria > Pseudomonadota > Gammaproteobacteria > Burkholderiales > Burkholderiaceae_C > Polaromonas. The sequence goes on from JAZKGR010000119.1 coordinate 1,845, forward strand.
GGTGAATACGGTTCGGTGATTTTTATCGCCGGCAACATGCCCATGATTTCCGAGATCACGCCGCTGATCATCATCGGCAAGCTGGAGCAGTACGACTACGCCGGCGCCACCGCCGTGGCGGTGGTGATGCTGGTGATTTCCTTTGTGCTGCTGCTGGTCATCAACGGCCTGCAGGCCTGGCAGCGGCGTTTTGCGGGAGCTCCTGCATGAGTGCACATCCCCAAAACAAGGCCAAGGCCAGAGCCGGCACCACCGAAGCACCCTGGGTGCGCTACACCCTGATCGCGCTCGCGCTGGTCTTTGTGCTGCTGTTTCTGGTGCTGCCGCTGGCCGCAGTGTTTACCGAAGCGCTGCGCAAGGGTTTCGACGCCTACTGGGCGGCGCTGAAGGAACCCGACGCCTGGTCGGCCATCAAGCTCACCTTGATCGCCGCCGCGATCGCCGTGCCGCTGAACCTGGTGTTCGGCGTCTCGGCCGCCTGGGCGATTGCCAAGTACGAGTTCCGCGGCAAGTCCTTTCTGACGACCCTGGTGGATCTGCCGTTTTCGGTGTCGCCGGTGGTCGCGGGCCTGATGTATGTGCTGGTGTTCGGCGCCCAGGGCTGGTTCGGCCCCTGGCTCGCAGCCAACGACATCAAGGTGATCTTCGCGGTGCCCGGCATCGTGCTGGCCACGGTGTTCGTGACCTTTCCCTTCATCGCCCGCGAGCTGATCCCGCTGATGCAGGCCCAGGGCAGCGAGGAGGAGCAGGCCGCCATCGTGCTGGGCGCGACCGGCTGGCAGACCTTCTGGAACGTGACCCTGCCCAACATCAAGTGGGGCCTGCTGTATGGCGTGATCCTGACCAATGCACGCGCCATGGGCGAGTTCGGCGCGGTGTCAGTGGTGTCCGGCCATATCCGCGGCCAGACCAACACCTTGCCGCTGCACGTCGAGATCCTCTACAACGAGTACCAGTCGGTCGCCGCCTTTGCGGTGGCCTCGCTGCTGGCGCTGCTGGCCCTGGTCACGCTGCTGATCAAGTCGGTGGCCGAGTGGCGCGCCGAGCAGGAAGAAAAAGCCGCCGCCGCGCTGCCGCCCGAAAGGCCAGCGGTTGCCGTCACTTCATGAACATGTCCTGGTGCAGCGGTGGCCATGGAGGTTTGTCACCCCGGACTCGATCCGGGGTCCATGCCTCGAATGCAGTGGTACACCGCCATGGATTGCGGGTCAGGCCCGCAATGACAGATTGCAGAAGCAGAAAGAAAAATCATGAGTATTGAAATCCGCAACATCAGCAAACACTTCGGCAACTTCCAGGCCCTCGGCGACGTGAGCCTGGACATTGAATCGGGCGAACTGGTTGCCTTGCTGGGTCCCTCGGGCTGCGGCAAGACCACCTTGCTGCGCATCATTGCCGGCCTGGAAAGCGCCGACCAGGGCAGCATTTTGTTCAGCGGCGAAGACACCACCGATGTGCATGTGCGCGAACGCCAGGTCGGTTTTGTGTTCCAGCATTACGCGCTGTTCCGCCACATGACGGTGTTTGAAAACGTCGCCTTCGGCCTGCGTGTCAAGCCGCGCGCCTCCCGACCCAGTGATGCCGAGATCAAACGCAAGGTGCATGAGCTGCTGGGCCTGGTGCAGCTCGACTGGCTGGCCGACCGTTTCCCGGCGCAGCTCTCGGGCGGCCAGCGCCAGCGCATCGCGCTGGCACGCGCGCTGGCGGTGGAACCCAAGGTGCTGTTGCTCGACGAGCCTTTCGGCGCGCTCGACGCCAAGGTCAGGAAAGAGCTGCGGCGCTGGCTGCGCCGCCTGCACGACGACCTGCATGTCACCAGCATTTTTGTCACGCACGACCAGGAAGAAGCGCTGGAAGTCGCCGACCGCGTGGTGCTGATGAACCAGGGCAAGGTCGAGCAGATCGGCTCGCCGCAACAGGTCTGGGACCACCCGGCCAGCCCGTTTGTCTATGGCTTTCTCGGCGACGTCAACCTGTTTCAGGGCAGGGCGCATGAAGGCAAGATCCAGCTCGAAGGCATGCGCCTCGATTCACCGGAACACAGTGGCGCGCAAAATGCCAAGGCTTTTGCCTATGTGCGCCCGCACGACTTCGAGGTGCAGCGCTACGCGCCGGGCGCTGAAGGCATTGCCGCACAACTGAGCCGCGCGATTGTGATCGGGCCGATTGCCCGGCTGGAGCTGATCCCCTCGGAAGACAGCGGCCAGGCCGACCCGCTGATCGAGGCCCAGATCCCGTCGCAGCAATACCGCGACATGGGCCTGCGCGAAGGCGACCTGCTGGTACTCACGCCGCGCAACGCGCGGGTGTTTGTGGATGCGGGGGAGGGGATTTGAGGGCGCGGCGGGTTTAACCGGGGGTTCGTTTGCGGGAAGGCTGGGGTGGAGGTATCGCTGTCGCTGGCGCATAGGTGTCTACATACGCGTCAATCAGCTTGCGCAGCATGCGCTGATATTGCGTGTTGTGCTTCGTCGCCTCGGATTTGAAAAAATCCACACTCTTCTTGCTCAGTGCAAGCGTGACCTTCACGCCTTCTTCCCGAAACGCGAGCTGATCAGGCGGCGGCAGAAAGTCCCGCACGACTTTGGCCTCAAAAGGTTCGTTGGTGTATTTAATTTTCGCGCTCATAAATAGCCTTTCCCTTGCGCCAGTAGCCAGCGCCAAAAATCCGGATGGCACCATCGCGCCAGGTAAACCGGACCGTCAGAATTTCGCCGTTCACCCTGCCAAAACAGAAATAACGTGGCTCGGTGACGCTGTGCTCGAGATCTTCCGCGATGACCCGTCGGGAATCGGCAAACGCATACTGCGCCAGGGAAAAAGCCACGCCGTGCTTTTTCTGGTTCTCCGCGTCCTTGTGTGCATCCCACTCAAACCGGGTTCGGCTCATGCGGCGATTTTAGCAAATCCTGCTTGCCTTTGCCATATAAATGTATGGCTATGAATATGGTTCTTTCTGAAAATCCTGTTTGGCATGCGAAATTCGATGGCTGGCCGGAACTTATCCCCGCCTGAACGCCCGAACCACCGGACAATCCGTAGATCGATCAAAAAGGAAAGCAATGTTGTTGACGTATTTTGAAGCCGCGCCGCGCCGCGTGCTGGCGCTGGTATCCGTGGGTTGTGTGGCCATGCTGGCTTTTGGCCTCTACCTGCAGCATGTCGTCGGGTTGGAGCCTTGCCCGATGTGCATCGTGCAGCGTTATGCGCTGATGCTGGTGGCGATTGTTTCCGGCATCACTGCATTGGCGAATAAAAAAGGCCTGCTTTTGACGGGTTCGGCGGTGACATTGCTGGCAGCCGGCTTTGGCGCCTTTGTGGCGGCGCGCCAGAGTTTCCTGCAGTGGTACCCGCCCGAAGAGGCTTCCTGCGGGCGTGATTTTTACGGAATGATCGAAATGTTTCCGCTGCAGCGCGTGATTCCGATGATTTTCAAAGGCAGCGGCGACTGCACCAAGATCGACTGGACCTTCCTGGGCCTGTCGATTGCCAACTGGTCGTTTCTGTGTTTTTCCGGCATCGCGCTGCTGATGCTGGTTTTGCTGGTCATCCAGGCGCGCGGGGCAGGGCGCAGGCAGGCCTGAACGATTTCAGGGTGGCAGCGGCGCTACCCTGGCCGACACCAGCACAATTTCAATACTGCCGCCGGGGTTGTGGCTGCGCAGCCGCAATTCGTCATGGCTCAGGGTCAGGATGTCGGTTTCGTAGGCCTGTGAGCCCTCAATCATCGTCAGCTTGCCGTCTTTGTAGGTCCAGGCGCCGAAGGCGGCCTTGCTGTTGGGTGAGGAGATCACCAGCGTGCCGTCGGACAAAAACGCGTACAGCATGCCCGGCGCCACGCCGGTGGACAGGTTGACCTCCCACACCTTGTTGATGAAGCCTGGCTTGACATTGGACGGCTGGCCTGCCGGCAGGTGGGCCACAGTCGTGTCAGTGTCTTTGGAGCAAGCCGCAGCCAGTAACAAGGCAGCGATAACGCCAGCCCGCCGGAGCGCAATTTTCATTGTGTGACTCCAAAAAATTGATTTTCTGCCCTTGTTGGAAAAGGTGTAATACTGTACATATGAACAGTATTTTATCGCCTTTGCCATGTCTGCCTTTTTACCTGCCGCCCCTCGCCTGACCTGCTCCCCGGGCGGAGAGCGCGCCATGCCTGCGGAGCTTTCGTGGGGGCCCGGTGTCTGGCGTGCCGGCGAGTTGGGCGGCAGCAGCCTGCAGGCGCTGGACACTGGGCACACTGCCCTGAATGCGGCGCTGCCCGGCGGAGGCTGGCCGCAGGGCGCGCTGGTCGAGGTGCTGCAGCCGCAGGCCGGCCAGCACGAGTGGGGGCTGGTCGCACCGGTCCTGGCCGGCCTGCAGGCGGCGTCGCCGGGTCAGCTGCTGGTGCTCACGGGCGCGCCATGCCAGCCTTTTGGCCCGGCGCTGGGCGCGCGCCAGCTCGACATGTCGCGCCTGCTGTGTGTGCAGTCCGCGCAAAACGACGCGCCGGCGCTGCTGTGGGCCACCCGCGAGGCGCTGCAGTGCGCCGACGTGGCGGCCGTGCTGGCCTGGCTGCCCGATGTACGCAGCGCGCATTTGCGCCGCCTGCAAATTGCCGCGCATGCGCACAACAAGCTGCTGTTTGTGTTTCGCTCACCGCGCGCGCAGCAGGAGTCCTCGCCCGCGCCGCTGCGTTTGCTGCTTGAAGGCGTGAAGCAGGAGGGCGGCAACCTGCTGGTGCATGTGCTCAAGCGGCGCGGCCCGCCACTGAGCGCGCCGCTGTTGCTGGAGACCCGGCCGGCCCGGCTCACAGCGCTGCTGGCGGCCAGCCGCGAGCGTGCCCGCCTCAAGCGGGAAGAAACCGCACCACTTTCTTCACAGGCGAATGTCCATGCCTTGCTGGATCGCATTGCACACCTCGATCACCACTGAGCCGGGCGCCGGGTTGCTGGACGAGGCAGACGCGCAGCGCGCGGTGGCCAGCATGGCGCTGGGCTTCACGCCACGCGTGGCGCTGCTCGACGAAGCCGTGCTGATGGACGTGACTGCCAGCCTGCGCCTGTTTGGCGGCCTGGCGCGGCTGATGCAGCAGCTGGAATGCCGCCTGCTTGAATTTTTTGAATCGAATCAGTGCCTGGCCCTTGTCCAGCGGGCGCAAGGCGCTACTTCTTTGATAGCAATGGCGCGCCTGCGCATGAAGGTCGGGCAGGGCGCCGGGCAGCGGCAACGCGTCGCCGACTTGCCCATGCACAGCCTGAGCGCGGCGCGCCCGCACCTGGGCGTGCTCGAACGCATCGGCTGCCGCACCTGGGACGACCTGCTGCGCCTGCCGCGCGACGGTGTGGCCCGGCGCTTTGGCGCGGAACTGCTGCATGCGCTGGACCGGGCACGCGGCAGCGTGGCCGACAAATACGAATGGCAGGTGCTGCCCGAACACTTTGACGAAAAAATCGAGCTCGACGCGCTGGTGACCCACGCGCCCGCGCTGATGGCCGGCGCCGGGCGCCTGCTGGCCCGGCTGCAGGCCTGGCTGCTGGGCCGGCAAAGCGGCCTGAGCGCGCTCAGGCTGACCTGGCACCTCGACAAGCGGCGCGATGTCCCGCCCACCGGCGCGCTGGACATCCGCACCGCCAACCCGGTGCAGGACCTGCGCCATGTGGCGCGGCTGGTGGCGGAACACCTGGCGCAGCAGAAGCTGCCGGCGCCAGTGCATTCCCTGAGCCTGCAGTCGCTGGCGACCGAGTTGCTGGCGGACGCCGCCGCCGCCACCCGCAGCCTGTTGATGCAGGATCGCCAGAACGGCGACAGCGTAGTGGAGCTGATCGAGCGCCTGAGCGCCCGCCTGGGCGAGTCGCAGGTGCAGGCCTGGCAGCCGCTGGCCGACCACCGGCCCGAACGCATGCAGTGCTGGGTCAGCGCCCAGTCCGCTATCAAATCAATAGCTGCTGGCTCCCGTACGGAAAGGGCCAGAGGCCGAAAAAGCTTGAAGCCTCCGGCAGGAACCTGCAGAACGGACGCCTTGTACCCAAGCTGGCTGTTGCCCGAGCCTTTGAGGCTGCAGGTGGCCGGCAACAGCCCGGTCTACCAGGGCCGGCTGCTGCGGGTGGCGGGGCCGCAGCGCATGGAGGCCACCAGCTGGCTCATGGCCGGCGAGGGCCGCGCGACGGCGGATGAAGACCGGGTTCACCCGCCGGCGATGCGCGACTACTTCATCTACCGCAACGGGCAAGGCAGCCTGCTGTGGATCTACAGCGAACGACTGCAACGTCCCACAGCCGAAGATCGGCGGCCGCAGCGCGCCTGGTACTTGCAGGGCTTTTTTGCCTGACGCCAACGATAAACATGCTGCCCGAAACGCCGTCACTGTTGCCCGACTATGCGGAGTTGCACGCGCTGAGCAATTTCAGCTTTCAGCGCGGCGCCTCGCATGCGCAGGAACTGGTGGAGCGGGCGGCCCAGCTCGGTTACCACGCCATCGCCATCACCGACGAATGTTCGGTGGCCGGGGTGGTGCGGGCGCACGTGGCCGCCAAACAGCTCGGCTTCAAGCTGATTCCGGGCGCGGAATTCCTGGTGCAGGCGGAAAACGAAGCCGGCGCGTCTTTCCGGCTGGTGGTGTTGCCGCACAACGCCACCGGCTGGGGCAATCTCTGCGAATTCATCACCGCTGTGAGGCAAGCCGGTGACGTGATCGAGAAAGGAAGCTACCGCGCCGTCTGGGGTGAAACCGATTTTTCCAGCCTCACCCACTGCGAAATCATCCTGTCGCCCTTGCCGGATGCTATCAATTCAGAAGCGCTCAGCGCTTGCTGCAAATGGGCCAGAGGCCTGTTTGGCATTCATGCGTGGCTGGCGGTGGAGTTGCTGCAGGAACTCGACGATGCCTTGCGCCTGCAGCAACTGCAGGCCGTTGCGCAGCGCAGCGGCATCCAGCTGGTGGCGGCGGGCCGGGTGCTGATGCACATCCGCTCACGCAAGCCGCTGCATGACGTGCTGACCGCCATCAAGCTCGGCAAGACCGTGCACGAATGCGGCTTTGAGTTGCAGGCCAATGCGGAAGCGCATTTGCGCCCACGCATGCGGCTGGCCGATATTTACCCGGCCGAGCTGCTGCGCGCCACGCTGGAAGTGGCGGGGCGTTGCAATTTCAACCTCCATGAAATCAGGGACCTGTACCGCTATCCGCAGGAAGACATCGTGCTTCCCGAGGAGTCCCCGGCAGCCTGCCTGCGCCGCCTGACGGCGGAAGGCGCGCGGGAGCGGTTTCCGCAAGGCATTCCCCCCAAAATCCAGGCCAACCTCGACAAGGAACTGGCGCTGATCGAAGAGCTGGCGTACGAAATGTTCTTCGTCACGGTGCAGGACATCGTGGCGTTTGCACGGAGCAAGAACATTCTTTGCCAGGGCCGCGGGTCTGCCGCCAACTCCACGGTCTGTTACTGCCTGGGCATCACGGCGGTGAACCCGAACGAGCTGGACACCCTGTTCGAGCGTTTCATCAGCCGCGAGCGGCGTGAGCCACCGGACATCGATGTGGACTTCGAGCACCAGCGGCGTGAGGAAGTCATCCAGCACATCTATGAAAAATACGGCCATGACCGCGCCGCCATTGCCGCCACTGTCATCAGCTACCGCTCGCGCAGCGCCATCCGCGATGTCGGCAAGGCCCTGGCTATTGATGCCGAACTGATTGAACAGTATGCGGGCGAACATTTCTGGTTCGACGGCAGCGGTGTGCTCGAACAAAAACTGGAGGAGGCCGGCCGGCAGCACGACATCGGGCCGGTGTTGCAGTGGCTGGAACTCTCGCGCCTGCTGCTGGCGGTGTACCCCAGCCGCGAAGAGGAAATCGCCAATGCGGACGACGGCCGCAAGCGCGAGAAGGAGCGCCCGGCGTTTCCGCGCCACCTCAGCCAGCACGTGGGCGGCTTTGTGCTGACGCAGGGCAAGCTGAGCCGGCTGGTGCCTATCCAGCCCGCGTCCATGGTGGACCGCCGCATCATCCAGTGGGACAAGGACGACCTCGACGACATGGGCCTGCTCAAGGTCGACGTGCTGGCGCTGGGCATGTTGTCGGCCATCCGCCGTTGCCTGGACCTCGTCAACACCACCCGTCAATGCCATTGGGAAATGCACACCTTGCCGCCGGAAGACCGCCAGACCTACGACATGATTTGCGAGGCCGACACGGTGGGTGTGTTCCAGATCGAGAGCCGGGCCCAGATGTCCATGCTGCCGCGCCTGCAGCCGCGCAAGTATTACGACCTGGTGGTGGAGGTCGCCATCGTGCGCCCCGGGCCGATCCAGGGAGGCATGGTGCACCCCTACCTGAAGAACCGCGAGATCGTGCGCAACGGCGGCGAGATCGAATTCAGGTACCCCGAACTGAAAGATGCGCTGGGCCGTACCCTGGGGGTGCCGATCTTCCAGGAGCAGGTGATGCAGATCGCCATGATCGCCGCCGAGTTTTCTGCCGACGAAGCCGACAAGCTGCGGCGCTCCATGGCCGCCTGGAAGCGCAAGGGCGGGGTCAAACATTTCCACGACCGCTTGGTCAACGCCATGGTGGCGCGGGGTTACGACCTTGACTTCTCGGAACGCATCTTCAGCCAGATCGAAGGCTTCGGCGAGTACGGCTTTCCCGAAAGCCATGCCGCCAGTTTCGCCAAGCTGGTGTATGTGAGCTGCTGGCTCAAGTGCCATGAGCCGGCCTGTTTCCTGGCGGCGATGGTCAACTCCCAGCCCATGGGCTTTTATTCGGCCGCGCAACTGGTGCAGGACGCACGCCGGCATGGCGTCGAGGTGAGCGCCGTCGATGTGATGCACAGCCACTGGGACTGCACGCTGGAGCCCGCTGAAAACAAGGCCCCGCCGCTCTACCCGGGCATCCGGGAAAACCAGCCGGCCGTCCGCCTGGGCCTGCGCCTGGTGGCTGGCTTGCCGAAAGCGGCTGCCCTGCGTATTGAAGCAGCCCGCGCGCAAGCGCCGTTCACATCGACCGAAGACCTTGTTTCGCGCGCCCGGCTGGGTACGCTGGAGATCAACGCCCTGGCCGCCGCCGACGCCTTGCTGCCGCTGGCCGGTCACCGGCGCCAGCAGGTCTGGGAGGCGGCGGCCATCAAGCCCGCGCCCGGACTGTTCAAGGCCGTGCCCACCCACGAGACCGCCTTGCAATTGCCCGATACCCCCGAAGGCGAAAACATCCTGTTTGACTACCAGTCCACCGGTCTGACTCTGCGCCGGCATCCGCTGGCCTTGCTGCGCCCGCGTCTGGCCAGGCGCGGGCTGCTGAGCGCGGGGCAATTGAACGCGCTGCCCGATGGGCTGGAGGTGGCGGCCTGCGGCATCGTCACCGTGCGCCAGCAGCCGCAAACCGCCAAGGGCACGATTTTTGTGACGCTCGAAGACGAAACCGGCCCGGTCAATGTGATTGTCTGGAAGTCCCTGCGCGAAACCCAGCGCGCCGAAGTGCTGCATGCGCGGCTGCTGGCGGTGTACGGCGTGTGGCA
>JAZKGR010000120.1:0-5880 GCA_040385775.1 Pseudomonadota bacterium
ACGGCATCGGCACCGGCGGCCACGGCTGCGTCCACGTCTTCCTCGCGGGTGAGGCCGCAGATCTTGATACGGGTCCTGTGCATGTTCATGGAAGCCAATCATAGGCCGGAGTCTGCTCGGGCAGGCCATAAGCCGCGTCATACCGGGGCCCGAGAAAGTACAGCCCGTCCGGAGAAAACGTGGGCGCGGCCACATCGCGGCGGCGTGCGTCCCGCACTTCGGCCATCCAGCCGGGTGGCTGCTGGCCCTGGCCGATGGTCACGAGGCAGCCCATGATGTTGCGGATCATGTGGTGCAAAAAGGCATTGGCCTCGAACTCGAAACGCCAGTAGCCTGCGCGTTGCGACACGTCGATGCGCGTGATGGTCTTGACCGGTGTTTTGGCCTGGCACTGGGCGGCGCGGAAGGACGAAAAATCGTGTTCGCCGACCAGATGGGTGATGGCCTCGCGCATCGCCGTGCCGTCGAGCGGGCGGTAGACCCAGCCGACGCGGCCGGCCTCGACGCTGGGGCGCACCGGCGACTCGAGCACGACATAGGCATAACGCCGGCTGGTGGCGCTGCCGCGGCAATGAAATTCGTCTGGCACCGCGCGCGCCCATTGCACCGCAATGTCACGCGGCAGAAAGGCATTGGTGCCGCGCACCCAGGAGGGCAGCTCGCGCGCCAGCGCGGTGTCGAAGTGCACCACCTGCATCAGCGCATGCACGCCGGCATCGGTGCGCCCGGCGCACAGGGTGCGTATCGGCTGGTCGGCAAATTTGCCGAGTGCTTTTTCGAGCTGGTCCTGCACGGTTTTGCCGGAGAGCTGGCTCTGCCAGCCCTCGTAGGCGCTGCCGTTGTAGCTCAGGCCGAGAGCGATCCTCACGGGCGGCTCCCAGGGAGAAGGTGCAACAGTGTCAGGCCAGGGCGTTCAGGAAAGCCTGGGCCTTGGCCTTGAGTGAACCGCTCGACTGGGCCAGTACTTCCTCGGCCAGCGAACGCGCGCCATCGGCATCGCCGATCGCACGGAACTCTTCGGCCAGTGCGAACTTGGTCTCCAGCGGGTCTTCCAGGTCCATCGCGGGTGTGGATGCGGGTGCGGGTGCGGGTGCGGGTGCTGGCGCGATGGCCTGGCTCTCTGTGGTCGGGCCGTCGAGGTCCAGCGACAGCGCACCCATGTCGAATTCCAGCATGCCACTGGACGTATCCAGCGGTGTGGCCGCCGTCGTGACAGCCGGCTCGTCGGTGGTGAAGCTCAGGCCCTCGTCCATGGATGGCAGGGGCTCGGCAACAGCCGGGGCGGGGGCCGCTGTCGGCATGGCCAGCGTCGCCGAGCTGAAGTCCATCCCGTTGTCCAGTGGCGCTGCCGCAGTGATGACTGGCATGGCCAGGGTCTGCTCTGTGCGTGGGACAGGTGCGGGCGCAGGCGCAGGTGCGGGCGCCTCGTCTCCCATCGAAAAATCCAGGTCGAGGTCGAAGTCAACCGCCGATGCTTCAGGCTCAGGTGCGGTCTGGAAGGCTGGCGGCGCGGCTGCGGCTGCGGCTGCATAGGATGCGCCCGCAATTCCCACTGCAGCGACTGTTGCGGCGGAGGGGGGCTGGCCATCAGGCTGATACATCGGGTTGCCGGGGTCCAGGTCCCGTCCCATTTCAGCCATGTGCGCCCACTCGCCCCCGTGGCCTTTGGTCAGGTTGAAGGCATCGGTGGCCACCGCGGCAAAAGCTGCAGCGTCGCGGCGCTTGGCGTAAATCTCCATCAGCTTGGCATGGATGGCAATGCGGGTGGGACTGACGCGTATGGCTTCCTTGAGGATTTCCTCGGCCTGCAGGTCGCGGCCGTAAGCCAGGTAGACATCGGCTTCGGCCACCGGGTCCACATCGCCGGCGGCATCGAGCTGGCTCGGTGAATACACCATGGACGAGCCGGTAACATTGGCCTCATTGGTGTCGATGCGCTGGCCGCCGCTGGCGCCAAAGAACGAGTCGGGCTGCAGGCGGCTTTCCAGGAAAGAGCTGTCCACGGCGACGGAGTTTTTGCTCTGGCGGGCCCGGTAAACACCCAGTGCCAGCAACAGCAGCAGCAAGATGGCGGCACCGGCGAGGATCAGCGGATTTTCAAGCAGTTCGTCGACGAGGCTGGTTTCTGGCGGCGGCGGGGGCGGCACCACCACGGGTTTTTTCACGGGCGCGGGAGCCGGTGCTGCAGCACTGGCAGCTGGCGTGGCGCCTGCCGCAGCGCTGGCAGCAGGCAGGGCCGCGGTTGCGGCCGGGGCAGGTGTGACGGCTGCGGCGCTGCTGGCCGGCGCCATCGGTGCAGCCGGTGCCGTGGCCGCGGGTGGCGTGCCTGGCAGGGCGCCTGGGCTGGCCACGGTGACGCCCGGCGCCGCTGGCGCGGCCGGTGCAGCAGCAGGGGCTGGCGTGGATGGGCTGCCCAACTTGTTCAAGTCGGCGATGTTTTTTGACAGCTCGGCAACGCGCGCCGCTGCTTCCTTGGCCTGGCGGTCCTGCGCAATTTTTTCTTCCGCTGCGGCCTTGCCCTGGACTGCGCCTTTGGACAGGGTCAGTTTGTCGGGCGTTGCAGCAGCCGGTGCCTTGTCTTCCACCTTGGCCTGAACCTGGCCGGTGGCCTGTCGGTCGGCGCCGGCGGTCTGGGTGGCCGGTGCGCTTTCGGCGAGCTTGCGGCGGAAGGCATTGAAGTCCCGGCTTTGCGCGACGATGGTCTGGCTGGCCTCGCTGGCAGAGACAGCTTCGGCCTGGTCGGCGCTTGGCACTTCCAGCACAGCGCCGGCCTTGAGGCGGTTGACGTTGCCGCCGATGAAGGCGTCCGGGTTGCTGCGCAGCAGCGCCACCAGCATTTGGTCCAGCGAGATATTGGCGGGTTTGGTTTGTGCCGCGATCTTGCCGGCGGTGTCCCCGGTTTTGACGGTGACGGTCTGGCCGCTGGGTGACGGAGCCCGGGTGGTGACGGCGGGGGCGGGTACTGGCGGTGCAGCAGGCCGGACGGCCGGCGCCGGCATGACGGCAGGCGGGCGAGGGGGGGAATACGGCACGGCGGCCGGTGCCGGCGGCAAGGTCGCAACCGGCGCCGGTGGACGCGACACCATGGGCGCAGTCGGCGCGGGCATGGGCTGGGCCGCGGCGCGCAGGTTGGGCGGGTCAAACAACATCGTGTAGTCACGCACGATGCGCCCGGACGCCCAGCGGGCCTCAAGAATCAGGTCAACAAAAGGTTCGCTGACGGGCCTGTCGCTGCTCAAACGCAGATAAGACCGGCCATCGGGGCGGCGCTGCAGGCTGATCTGCAGGTTGGTGACGGCGGCTGTGTATTCGAGACCGGCGGCTTTGAAGGCATCGGCACTTGCGACGCTGGCGCGCAGGCTGGCGGCTTCTTCGGCATTGATCTCGGGAATGTCAATTTCGGCCCGCAGGGGTTCGCCGAGTGCAGACTGGACAGTGATCCGGCCCAAACCGAGGGCCTGCACCTGCAAACTGGTGAAAGTGCCAGCCAGGGCAATGGCGGCTGCGACGGCACCGATACGCCAGCGGCGAGGATGATTCATGGGAATGTGAGCCTCCGGTGCTCCGTCTGCATAAAATTTTATTCTGCTGGTCCGCACAAAAACCTCAACGCGAATTTTCGACAAACAACATTAACATCAAGGCATTAGGCTGACAAGCTAAGACAGCACTTAAGTTTTGACACGCGGGGTTAGCATCAACTTACAAGTTTCGGTTGTTGTCTGACGACAACGTCCCGTCACAAGTAGTTACGCTTGCAAGGCGATTGCAAGAGGCGGGCCGCACAGGCGTGCGGCCCGTGTTCTCAGGCTTGAAGCAGGATGCGCAGCATGCGGCGCAGAGGCTCTGCCGCACCCCAGAGCAATTGGTCGCCGACCGTGAAGGCACCCAGATAGTCAGGCCCCATCGCCAGCTTGCGTAGCCGGCCGACCGGAATGTTCATGGTGCCGGTGACGGCCACGGGTGTCAGGTCGGTGATGCTGGCCTCGCGCGTGTTCGGCACCACCTTGACCCAATCGTTGTCGGCCGCGATCAGGGCCTCGATGTCGGCCAGCGGCACGTCTTTCTTGAGCTTGAAGGTCAGCGCCTGGCTGTGGCAGCGCATCGCGCCGATGCGCACGCAAAAACCGTCCACCGGCGTCTCGGCCGTGCCGAAGCTGGCACCCTGGCCCAGGATCTTGTTGGTTTCGGCGCCGCCTTTCCACTCTTCCTTGCTCATGCCGTTGCCGAGGTCCTTGTCGATCCAGGGAATCAGCGAGCCACCCAGCGGCACGCCGAAGTTGGTCATTTCGGCGGACGACAGCGATTGCTGTTTCGCCAGCACCTTGCGGTCGATTTCCAGGATGGCAGATTTCGGGTCGTCCAGCAGGGCGCGGACTTCGGCATTGAGCGTGCCGTACTGCGTGAGCAATTCGCGCATGTGTTGTGCGCCGCCGCCCGACGCAGCCTGGTAGGTCATGGACGTCATCCACTCGACCAGGCCGGCCTTGTACAGCGCGCCCACACCCATCAGCATGCAACTCACGGTGCAGTTGCCGCCAATCCAGTTCTTGCCGCCCTTGGCCAGCGCGTTCTGGATCACAGGCAGGTTGACCGGATCGAGCACGATGATGGCGTCATCGTTCATGCGCAGGGTCGATGCGGCGTCGATCCAGTGGCCGGTCCAGCCGGCGGCGCGGAGCTTGGGGTAGACCTCGGAGGTGTAGTCGCCGCCCTGGGCGGTCAGAATCACATCACACTTCTTGAGGGCCTCGATGTCGTAGGCGTCTTTCAGCGTGGTTTCGTTTTTTGCCTGTGCCGGGGCTTTGCCGCCGGCATTGGAGGTCGAAAAGAAGACCGGCTCGATCAGGTCGAAGTCGCCTTCGGCCTGCATGCGGTCGATCAGCACCGAGCCGACCATGCCGCGCCAGCCGACGAGTCCCGTGAGATTGCCCTTGAGTTTCATGATGTCGCCCTTCAAAAAGTCAGAAATACGGCTTTTGGGCCCGGCTCATCGGGCCGGACAGGGCACGACGAACCAGGCTTGTTAGCCTTTAATGGTGGTCGTTTTGGTGGTCTGGGCAAAAACCGGCGCAGCGCAAATCGCGCGCGAAGCGGCGACAAAGCGGGTGGAAGCGGGGTTAAAGCGCATGGGGCTATTGTAATCACGGCTGGCCCGACCGGCGCTGCAGCGCACCAATTTTCCGGCTTGGCCTGTGGCAGCCAGCCAACGCCGCAGCGTTGGCTGACATGGTTTCAAGACTGCTTGAGGGCTTTGACCACGGCATCACCCATCTGCACCGTGCCGACCTTGGTCGTGCCTTCGCTGTAGATGTCGGGCGTACGCAGGCCCTGGCTCAAGACCGCGTCCACGGCCTTTTCGATACGCGCGGCGGCTTCCGGCTGGTTCAGGCTGAAACGCAGCATCATGGCCGCGCTCAGGATGGTGGCCAGCGGATTAGCCACGCCCTTGCCGGCGATGTCCGGTGCGCTGCCATGGCTGGGCTCGTACAGGCCCTGGTTCTTCGTGTTCAGGCTGGCCGAAGGCAACATGCCAATGGAGCCGGTCAGCATGGCAGCGGCGTCGGACAGGATGTCGCCGAACATGTTGCCGGTCACCACCACGTCGAACTTCTTGGGCGCCTTGACCAGTTGCATCGCGGCGTTGTCCACATACATGTGGTCCAGCGCGACGTCGGGGTACTCCTTGCCGACCTCGGTCACCACGTCTTTCCAGAGCTGGAAGGTCTCCAGCACATTGGCCTTGTCGACGCTGGTCACGCGGCTGCTGCGCTTGCGCGCCGCCTGGAAGGCGACATGCGCGATGCGCTCGATCTCGGGACGCGAATAACGCATGGTGTCGAAAGCTTCCTCGGCGCCGGGGAAGTGGCCGTCGGGCGA
>JAZKGR010000121.1:0-46322 GCA_040385775.1 Pseudomonadota bacterium
CTCGCCCTGATCCGTTTTCGGCTGCGCTCCTCGGCCCAGCCCGACGGGTGGGGGAGAAAAAGTCAGAAAGCAAACACCTAATACAGAACTCAAATCCGGAGTGCAGTAAGCGCGAAGCGCTTACTGCACGGGAATCCCAACGCACGGTCATGTGTGCACGCGAGCGCAGCACACGCGGCCAAATGAGGCTCCCTTCTCTCGCCCAGCGGGGCGAGGGAAGGGCGGGGGGTTGGGAGTGGGGAGTTCCAACTACCGACCCAGGGTAGCCTGAGCGCGACGACGGACCTCGAGTGGGAAAGTCTTTTATCAGCATGGGGCGTCATCGCCCCATGTCAAAATCCGTCCCATGGAAATCATTGCCTTTCTGATCGACTTCATCCTCCACGTGGACAAACACCTGGAGGCCTTCACCCGGACCTACGGCATGTGGGTGTACGCCCTGCTGTTCCTGATCGTGTTTGTCGAAACCGGCGTGGTGGTCATGCCGTTTTTGCCTGGGGATTCGCTGCTGTTCATCGTTGGCGCCCTGTGCGGGGCGGGGCTGCTGAGCCTGCCGCTTGCCATGGGCTTGCTGGTCGTCGCGGCCATTCTGGGTGACCAGTGCAACTACTCGATTGGCCGTTATTTCGGGCCCAAGGTGTTCCAGTGGGAGCAGTCGAAATTTTTCAACAAACGCGCTTTCAACCAGGCGCATGAGTTTTACGAGCGTTATGGTGGCATCACCATCATCATTGCGCGTTTCATGCCTTTTGTTCGTACCTTTGCGCCTTTTGTGGCCGGTGTGGCCGAGATGAGCCGGGGAAAATTCAGCGCCTACAACGTGATCGGTGCGCTGATCTGGGTGGTGGGCCTCACTGGCGCCGGTTACCTGTTCGGCAACCTGCCCTGGGTGCAGGCCAACCTTAGCAAGATCATCTGGGCCATGATTTTGATCCCCGGCCTGATCGTGCTGTACGGCGCCTGGAAGGCCAGCCGCAAGAAGCCCGCGGCGGTGTGACCCTGCGGTCGGGTGCTGGCCGAAATTAATAAGTAAGCGTATTATTTATGCTGGACGGAAAAGCATCCGGAGACGCAGCCCAATGAACGCACCCCAAACCCTGTCACGCTGGAGCCAGCCAGGCTCCAGCCGGGTCCCTTTCTGGGCCTATACCGACGAACAGTTGTACCAGCGCGAGCTGGAAAAAATCTTCTACGGCCCGCACTGGTGTTATGTCGGCCTGGCGGTCGAGATCCCGAAGCTGGGTGACTTCAAGCTCAGTCATGTGGGCGAGCGGCAGGTGGTGATGGTGCGTGACCGCGTGGCACCCAAAGACCGTGACACCGACTCCGGCATCCGTGTGGTCGAAAACCGCTGCGCGCACCGGGGTGTCCGTTTTTGCCAGAACCCGCAGGGTAATGCACGCAGTTTTGTCTGCCCTTACCACCAGTGGACCTACAAGCTCAACGGCGACCTGGCCGGCCTGCCTTTCAAGGACGGCGTGAAAGACGGTGACTGTGTCAACGGCGGCATGCCCGAAGGGTTTGAGCTGAAAGACCATGGCCTGACCAAGCTGCGTGTGGCGGTGCTGCATGGTCTGGTGTTTGCCACTTTCAGCGATGAGGCCGAACCGCTCGAGGACTATCTGGGCCCGAACGTCTTGCCGTGGCTGGACCGCATCTTCAAGGGCCGGGAATTGACCCTGCTCGGCTACAACCGCCAGCGCATTCCGGGCAACTGGAAGCTGATGATGGAAAACATCAAGGATCCCTACCACCCCGGCCTGTTGCACACCTGGTTTGTGACCTTCGGCCTGTGGCGCGCTGACCAGAAAAGCCGCATGGTCATGGACGGTCACGGGCGCCACGCGGTGATGATTTCGCGCCGCAATGAGGGCGGACAGAACGCCGCCGTGACCGAGGGCGTGACCTCGTTCAAAGCCAACATGGCGCTGCAGGATGACCGGCTGCTCGACGTGGTGCCCGAAGCCTGGTGGAAGGTCGATGACCCGTCAAACCCCGGCACCGACATCACGCCGACGGTGACCATGATCACGCTGTTTCCCAGCCTGATCATCCAGCAGCAGGTCAACTCCCTGAGCACGCGCCACATCGTGCCGCGCGGCCAGGGCGAGTTTGATTTTGTCTGGACCCACTTCGGCTTTGCCGACGACACGCCGGAGATGACGCGGCGCCGCCTGCGCCAGGCCAACCTGTTCGGGCCGGCCGGTTTTGTCAGCGCCGATGACGGCGAGGTGATCGAATTCAGCCAGGCGGGTTTTGCGCAATGGGGCGAGACCGGCGAAACCCTGTGCGAACTCGGCGGCACCGGCACCGAAATGACCGAACACATGGTGACCGAAACCCTGATCCGCAGCATGTATGCGTACTGGAAAAAGGTGATGGCGGTATGAGCGCACTTGGCGGAGGCAGCGTGCGCGACGATTCCGTTCGCCTTGAGCCTGTCGAAAGGCTGCAGCTACAGTTTGATGTCGACCAGCTGAACGCCGCCTATGCCGCGGCGCTGGACGAAAAACGTTTCGACGCCTGGCCGGAATTTTTTGTTGAGGACGGGCGTTACACGCTGCAGGCCCGCGAAAACTTCGACCGCGGCCTGCCGCTGGCGCTGATGGACCTGGAAAGCCGCGGGATGATGAAAGACCGCGTCTACGGCATCACGCAAACGATTTATCACGGGCCGTATTACACGCGGCATGTCGTCAGCCCGGCGCAGGTGCTGGGCGTCGATGGGGACGTGGTGAAGGCGCAGGCCAACTACGCGGTGTTCCGGACCAAACCGGCGGGTATCAGTGAGGTGTACAACGTCGGGCGTTATATCGACGAAATGGTCCGCACGCCAGACGGTTTGAAATTCCGTTCGCGGCTTTGCGTGTATGACAGCGAGATGATTCTCAACTCCTTGATTTACCCCGTTTAAAGCGCAAAAAACCCTCTGCCGCCCGGATGGGGCGAGAGAGGGTTGTGCGGCAGACCCCAATCAGGTCAGCGTGCTGGCTTAGCGTTTCTCATCCTGACGCTTGCCAATTTCACTGCCAATCACGGCGCCAGCTGCTGCGCCGCCTACGGTGCCCAGCGTTCCACCACCCAATGCGCTGCCTGCCGCGCCACCGAGGACCGCGCCGGTGCCGGTGCCGATTTGTTGATTGGTCAAAGATGTGCCGCAGCCCGTCAGGGTCATCAGTGATGCTGCTGCTACGGCCAGGAAAATTTTCGTGTTCATCATGTTTGTCCACCTTTAAATGGGTTGCAGGCTACGGTAAAGGCGGTATGGCCTCGACTGCCTGACTACACTTTATTTTCAAGCTGTGTTTTCGACTGTAGGAGATGGACTAGCGCGGGTGTCGGTTCGCTGCGCCAGCGCCAGGCGGCCAAGGCCCCACACTGCCGCGTTTTTACAGAGGCCGATTGCGCGCCAGCGGCGGATTTTTGGAGAAGTAGCTGCTGATGCCGCGCATCAGCGCATCGGCCAGTTGCACCTGATAGGTCTCGCTGCGCAGCTTGGCTTCTTCATCGGGGTTGCTGATGAAGGCAGTCTCAACCAGCACGCTGGGAATGTCCGGCGCCTTCAGCACCGCAAAACCAGCCTGCTCGACGCGCGGCTTGTGTAGCTTGCCGACGCTGCCGATCTCGCCGAGCATCGCTCCGCCGAGCTTGAGGCTGTCGTTGATCTGCGCGGTGGTGCTCATGTCGAGCAGGGCTTTCTGCACCTGTGCATCCTTGGCCTTGACGTTGACCCCGCCGACCAGGTCGGCAGAGTTTTCCTTGTCGGCGATCCAGCGCGCCGCGCTGCTGGTGGCGCCTTTTTCGCTGAGTGCAAATACGCTGGCACCCTGCGGCCGTGGCGTGAAAAAAGCATCGGCATGGATGCTGATAAACAGGTCGGCCTGAACCCGTCTGGCCTTTTGCACACGGATGTGCAGCGGAACAAAAAAGTCGGCATCGCGCGTGAGGTAGGCGCGCATGTTGGGGACGGCATTGATGCGGTCGCGCAGGCGCAGGGCGATCTGCAGCACCACGTCTTTCTCGCGGGTGCCGCCGGGGCCGATGGCGCCGGGGTCTTCGCCGCCATGGCCGGGGTCCAGCGCCACGATGATCAGGCGGTCGGTCTTGTTGCGGCTGCCTGCACCGGCGCCCACGGTTTCAGACGGCGCTTTGGGCGCTGCTGCGACGGCCGGCGGCTTCTCGGCGGCTGCGGCGGGCGGCGTGCCGGCGGGGGCCGGCCGCTCCGTTTGTTTGGCAATCAGATCGCCCAGCGGATCCGCCGCCGGGGCAGCGGGGGGCTGCGATTTGTCTTTCAGGCGTTCAGCGATCAGCGCTTCGAGCGGGTCTGCGACTTTCGTGGGGTAGAGGTCGAACACCAGCCGGTGCTGGTAGGCTGCCACCGGTTGCAGGCTGAACACCTGCGGCAGCATGGGCTGCTTGAGTTCGACCACCAGGCGCACCACGCCAGGCGCGTTCTGGCCGACACGGATGCCGGCGATGTTCGGGTCATCGGGTTTGACCTTGGCCACGAGCTCGCGCAGCGCCGGGATCAGGTCGATGCCCTCGATGTCCACCGCCAGCCGGGGCGGCTCTGCGATGAAGTAATACTTGGTCTTGAGGCCCGCATCAGACTCGATGGTGACGCGGCTGTAGTCCTTGGCGGGCCAGACCCGCACCGCCATGATGGTCAGGCCGCGCGCAATCTGCTGCACGCCCAGCAGCAGCACCAGGCTGCCCATTTGCAGCGCGCCGCGACGGTTGATGCCGCGTGGTGTGCTCATGGCAGCAGCGCCGCGCCGGCATCGCTGCGGGCAGTGAGGGTGACCGCGCGTACATCGCCGTCCTCAAGTTCGAGGGCGATGTCGAGGTCGGCAGCCGGCAGGTGCGCGCCGGCTTTTTCCGGCCACTCGACCAGCTTCAGGCCGGGGCTGGCAAAGATGTCGCGAAAGCCGGCTTCCTCCCACTCGTCGGGATCGTTGAAGCGGTAGAAATCAAAGTGCCAGATGTTCAGTGGGTTGCCAAGTGCGTCGTCGACGGTGTAGGGTTCGACCACGGCATAGGTCGGGCTCTTGATGCGGCCTGTCACCCCCAGGGCCGTGAGGAGGTGCCGCGCAAACGTGGTTTTGCCGCTGCCGAGGTCGCCGTGCAGCTCGATCAACACGTTGCTGGCAGCGCTGCCCTGCATCCTTGCGGCGAGCGCTGCGGCAAATACCTGGGTGTCGCCTTCGGTGGCCCAGGCAATACTTTTTACAATGGGCGGGTGAACGTTACTGGCCATCAATTCGTTTCTCAAATTCAAACGTGGGCGCGCGAGCTTGGATTTTCGCAAATTGGCATTGCTGGTGTGGATCTGTCATCGGCGGAACCCGGATTATCGGCCTGGCTCGCAGCCGGCTTTCATGGTGACATGAATTACATGGCGGCGCACGGCCTCAAGCGCGCGCGCCCCGCAGAACTGGTGCCCGGCACGGTCAGCGTGATCACGGCGCGTATGGACTACCTGCCCGCATCCACACCGCAGCAGCCGGGGCAATGGCAGGCCCTGGAGCTGGCGCGGCTGCAGCGGCCCGGCGAAGCGATTGTGTCGGTCTATGCCCGCGGCCGCGACTACCACAAGGTCATGCGCACGCGGCTGCAAAAGCTTGCAGAAAAAATCGCCGGCCAGGTGCATCCACTCGGTCACCGCGCCTTCACTGATTCCGCGCCGGTGCTGGAAGCCGAACTGGCCTCGCGCAGCGGCCAGGGCTGGCGCGGCAAACACACGCTGCTCCTCAACCGCGAAGCCGGCTCCATGTTTTTTCTCGGCGAGATTTATGTCGATGTGGCGCTGCCGCCCAGCGAGCCGGTCACGCCGCATTGCGGCAGTTGCAGTGCCTGCATAGCCATCTGCCCGACGCAGGCCATCGTCGCGCCGCACCGGCTCGATGCGCGGCGCTGCATTTCTTACCTGACCATCGAACATGCGGGCAGCATCCCGCTGGAGCTGCGGCCGCTGATCGGCAACCGCATCTACGGCTGTGACGACTGCCAGCTGATCTGCCCCTGGAACAAGTTTGCGCAGCGCAGCGCCTTGCCCGACTTTGACGAGCGCGCCGGCCTGAGCGGCCAGCAACTGGTGACGCTGTTTGCCTGGACCGAAGAAGAGTTTTTGCGTTATACCGAGGGCAGCCCGATACGGCGCATCGGGCATGAGCGCTGGCTGCGCAATATCGCGGTCAGCATGGGCAATGCCTTGCACGCCGGCGTAGACGAGGAGGGCGTTTTGCGGGCCGCCTTGCTGGCGCGGCGTGCTCATGCCAGTGAGGTGGTGCGTGAACATGTGGCGTGGGCCCTTTCACAGCAATTATGAATCAAATCGGCCTCCAGCCCATATACAGCGGGGTTGAGTAGCTCCTGTTTTTGTAGCATTTTGTGCCGCCACTGACCCCTCCCTATAATCACCCGGTGCCAGCAATCCCGTCCTCCCGCCCGCTCTGGGCCCGCCTTGCGGCGTGGTTCGGGTTCGTGGCCGTGTTCGCTGCGCTGCTGGCGCCGGTGTCCATGCTGGCCGAGGATGTGCGCACCGGCCAGCTCGGCGGGCTGTGCAGCGCGACCGGTGCGGGCCCATCTGACGGTGACGACGCTTCATCGGCCAATGGCCACTGCGACCTGTGCGGCTCGGCCGGCCTGGCCCTGTTGCCGACGGAAGCTGGCGCTCCCCTTCCCGCGACGGTCATCGCCATGGCCGTGGTGTTCGACGACGCGGTGCGCTCCGCTTCCTCGCCGGGGCTGCCCTTCAGCCGCGGCCCGCCTTCACTTTGAACTGAGCAAGTACTTGTCATTGCGGGCTTGACCCGCAATCCATGCAGCCTGGACCCTGACTGTGGTTCATGCGAGATGGATCCCGGATCACGTCCGGGATGACAAACCGGGGCAGTGCGCCTCTTACTTTCATTTCAAAGTGCTATCCATGCGTTCTTCTGACGCCCGTTTCTCTTTTCCTCTCAACTGCATGGTTGCCGCGCTGCTGGCGCCGGCTGCGCTGGCGCAGACTTCGGCTCCCACCGTGTCGGCCGATGCCCCCGCCAAATCACTGGGCATGGTCACGGTCACCAGCGGCCAGCCGACCTCGCTGCCGACGCAGATTCCCACCACCATCGAAGGTGTGACGCGCGAGCAGATCGCGCAGACCATCAACGCCACCGACAGTGAGGACGCGCTCAAGTACCTGCCCAGCCTGCTGGTGCGCAAGCGTTACATCGGCGACTACAACCACGCCATCCTGTCCAGCCGCGCCTCGGGCACCGGCAACAGCGCGCGGTCAGCGGTGTATGCCGACGGTATCCTGCTGTCCAACTACCTGGGCAACGGCATTGCCAACGGCACCAACTACGCGCCGCGCTGGGGCCTGGTGACGCCGGAGGAAATCGAGCGCGTCGATGTGCTCTACGGCCCGTTTTCCGCGGCCTATCCCGGCAACTCGGTGGGCGCCGTGGTGGACTACGTCACGCGCATGCCGACGCAGTTCGAGGGCCATGCCAAGCTCAGCGCCTTCAGCCAGGACTTCAGGCTTTACGGCACCGACAGCAGTTATGGTGGCAGCCAGGCCAGCGCCTCCCTGGGTAACAAAAGTGGGGACTGGTCCTGGTTCATCAATGTCAACCGAACGAAAAGCTCGGGCCAGCCGCTGACTTTTACGACCAAACTTCTCAGCACGACCGCCCCGGCACTGGGTGCGGTGCCGGTCACTGGCGCGGTAGCCGGCCTCAACACACGCAACGTGCCCTGGCTGCTGGTGGGCGGCGCCACGCAGTACGACACCACGCAGGAACATGCCAAGCTCAAGCTCGCCTATGACTTCTCGCCGACGGTGCGCGCCAGCTACACCCTGGGTTACTGGGACAACACCTCGCAGAACCGCTCGGAAACTTATCTGCGCAATGCGGGAGGTAGCCCGGTTTACAGCGGCAATGTCAGCATCAACGGGCGCGGCTACACCCTGGCCGCCACCGATTTCGGCGTCAGCAATGAAGCGCTGACCCATGTGATGCATGGCCTGTCGGTCAAATCCAACACCAAAGGCGTGTTCGACTGGGAAGTTGCCGTCAGCGTTTACGACTACCAGACCGACCAGATCCGCGCATCCACCACCGCACAGCCTGGGTCATTGAACGGCGGCGCCGGCACGCTTCAGGACCAGGACGGCACCGGCTGGAACAACCTGGCGCTCAAGGGCATCTGGCGGCCTGAAGGCATGTCGGGTGCACACATCGTTGATTTCGGTTACCAGCAGGACAGCTACCGACTGCGCATCCTCAAGTCCAACACCGTGGGCAACTGGATCAACGGCGGCGCCGGTACGCTGGTCAGCGATGTGGGTGGCCGCACGCAACTGCGCAGCGTCTATGCGCAGGACGCCTGGCCCTTTGCGCCGAAATGGAAAACCGTGCTCGGTGCGCGTATCGAAAACTGGAACGCCTCGAACGGTTTCACGACCTTCGCGCCCGGCAACGCGGCCAACACCGCCTATGCCGCACGCAGCGAGAGTTTTGTCTCGCCGAAAGCCGCGCTGTCCTGGCAGTGGATGGCCGACACCACCCTCAAGGCCTCGACCGGCCGTGCGGTGCGCTTCCCGACCGTGGGCGAACTCTACGGCGCCACCGCCACCGTCAACTCGCAGTACATCAACGATCCGAATCTGAGACCCGAAAAGTCCTGGACCAGTGAACTCACGGCTGAAAAAGACCTGGGCAAAGGCGTGCTCCGCTTCACGCTGTTTACCGAGAACACGCGCGACGCGCTGTATTCGCAAGTCACTTTCGATCCGGCCGCCAACAGCAACATCAGCCGGGTGCAGAACGTGGGGCGTATCAAGACCAGGGGGCTGGAAGTGGCCTTCAACGGCACCGACCTGCTGACCAAAGGATTGGGCTTCAGCGGCAGCGTGACCTATGCGGATTCGCGCATCAAGGAAAACAGCGGCTTTGTCGCTGTGCCCGGCGACACCGTGGGCAAGTACCAGCCGCGTGTGCCCGTCTGGCGCGCCACCGCGCTGCTCAGCTACCGGCTCGATCCGGCCTGGACCGCAAGCTTTGCTGCGCGTTACAGCGGCAAGCAGTTCTCCAGCCTGGACAACACTGACGTGAATGGCTTCGCTTACATGGGCACCAGCAAGTATTTCGTCACCGATGTGCGATTTCACTACAAGGTCAACAAACAGTGGACGGCCGCTTTTGGCGTGGACAACCTGAACAACTACCCATACTGGAACTTCCACCCCTACCCGCAGCGCACCTTCATGGCCGAACTGAAGGTGGATCTGTGAGTCGTCTGCCTGGCCGTCCTGTCATTGCGGGCTTGACCCGCAATCCACGTCGCGCGGACCCGCTGACGGTTCATGCGGCATGGATCCCGGATCAGGTCCGGGATGACAAACCCGATGCTGTGTCCATTGCCTCAATCCTGGGGCCATCATTTTCTTCTGAGGTTTTTATGAAAATATTCTCCGCTATCAAATCAATAGCTGCATGCGCAATACTGGCGTGGGCTGCACCCGTTTTTTCTCACATTGTTCTGGAAAGCAAAAGCGCCCCCGCCGGCAGCAGCTACAAGGCGGTGTTCCTGGTCGGCCACGGCTGCCAGGGTTCGGCTACCACCGGCGTAGCGGTGCAGATACCGGCCGGTTTTCTGGGCGCCAAGCCTTACCCCAAGCCGGGCTGGACGGTGAGCACCCAGGTCGGCAAACTGGCCAAACCGTATGACAGCCATGGCCGTCAGGTCACAGAAGATGTGACGCTGGTGAGCTGGAAGGCAGCGAACAGGGAAGCGGCGCTGCCTGACATTTTTTTTGACGAGTTCGTGCTGCGCGGCAAGACACCTGAGGCTGCGGGCCCGGTCTGGTTCAAGGTGCTGCAGACGTGTGAAAGCGGAACCAATGACTGGAGCGACATTCCGGCGACCGGCTCCTCGACGCGCGGCATGAAGTCCCCGGCGGTGCTGCTGCAGGTCGGTCCTGCCAGCGCCCTGCATCATCACCACTGAACTCCTGCCGTCCTTTTCAATCTCACCTCCAAGGAAAACACCATGAAACGCATAACCCTCACCGCATTGCTGGCCATCACCAGCGCCTTCGCCCATGCCCAGAGCATCGACGTCAAGGACGCCTGGGTCCGCACCGCCGTGCCCGGCCAGTCGGGTACCGGCGCCTTCATGTCCATCACCGCCAAAGACGGCGCCAAGCTGGTGGGCGCGTCCTCACCGGTGGCCGGTGTGACCGAAGTCCATGAGATGAAGATGGAAAACGATGTCATGCGCATGCGCGCCGTGCCGTCGCTGGACCTGCCGGCCGGCAAGACCGTGCAGCTCAAGCCCGGCGGTTACCACGTCATGCTGATGGAACTCAAGCAGGCCTTGCCCAAAGGCAGCACGGTGCCGCTGACCCTGACGCTCAGGGACGCGAAAGGCCAGGAGAGCAAGGTCGAGCTGAAACTTCCGGTGGCCGCGACGCCGCCGGGCGCCGCCATGCCGGCCCATGGCGCGGGCCACAAGCACTAATCATCCTGGGAACCGCAGTTGACCGCCCGCAATCGCTGGCGAAGCAGCATGGATACGGGCTTTTTTGGGCACGAATATCGTCCACATTGGGGTGACAGCGCTACGCACCCGATCGAGCCGCCCTGGAGCGCGCTGGCGGCGTTGCTCCTCCTTGCAGGCAATAGCCTGCCGCGTCGTCACGCCTTGCCAGAGCACCCCATGACGGCCCGCTCGGGCGCGTTCAACTACGGTTTCCAGGATTATTTGGCTTTGCCGCCGAGCCGGCGGTAGACCGTGGCGCGGCTGATGCCCAGCGCGCGTGCGGCCTTCATGACGTTGCCCTTGGCTTCGTTGACGGCTTTGCGGATCAGCGCCGTTTCGACATCTTTCAAAGGCAGCGCAGGCGCCGCAGCGCGGGCGCCAAGCCGGCCTGGCGCAGCCACCTGCCCGCGCAGCAGCGGCAGCGCATGCAGGCGCAGGCCGGACCACAGGGGCACGTCGATGGCCTGCGGGTCGCCGAGTGTTCCGCTTTTTGCGGCGTCGAACAGCATCTCGTAGGGCATGGCGAACAGCTCGCTGCAGTGCACCGCCGCCGGGCTGCCGGCCTGCAGCGCCGGCACCATTTGCCGGGCTGCCGGGTTTGCGCCGGTGACCCAGCCATCCGGGTCCAGCCCGATCAGCCCGTCCATGTCGTCGCCCAGACTGTGACTGGACCAGTTCAGGCGAATCAGCAAGTCGTGCGGACGGCTCTGGATCAAGGCGTTTTCAATGCTGCGCGCCGACTGCACCACCAGGTGCTTGAGTTCCGGACGTTCCACCGTATCCACGCCGGTCAGGTCCAGCATGCCCGCGCAGCGGCCGTCGGGGCCGAACAGCGGCGCGCCGGCGCAGCTGTAGGCCGAATTGGCGTTGAAAAAATGCTCGCCGCGGTGCAACCAGACCGGCTGCAGCTCGGTCAGGGCCGCACCAATCGCGGTGGTGCCCACGCTGTCCTCGGACAGGTCCACGCCGATGCGGGTGATCAGGTCGGCGCGGCGGTCGCGCCTGTCGATCACGCCGTTGAAATCGACCACCACACCCTGCGCGTTGGTCAGGATGGCGAAGTAACGGGTGCTGGCAATCGCGGCACCCAGTTTCTCCAGCACCGGGCGCGCGGCCTGCACCAGCACGTGGTTGGCTTCTTCGGTGCGGCGCAGGGCTTGCGGCGGCACGATGTCGAAGCCGACTTGCTGCTCAGGCCTTTGACCCTTGGCCAGGCAGCGCTGCCAGGAGCGTTCTATCCAGGAGCCGGTCCACCCACTTGGCAGGCTGTTGCCCCCATGCAGCACAGCCTGGCGCGCCTGCGCGATTTGCTGCAGGCGTTGCTCGGAGGAGGGTGGCAGAACGGACAACATAGGTGTGGAAAATGCGCTGGGGGCAGCCTACCAGACCTGACGGAACCGCGCTGCGGCGCCGGGCAGGGAATGCTCCATTTTGAGAATTTCAGAAGGCTTTGGCAAGCTTCTAGGGTTTAACCTAGGGAGGCGTGAGGTGGGCACTTCAACAATGGTCTGGTTTATCCGTAGCCAAACAATCAGCCATCAGGAGACAAGCCCATGCAAGTTCAGTTCAAAGTCAACGGCAAGGCAAAAAGCGTGGAGACGCCGCCCAACACCTTCCTGGTCCAGGTGCTGCGTGAGCAGCTCCAGATGACCGGCACCCACGTCGGTTGCGACACCGCTCAGTGCGGCGCCTGCACCGTGCTGATGAACGGCCGCGCAGTCAAGTCCTGCAACATCCTGGCGGCACAGGCCGAAGGGGCGGACATCACCACCATCGAAGGCCTGGCGGCGGCCGACGGCAGCATGCATCCGATGCAGGCAGCCTTCAAGGAATGCCACGGCCTGCAATGCGGCTTCTGCACCACCGGCATGGTGATGAGCGCGGTGGACCTGTGCAAGCACCACCCCAAGGCCAGCGAAGGCGAAATCCGCGAGCTGCTCGAAGGCAACATCTGCCGCTGCACCGGTTACCAGAACATCGTCAAGGCGGTGCAGCAGGGCGCTGCGGCCATGGCGACCTGACCGCTCTCTGACCTTTCTCCTGGCGCCGCCATCCTGCGAGCCGCCGGCCAACCGTTCTCTTTCAAATTTTCTGGAGTACACACATGGGTGCATCCGACTTCGTCAACCTGCCAAACATTGGCACCTCCGTCCGCCGCAAGGAAGACTACCGCTTTCTGACCGGTGGCGGGCAATACACCGACGACATCACGCTGGCCAACCAGAGCTACGCGGTGTTTGTGCGTTCGCCGCATGCCCACGCAAAGATCAACAGCATCAACACCGCCGCGGCCAAGGCTGCGCCCGGCGTGCTCGATGTGTTTGTCGGTGAAGACGTAGCCGCCGACAAGATCAATGGCCTGCCTTGCGGCTGGTTGATCACCAGCACCGACGGCAACCCGATGAAGGAACCGCCGCACCCCATCCTGGCGCAGGGCAAGGTGCGTTATGTCGGCGACCATGTCGCCATGGTGGTGGCCGAGACACTGGAGCAAGCCAAAAACGCGGCCGAGCTGGTCGAGGTGGACTACGACGTGCTCAGCGCCGTGGTGCGAGTCACCGACGCGGCCAAAGCCACGGCCTTGCATGAGGCCGCCCCGGACAACCATTGCTACAAATGGGCGATCGGCGACAAGGGCCAGGTCGATGCAGTGTTTGCGAACGCTGCCCATGTGACGAAGCTGGACCTGACCAACAACCGGCTGATCCCGAACGCGATGGAGCCGCGCGCGGTGATTGGCTCCTACAGCCGCGCCACCGACGAATACGTGCTGTATGTGTCGAACCAGAACCCGCACGTCGAGCGCCTTCTGCTGACAGCTTTTGTCATGGGCCTGCCCGAACACAAGGTGCGGGTGATTGCGCCCGATGTCGGCGGCGGCTTCGGCTCCAAGATCTACTTGTATGCCGAAGATGTGTGCCTGACCTGGGCGTCGAAAAAGCTCAACCGCAACATCAAGTGGACGGCCGACCGCAGTGAGGCTTTTGTCAGCGATGCCCATGGCCGTGACCATTCCAGCCATGCCGAAATGGCGATGGACAAGGACGGCAAGTTCCTGGCAATGCGGGTGCATACCGACGCCAACATGGGTGCTTACCTGTCGACCTTCGCGCCGGCCGTGCCGACCATTCTGTACGCGACCCTGCTCGCCGGCCAGTACACCTGCCCGCAGATTTATGTCGAGGTGGATGCCTGGTTTACCAACACCGCGCCGGTCGATGCCTACCGCGGCGCCGGGCGGCCCGAAGCCACCTACCTGCTCGAACGGCTGGTCACGCGCTGTGCATGGGAGCTGGGCCTGGCGCAGGACGAGATTCGCCGCCGCAACTTCGTCAAGGACTTCCCTTACCAGACGCCGGTGGCGCTGCAGTACGACGTGGGCGACTTTCATGCGCTGCTCAAGCGCGGCAACGAACTGGCTGAGGTGGCGGGGTTTGAAAAGCGCAAAACCGCCTCTGCTGCCAAAGGCCTGCTGCGTGGTATCGGTTACTCCTGCTACATCGAGGCCTGCGGGCTGGCGCCCAGCAACATCGCCGGTGCGCTCGGTGCGCGCGCCGGTTTGTTTGAGTGCGGCGAGGTGCGCGTGCACCCGACCGGCAGCGTGACGGTGTTCACCGGCTCGCACAGCCACGGCCAGGGCCACGAGACCACGTTTGCGCAGGTGGTGGCGGCGCGCCTGGGCATCTCGGTCGATGCGGTGGACATCGTGCACGGTGACACCGGGCGCGTGCCTTTCGGCATGGGCACTTACGGCTCGCGCTCCATGTCGGTCGGTGGTACGGCCATCATGAAGGCACTCGACAAGATAGAAACCAAGGCCAAGAAAATTGCCGCGCACCTGATGGAAGCCAGCGACGCCGATGTCGAGTTTGCCAACGGCGAGTTCACCATCAAGGGCACGGACAAGAAGGTGACTTTCGGCCAGGTGGCGTTGACGGCTTATGTGCCGCACAACTACCCGCTCGACAAGCTGGAGCCGGGCCTGAACGAAACCGCGTTTTACGATCCGACCAACTTCACCTTTCCGGCCGGCACCTACATCTGCGAGGTCGAGGTCGATCCCGCGACCGGTGTGGTGCGGGTCGACAGCTTCACCGCGGTGGACGACTTCGGCAACATCATCAACCCCATGATTGTCGAAGGCCAGGTGCACGGCGGGCTGGTGCAGGGTATCGGCCAGGCGCTGCTGGAGAACTGCGTCTACGACCCCGAGTCCGGCCAGTTGCTGACCGGCTCTTTCATGGACTACGCCATGCCGCGCGCCGACGACATGCCCAGCTTCAAGCTGGACACCCTGTGCACGCCGTGCAGCCACAACCCGCTGGGCGCCAAGGGCTGCGGCGAGGCGGGTGCCATCGGTTCGCCGCCAGCGGTCATCAATGCCGTGCTTGACGCGCTCCGGCCACTGGGCGTGACCGACTTCGACATGCCGGCTTCGTCGGCCCGTGTCTGGGAAGCCATCCAGTCCGCGAAAAAATAAACAGAACACCAAGGAGAAAACACCATGTATCCCTTCACCCTGGAACGACCCACCACCCTCGCCGCCGCAGCGCAACTGGCTGCCGACGGCGCCAAACCGCTGGCTGGCGGGCAGACCCTGCTGGCGTCGATGAAACTGCGCCTGTCCAGCCCGGACCAGCTTGCCGACCTGAGCGGCATCAAGGAGCTGACCGGCATCAAGCGCGAGGGCAACAGCCTTGTCATCGGCGCCATGACCCGCCACCTCGACGTCGCCAACAACGCGGATGTCAAAGCGGCCTTGCCAGCGCTGGCCGACCTGGCCGCCAACATCGGCGACCGGCAGGTGCGCGCCATGGGCACCCTGGGCGGTTCGGTCGCGAACAACGACCCCTCGGCCTGTTACCCGAGCGCGGTGCTGGCGCTGGGCGCGACGATTCACACCACCACGCGCAAGATCGCGGCGGACGACTTTTTCCTCGGCATGTTTGCCACCGCGCTGGAAGAGGGCGAGTTGATCACCGCGATCAGCTTTCCCATCCCCAAACGAGCGGCCTACATGAAATTCAAGCAGCCGGCTTCGCGCTTTGCGCTGGTTGGGGTGTTTGTCGCGCAGTTCGATAGCGGTGTGCGTGTGGCAGTGACCGGCGCTTCCAGCGGCGTGTTCCGCCATGCCGGGCTGGAGGCGGCGCTTGGCAAGAGCTTCACGCCCGAGTCTGCGGCGGCGGTGAAGATAGATGCGACCGACCTCAACAGTGACATCCATGCCACGGCGGCCTACCGCGCCAACCTGATCAGTGTGCAGACGCAGCGGGGCGTGGCGAAGGCGCTGGGCTGATTGCTGCCTGTCATTGCGGGCCTGACCCGCAATCCATACCCGGTTCCTGCGGATGCTGCGGCATGGATCCCGGATCAGGTCCGGGATGACAGGCGGGTCATCAAGTTATGAATGAAAACTGCCTCCAGCCCTTTCCGGGCGGGGGCAAGCAGCTCCTGAATTGATAGCGAATGAGGCGCAGGCTAAACTGACCCGATGACACCTTTCCTCACGATTGATGCCTTGATGCAGGCGCTGCAGCAGGCTGGCTACTTTGCCGACCGGCGGCTGGCGACCGCCGTGTTTCTGGCGCTCAGGCTGCAGCGGCCGCTGCTGCTCGAAGGTGAGCCCGGCGTCGGCAAGACCGAGCTGGCCAAGGCGCTGTCTCTGGCGCTGCAGCGCCAGTTGATCCGCCTGCAGTGTTACGACGGGCTGGAACAGCGTGAAGCGCTGTATGAGTGGAATTACGCCGCGCAATTGCTGCATATGCGTGCGGTTGAAGGTCAAGGAAGTGCAGCCGATGTCGAACGCGAGGTATACCAGGACCGTTACCTGATCCGCCGCCCACTGCTGCAGGCCCTGCAAGCGCCGGCGCCGGGTGCGGTGCTGCTGATTGACGAGGTGGACCGCGCCGACGAGCCTTTTGAGGCTTTTCTGCTGGAGTACCTGGGCGAGTACCAGGTCAGCATCCCGGAAATCGGCACCGTGCGCGCCCAGGTCACGCCGGTCACCATCCTGACCAGCAACCGAACGCGTGAGCTCAACGATGCGGTCAAACGCCGCTGCCTCTACCACTGGCTCGATTACCCGGACCGCGACCGCGAACTCGCCATCATCCGCGCCCAGGTGCCCGAAGCGGGTGAGCAGTTGTCGGCGCAGGTCGCAGCATTTGTGGACCGGCTGCGCCGCTCGCCTTTTGGCAACGCCTTTCAGCGCGCGCCCGGTATTGCCGAAAGTGTGGAGTGGGCCAAAGCGCTGGTGGCGCTGGACACCCTGGTGGTGGACCCGGAAGTGGTGGCCGACACCGCGGGCATTTTGTTCAAACAGCGCGAAGACGTGGCGGCACTCACGCACGAACTTGCTGTGGAACTGCTCAAGCCTGAAGAGGCTGCCGCAGAATGAAATTTTCCAGAACCGTTCGCCCTGAGCTTGTCGAAGGGATCTGCAGGCTTCGACCCCTTCGACGGAGCTCAGGACAGGCGGCTCAGCCCGAACGGATTTAGCGGGAAACCTCATGCTTTTAGGTGACGCACGCAGCGGAAAACTCGCCGACAACATCGCCGGTTTCGGCCGCGCCCTGCGCCGCGCCGGTGTCAAGGTGGACAGCCAGCGCATCGGCCTGGCCAAGGAAGCGGCGCTGGCCGTCGGCGTCAGCGAGCGGGCAGACCTGGGCGCCGCGTTTGAAGCCGTGATGATCAGCCGCGAGCAGGACCGCCTGGTGTTTCGCGAGTTGTTCGACATTTATTTCCAGGACCCGAAAGTCGCCAACAAGCTGCTGGCCCAGCTGCTGCCCAGCGCCGAGGGCAAGGCCGAGCCCAGCAAACGCCGGCCCCGCGTGCGCGAGGCGCTGGCGCCACAAAAGGCGTTCGGCCAGCAGGCCAAACCCACGACCGAAGACCAGAAGGTAGAGTTTGACGCCGTCATGACGGCCAGCGACATTGAACGTCTGCAACATGCCGACTTCAATGCGCTGTCGGCCACCGAATACCGGCTGGTCGAACGGCTCGCGCGCGACATCAAATTGCCGCTGCCGATGTTTGCCTCGCGCCGCAGCCGCCCCGCCAGCAGCGGCGCGCGCATGCACTGGCCCGGCGTGATGCACCAGGCCGCGCGCACCGGTGGCGAGCTGATCCACCTGCCCCGGCTGGCGCGGCGAGAGCAGGCCCTGCCATTGCTGGTGCTGGTGGACGTGTCAGGCTCCATGGAGCGGTATGCCCGGCTGCTGCTGGCCTTTTTGCATGCTGCCACCCGGCGCCATCCGCAGCGCGATGTGTTTGCCTTCGGCATGCACCTGACCGATTTGACGCCCGCTTTCCGTCAGGCCGACACCGACGAGATGCTGGCCCACGCCAGCGCAGCGATAGAAGACTTTGCCGGTGGCACCCAATTGGGCCTGTCTCTCGCCAGCCTGCGCGAGCACCATGCGCGCCGCCTGGTCGGACGCCGCACCATCGTCCTCGTCATCAGCGACGGGCTGGACACCGGCGAGCCTGCCGACCTGGCACGCGAGCTGGGCTGGCTGCGCCGGCGCAGCCGCCGCCTGCTGTGGCTCAATCCGCTGCTGCGTTTTGACGGCTACGCGCCGCTGGCCCGCGGCGCGTCGGTGTTGCATGCGCACGCCCACGGCATGCTGGCGGTGCACAACCTCAGCAAACTCGAGGAACTCGCAGCCAGCCTCGCGGCTCTGATGAAGAAGTAACAAATGAAATTTTTGATTTGTCATTGCGGGCCTGACCCGCAATCCATGTCACGCTAACCAGGCAAAGAGGATTCATCACCTGAAACGCATCAAGCTCCGCTCGACCGACAGAAAATTCTAAAAAGGGAACGATAAAAATGGACATGCAAGGAAGCCGCCAGCTCGCGGTCACACAACAACAGGCCTGGGACGCGCTCAACGACCCGGCCGTGCTCAAGGTCTGCATCCCCGGCTGCGACAAGGTCGAAGCCAGCGGTGAGAACCAGTACGCCATTGCGATGGCCCTGAAAATTGGCCCGGTCTCGGCCAAATTCACCGGCAAGATTTCATTGACAGACATCAACCCGCCTGCCAGCTACAAACTGTCGTTTGACGGGCAGGGCGGCGTGGCCGGTTTCGGCAAGGGCAGCGCCGAAGTGACATTGACGCCCAACGACGACGGCTGTGAACTGGCCTACACCGTGCACGCTTCGGTCGGCGGCAAGGTGGCCCAACTCGGCCAGCGCCTGATTGACGGCGCGGCCAAGTCCATGGCCGAAGATTTTTTCAAACGCTTCGACCAGGAAATGCAGCGCCAGCATCCCGCCGCCTATGCGGCCAAAATGGTCATGGGTGAGGTGGAAGCGGATACCCCTGCCGCCGTTGTCGCCAAGGCCGGCATCCCGGTGTGGGTGTGGGTTGTTGGCGCGGCCGTGCTGGCGCTGGCGGCCTGGCTGGGTAGCTGAGCGGTCTGCCACCGGGTTGGGAATAAAGGAAAGCAGATGGAAAACCTCGATGTCATGGTGTTGCGCACCCTGCGCGACTGGCGCACAGCGGGCAAACGCGCGCTGCTGGCCACCGTGGTGCGCACCTGGGGCTCCTCGCCGCGCCCGGTCGGCTCCATCATGGCGCTGTGTGAAGACGGCGCCGTCGTGGGCTCGGTCTCGGGCGGCTGCATCGAAGACGACCTGATCTACCAGTACACGCAGGCCTATGCGGCGGCCGGTGCTGGCGCAGAAAGCAAAACGATTCCGTCCGGCCCACCGACCTTTGTCAAATACGGCATCACCGCCGACGAGGCGCACCGCTTCGGCCTGCCTTGCGGCGGCACGCTGGAGCTGCTGCTCGAATACGACCCGGAGGCAAGCGCGCTGGCGGAACTGGTGCAAGCGCTGGAAGCGGGTCAACTGATGCAGCGCAGCGTGCGGCTTACCGACGGCGCAGTGACGCTGGCCGCCGCTACGGCGCCGGCCGAGCTCGGCGTGACTGCGCTGGCGCTGGTCAACACCTTTGGCCCCGAGTACCGCATGTTGCTCATCGGCGCAGGGCAACTGACGGAATACCTGGCGACCATGGCGCTGTTCAGCGGTTTTGCGGTCACCGTCTGCGACCCGCGCGAGGAGTACCGCAGCGCCTGGTCTGTGCCCGGTGCCAAGGTGCTCAGCGACATGCCCGATGACGTGGTCACCGCCTTCAAGCCGGACAGGCGCAGTTGCGTGATTGCATTGACACACGACCCCAAGCTCGACGATCTGGCGCTGATGGAAGCGCTGGGCACCGACGCGTTTTACATAGGCGCCATCGGTTCGCGCCGCAACAACGAGACGCGCCACCAGCGCATGGCCGAACACTTCGGACTGAACGAAACCGCACTCGCACGCCTGCGCGGCCCTATCGGCATCTACATCGGCAGCAAGACCCCGCCCGAAATTGCCGTCAGCGTGATGGCCGAGGTGCTGGCCGTGAAAAACGGTGTGGTGCTGCCGCGCGACATGGAAGTGGCGCAAGCCAAGAATGAACGTGCCGTGGTGGCCAACGATGCGGGCGATCTGGTGTGTGGCGTGGCGCGTGTATCGTCCTGAGTCGCTCGCGGTCAGTTTCTTGAACAAAATCCGCCTCTAGCCCCCGTCCTGGTTGCGCAGGCGGCTATTAAAAATATAGCGGATCAGGGTGGAGCAGCTACGGCTTCGTGCCGGTGAAACGCAGCGTCGCTCCAACCCGAATGGCACTTCCACAAGCAAAAGGCTGTCATCCCGGCCTTGAGCCGGGATCCATGCCGCATGTTCCACCGTGTCGCCACACGGCTTATGCCAACCCCGGGCCATGGCCAGGCATTGATTCGTGTCTTGCGCGCAACGCC
This sequence comes from Pseudomonadota bacterium, assembly GCA_040385775.1. Lineage (GTDB taxonomy): Bacteria > Pseudomonadota > Gammaproteobacteria > Burkholderiales > Burkholderiaceae_C > Polaromonas. Next base: position 20,347 of record JAZKGR010000121.1, read on the forward strand.
AGATCGCGAAGCGGTGCAGGCGACTTTGCCATCTTCAGTATCCTTGACTGATCGCGCTTTGCTTGGGGTAAGCTGTTGATACCTATGAAGAATTTCCAAAATAGCCGGCCATGTTATCTGGCAGGCTCCGATGTTATCCCGCAGTTTTGCGGGATATATCAGAGTTAGGTGCTCAGATGGCGCGCATGTTCACCACTGAAAAAGACGGCCTTGTCGCTGCCGACTTCCTACACGGCGGGCTTGATCACATGACAGCGGCCAAGCTGCTATTCAAGAGTGACGATCCCAGTCACTTCGACTCCGCAGGTTATCTCGCCCATATGGCGGTGGAGTTGCTCGTGAAGTCTTGGTTGCTCGAAGTGGCTGGTGAGTTCGAAGGGATTCACAATCTCCAAAGTCTGTACGACGTGCTCCAGAAGAAATATGGCGTCGTACCGCTCGATGATGAGCAGCAACAAGTGCTCAAGATGTTGGACCAGTTCGAGCAACTTCGATATCCGAATCCGAAGCAGCCCACCGAAATAGGTGACGAAGACTTACCGCGGATTGAAGCACTGGTGGGGCATCTTTGCCGGTCAATGCCGAAGACGATCCCCGAAGCGCTGGAGAAAATCGAGCCAGGCCGAAAGGGAGGCCGTGTGTTGATGCGAAAGAAAGTCGAATGATCGCGAGCACACCTAACAAGTCGATCGACACGGATGTCCTATCGGCGGACTTCGCCCGCCTACTGTCCGCCGGTCATCTCCGACGTTATGCTGCAGAGGTGAAGCTGTGACGCTAAACGACTTGGCCTTATGGGCAACTTTGGGCGCGTTCATTGCGCCTTTGATAGCTTTGGCGTTCTCAGCACGTCGTTGGCTGGTTATTCGTGGATACGAGCTCAAGGCCGAGCGATTTCAGACCTATCACAGGTTGGTGCACAACATAAGCGTCGGAGCAAGCGAGTTTGGTCCGATGAAGCTCACAAGCCAGCTTGCATACGTTCACGAGCTTAGGAATTTTCCTGAGTACGCTCAATTGACCCAGACGGTTTTGGGGCTTCTCCGGAAGGATTGGGGTGCGCGGGAAGACGGCGACAAGAAGCTAGAGCTTTTGAGGGGAATCGATGCCACATTGGCTTTTCTTCAGCGTCCGGCATAACAGATCGTCCCATCGGCGGCGACCTGCGGCCGCGACTGATCTCCGACGTTGGATTGCATAATCACGCGGTCACTCCCCCCGCATGGACAGCCAATCAATAGAGCAGAAAATGTCCCTCATGCCTCATTCATCCCTGCCCAAACACATCCAACTCCTGGTCCTTGTTTTCTTCGTCGCCAACCTCACGCACTTTGTGCATAACGCGGAGTACATCGCCTACTATCCCGGCATGCCGTCCTGGCTGACGCGGGAGCAGGTTTACCTGGCCTGGGTCGCGGGAGCATGTGTTGGGCTTTCAGGTTTGCTTGTGTACCGGACGAAGTTGAAAGTCCTGGGCTTGGCGCTGGTGGCAGCTTATGGCGCGCTGGGCATCGACGGATTGGCGCACTACACGCTGGCCTTGTGCTCAGACCACACCCTGGCTACCAATTTGACGATCTGGTTTGAAGTGTTGGCAGGCCTGTCTCTGCTGCTTGCATCCGCAGCCTTGATCGGCCGGCATATCTCAATGTGGGTCACAGCAAAAAGCTGAGCCGCAATCCAATCGGCCTCCAGCCCTTATCTACTGTGCGCGAGCAGCTATCAAAAACAGAGCACTCTTGATGCCGACCACCGTCAGAAGCAGCGAGCCGAGGACGTGCAGCGCGGCTGTGCCGAGGGCCAGTCCGTAGCGTTCTTCCATGAGAAAGACCACAACTTCTGCCGAGAACGACGAGAAGGTGGTGAGCCCGCCGAGAAAGCCGGTCACCAGCATCAGGCGCCAGACCGGGTCCAACTGTGGCATCGACTGGAAGATGGCGATACACACGCCGATCAGGTAGCCGCCGATCAGGTTGGCGGCCAGCGTGCCCCAGGGGATGAGGCCGCCGGGCGTCAGCCACAGCGCCAGGCCCCAGCGGGCGAGGGCGCCGGCGCTGGCACCCAGGCAGATGGCGAGAACGGCGTGCATAGGCCTACCTTTCCTTAAAACTAGCGATCGCGCGGTCCGGTGGGCTGGACTACATCGCGTGGTGCAGATTCCGTCGAGGGTGCGGCCGGCGGTACATCGCCGCCTTTTTGCCGCTCGCGGAACAGCGTCGCACGCATCAGGAAGATCGTCGTCACCGGCGCGGTCAGGGCGACAAACAGCGTGATCAGCGTGGCGTGCAGGAACAGGTTCTGCCCCTGGACGGAAAAATAGATGATGGTGGCGATGGTGATGCACCACACGCCGGCCGTCGCGCCCAGGGTGGGCGCATGGATGCGGTGAAAAAAGGTCGGCAGGCGTACCAGCCCGAAGGAGCCGATGGCCGCAAAGGCGGCGCCCAGCACCGCAAACACCGCGGTAAGGATTTCCGCCCACAGCGGCAGCGCGCTGCTCATTCGATCACCTCGCCGCGCAGCAAAAACTTGGCCATCACCGTGGAGCCGATAAACCCAAAAAGCGCAATCAGCATGGCGGCTTCGAAATACACATTGCTGGCGTAGACGATGCCGAGCACCAGCATCATCAGCATGCCGTTGATGTAGAGGCAATCCAGCGCCATCACGCGGTCCTGCGCGGTCGGCCCGATCAGCAGCCGGGCCACCGCGCACAACATAGCCACGGCCAGCAGGAACAGGGCGATCTTGAGTCCCCAGAAAAGAATGTCGCTCATGATTCGAAAATCTCCATCAGCGGGGCTTCATAACGCTCTTTGATCAGCGCGATGAAAGCCGCCTCGTCCTTCAGGTCAAACACATGCAGCAGCAGCCGGGACCGGTCGAAGGACAGTTCGCCCCAGGCCGTGCCCGGCGTCAGGCAGCAGATCATGGCCAGCATCGCGAGGGCGTTGGGGTCGCGCGCATCCAGGGGAATTTCCACAAAGCTGCTGTTGATTTTTTCGGTGCGCCGGGTCAGCAACAACTTGCCAACGGTCAGCGCCGAGTACAACAGGTCGCCCAGCGCGCGCATGGTCAGGCGAAGGGCCACACCGGGCTTGCGCAGGCGCACCGTGGCAGGGCGCAGGCTTCGCGTCAGCAAGGGGACCACCACAGCAAGAATGGCTGCCATCAGCAAGGTGGCGGCATCGAGCGTCTGGTTCAGCAACAGCCAGACGACAAACAGCGCGCAGGACAGCGACGGCGACGGTAGCCAGCGGCGCATCATGGCGACACCTTGCGCACGGGCGGGTTGGGCACCTGCCGTGCGCCCATCACGGCGTTGCGGTAGGCGGCAGGCATGAACAGGTTTTGTGCCATGGCATTGGCATGGCGCATGACCGGGCCGGCCTCAATGCTCAATGCCACGCTGGCGGCCAGCAGCGCCGCGACCGGCAGGACTTCCAGGGCGCGCAGGACCGGCATGCTGCTCATGGGTTGCGTCCAGAAATAGCGGATACCAGCCCGGCTCAGCGCCACCAGCGTGAGAAAGCCCGACAGCAGCAACAGCGCCAGGAAGCTCCAGTTCGCCGGTGAAATCACCGGCGTGTCCAGCAGGGCCGACAGCATCGCGAACTTGCCGATAAAACCCGGCAGCGGTGGCAGGCCGGCGAGCAGCAGGGTGCAGACCACAAAACCCAGGCCGAGAAAGGCAATCCCCGCCGGGATCGCGCGGCCGTAGAGTGCCTGCTGGTCGTCGTCGAGGTTCACGTTGTCCATGGCTTTCAGGTCTTCCGACAGGAAGGGTGCGTCGCCCGCCTGTTCGTGCGGCGCCACGCTGGCGCCCGCATTGCGCCAGCGCTCGATCATGTCGATCAGCAGGAAGAAGGCGCTGGCCGCCAGCGTCGAACTCAGCAGGTAGTACAGGGCGCCAGCCCACACCGCCGGCTGGCCCATGCCGATGGCCGTCAGCAGCGTGCCGGCCGAGATCAGCACCGCATACCCGGCCAGGTGCGACATGCGCTGTGTGCCGGTGATGCCCAGCGCGCTGATAAACAGGGTGGACAGGCCGATGGCCAGCAGCACCTCCTGGCCAAACTGGGCCGATGCGCCGGTGTCCGGCGCGAACAGCACGGTCCACAGGCGCAGCACGGTGTAGATGCCGAGTTTGGTCAGCAGCGCAAACACCGCGCTGACCGGGGCGACAGCCGCGCTGTAGGCGGGCACCAGCCAGAAATTGAGCGGCCAGGCGCCAGCCTTGGCAAAAAAGGCCGTCGCCAGAATCGCCGCAGCCGCATGCACCAGGCCGCGGTCCGCCTCATCGAGCCGGGCAATGCGCAGGCCGAGGTCGGCCATGTTGAGTGTGCCGGTGACGCCGTAGAGCAGCGCCGCACCGACCAGAAACAGCGATGACGCGGCCAGGTTGATGGCGATGTAGTGCAGGCCGGCACCAACCCGCAGGCGTCCCGAGCCATGCAGCAGCAAGCCGTAAGAGGCGGCCAGCATCACCTCGAAAAAGACGAACAGGTTGAACAGGTCGCCGGTCAGGAAAGCACCGTTCAGGCCCATCAGTTGCAGTTGAAGAAGCGGGTGAAAATGCACACCCGCGCGGTCCCAGCGCGAGGTTGAATAAATCGACACGGCGAAGGCGATCACGCCGGTCAGCGCCACCATCAGTGTGGACAGCCGGTCGGCCACGAGCACGATGCCGAAAGGCGCCCGCCAGTTGCCCGCGAGATACACGCCGATGGAGCCGGGACCGGTGCCCGTGTCCGCCGCGTTGACCCAGCGCAGCAAGGCCAGCGCGGCGAGCAGGCCGATCAGGCCGGACACCACGGTCAGTGCCGCCTTGGTGCGGCGGCGGTGCTCGCCCAGCAGCAGCATCAGCGCCGCGGTCAGCATCGGAACGAGAATGGGCACAGCCACCAGGTGCGGCATGGTGGCCTCCAGCAGCGTGTCCAGCCAGCGCAGGAGTTCGCTCATTCCGGCACGCCCTTCACATGCACGCTGGTGTCGTCACCGGTGCCGTCCTTGCCATCCACATGGTCGGTGCCGGCCAGGCCGCGCGAGGCCAGCATGACCACCAGGAACAGGGCGGTCATCGCAAAGCCGATCACGATGGCTGTCAGCGCCAGGGCCTGCGGCATGGGGTCGGCGGTGTTGGCCAGCGTGGCCGTGATGCCCTTCACCAGCACCGGCTCACTGTCGATTTTGAGGCGGCCCATGCTGAAGATAAAGAGGTTGACCGCGTAGGAAATCAGGGTCAGGCCCATGATGACCTGGAAGGTGCGCGGACGCAGCAGCAGGTACACCCCGGAGCTGGTGAGCACGCCGATGCCGAGGGCGAGGACGATTTCCATCAGGCAGGCGCTCCGGCGGCTTGGGCCTTCGCGTCGGCGGCAGCCTGCCGCTCGTCTTGTTCTTCAGCCCAGCGGTGGCTGCGTACCGACTGGTGCGACAGCGCGGTAAGAATCAGCATGGTGGAGCCGAGCACGATGGAGAACACGCCCATGTCAAAAAACAGCGCGCTGGGCACATGGATGCTGCCGAGCAGCGGCAGATGCAGGTGGGCGGTGTGGGTGGTCATGAACGGGTAGCCCAGCACCACCGCGCCGCCACCCGTGGCCAGCGCCAGCAGCAGGCCAAGGGCGATCCAGCGCCGCGGATAAATGCGCAGGTGTTCTTCGACCCACTCGGTGCCCGAGACGATGTACTGCAGCAGCAGCGCCACCGACATCACCAGGCCGGCCACAAAACCGCCGCCCGGCGCATTGTGGCCGCGCATGAAAAAGTACACCGACACCAGTACTGCCACCGGCAGCAGCAGCCGCACCAGCACGGCGGGCACCATCAGGTAACCGATGGCCGTGTCCACGGCGAGCCGCGGGTTCAGCAGGTCGCTGCTGCCGTCGTCGGCCTGCGCGCGCTGCTGTGGCGGCAGGGCCATGGACTCCAGCGCCGGGCGGAAGCGGCGCAGCAGCGCATATACCGTCAGCGCGACGACGCCGAGCACAGTGATCTCGCCGAAGGTGTCGAAACCGCGGAAGTCCACCAGCATCACGTTGACCACATTGGTGCCGCCGCCTTCGGTCAGCGCCCGGTCGAGGAAGAAGGGCGAAATGCTTTCGGGGAAGCGCCGCGTCATCACGGTCCATGACAGGGCTGCCATGCCGGCGCCGGCCATCACGGCGATGGCCAGGTCGCGGCCGCGCCGGCCCCACAGGCGCAGGCGCGCACGCATGGGCTGGACAATCACCTTGCGCATTGGCAGCCAGCGCAGGCCCAGCAGCAGCAGCACGGTGGTGACGGCTTCCACCACCAGTTGGGTCAGCGCCAGGTCGGGCGCTGAAAACCAGATGTAGGTAATGCAACAGACCAGGCCCGCGCCCGAGGCCAGCATCAGCGCAGCCAGGCGGTGGAACTTGGCCTGCCAGGCGGCAGCCACCGCGCAGGCCGCGCCTATGACCCAGGTCATGGCAAACATCGGGGAGAAGGCGAGAGGGGCACGCTGGCCGGGTTTTACGGGTACCAGCCACAGTGCGGCAGCCGCGCCGGCAATGGCGATCACCAGCAGGATCAGCAACTGCGACTGCAGGCGCCGCGTACCCAGCAGGTAGCGGCTGCGTCGGCCGATCTCGCTCAGGCGTGCCAGCAGGTTCTCGAACATGCGCTGGCCGTCAAAGCGATGCAGCAGCGGGGTGTGCGCGAGATGGCCGAGCGCCCGGCCGCGACGCTGCAGCAGGTACAGGACGGCGCCGCCGGCCATCGCTACAAAACTCATGATTAGCGGCAGGTTGAACCCGTGCCAGACCGCCAGGCTGTAGGCCGGCAGGGTGCCGCCGACCACCGGCCGTGCGGCCTCGGCCAGCAGCGGGCCGACCGACCAGTGCGGTGCAACACCCACGACCAGGCAGACCAGCACCAGCAGCTCGACCGGCACACGCATCCAGTGCGGCGGCTCGTGCGGCTTTTTCGGGACGCCGCCACCGCCGCCGGGCCGCCCCAAGGCGGTGGCAGCCCCCTTGGGGGGCAGTGAGGACACGTCAGTGCCGAGCGTGGGGACAGCAACTCTGCAGGGGGGTCCAAAGAAAACGTCGAACACAAAACGCGCCGAGTAAGCCACGCTGAACATGCCGGCCACCGTGGCGATGAGGGGCAGCCCCCAGTTGATCCACAGCGTGGACTGGATGTAGACGGTCTCCGCGAAGAACATCTCTTTGGACAGAAAGCCGTTGAGCAAAGGCACGCCCGCCATCGAGGCGCTGGCAATCACCGCGAGCGTGCCGGTGATGGGCATCAGCCGCATCAGGCCACTGAGTTTGCGGATGTCGCGCGTGCCGGTTTCATGGTCGATGATGCCGGCCGCCATGAACAGCGAGGCCTTGAAGGTCGCGTGGTTCATGATGTGGAAGACGGCGGCCACGGCGGCCAGCGGGCTGTTGAGCCCGAGCAGCAGCGTGATCAGCCCGAGGTGCGAGATCGTTGAATACGCCAGCAAGGCCTTCAGGTCGCGCTGGAACATGGCAATAAAGCCGCCCAGCAGCAGGGTGATGGCGCCGGCGCCGCTGACCAGCCAAAACCATTCGTTGGTGCCCGAGAGCACGGGCCACAGCCGCGCCATCAGGAACACACCGAGCTTGACCATGGTGGCAGAGTGCAGATAAGCCGACACCGGCGTGGGCGCAGCCATGGCACGCGGCAGCCAGAAATGGAAGGGGAACTGCGCGCTTTTGGTGAAGGCGCCGAGCAGCACCAGCACCAGCACGGTGAGGTACAGCGGATGCGCACGGATGGCGTCGCCCGAGGCCAGCACCAGGTCCATGTCATAGGTGCCGGTGATGCGCCCCAGCACCAGCACGCCGGCCAGCAGGCACAAGCCGCCGGCGCCTGTCACCGTCAGCGCCATGCGGGCGCCGCGCCGCGCGTCGCGCCGGTGGTGCCAGTAACCGATCAGCAAAAACGAGAACAGGCTGGTGAGCTCCCAGAACATCACCATCTGTACCAGGTTGCCCGAGAGCACCACGCCGATCATGGAGCCCATGAAGGCCAGGAAGAAAGAGAAAAAACGCGGCACCGGGTCCGACGCGGACATGTAGTAACGCGCATACAGCACCACCAGTGCGCCTATGCCGAGCACCAGCATGCAAAACAGCCAGGCAAAGCCGTCCATGCGCAGCACGAGGTTCAGGCCCAGCTCCGGCACCCAGGCGATCTCTTCCCGGATCACGTTGCCGCCGGCCAGTTGCGGGAACAGCCAGGCCGCCTGCAGCGCACAGCCGAGTGCGACCAATCCGGCCAGCGTCGATTCCCGGTTGCGTGCGTTGGCCGGCAGAGCGGCTGCGATCACGCTGGCGAGAAAGGGCAGGACGAGCAGGAGAAGGAGCATGTCTCCTGATTCTATAGAGTGACCCCTGGACGGTGCCGCTCAGACGCACCGCCTGGGAGGGGTATCACTGCCAGGCTGTCAGCGGCTCATCTGCTCCGGCAGCCAGGTCACGATGCCTGGAAAGACATAGACCAGCGCGATCGCCAGGCACATCAGGAAAAACATCGGCAGCGTGACCTTGGCGATCCAGGTCAGCTCGCGGCCCGTCATGCCCTGCAGCACAAACAGGTTGAAGCCGACCGGTGGCGTGATCTGCGCCATCTCGACCACCAGCACGATGAAAATGCCGAACCAGATCGGATCAATGCCGGCTTTCTGGATGGTTGGCATCAGCACACCCATGGTCAGTACCACCATGGAAATGCCGTCGAGGAAGCAGCCGAGCAGGATGAAAAAGAAGGTCAGCGCCAGGATCAGCTGGCCCTGGCTCAGGCCCAGCGAGCCTATCCATTCGGCCAGATGGCGCGGCAGGCCGATGTAGCCCATGGACAGCGTCAAAAACGCGGCACCCGCCAGAATCAGCGCGATCATGCAGTACAGGCGGGTGGCGCCCATCAGCGCATCGCGGAAAGTGACCCAGTTCATGGAGCCCTGAACCGCCGAGATGATCAGTGAGCCCACCACGCCGACGGCGGCGGCTTCGGTGGCGGTAGCGATGCCGGTGTAGATGGAGCCGAGCACCGCAGCGATCAGCAGCACCACCGGAATCAGGGCGCGCGAGGCTGAAAGCTTCTGCAGCAGGGTGGTCTTTTCGTCGGCAGCGGGGATCTGGTCCGGATGGCGCAAGGCCCAGACAGCGATGTAGCCGGAGAACAGCAGCGCCAGCATGATGCCTGGCAATACGCCGGCGATGAACAGCTTGGCAATCGAGACCTCGGCCGACACGCCGTACACAATCATGATGATGGAGGGTGGAATCAACAGGCCCAGCGTGCTGGCGCCGGCCAGCGTGCCGATCACCATGTGCTCCGGGTAGCCGCGGCGCGTGAGTTCGGGCAAGGTCATCTTGCCGATGGTCGCGCAGGTCGCCGCGCTGGAGCCCGACACCGCCGCAAAAATTGTGCAACCGACGACATTGGTATGCAGCAGGCGTCCGGGCAAGGCCTGCATCCAGGGCGCCAGGCCCTTGAACATGTCCTGCGAAAGCCGGGTGCGAAACAGGATTTCACCCATCCAGACAAACAGCGGCAGGGCGGTCAATGTCCAGCTCGACGCCGAGCCCCAGATGGTGACAGCCATCGCGTCACCGGCCATGCGTGTGGTGAACAATTGCATGCCTATCCATGCCACTCCCGACAGCGTCAGGCCGATCCAGACGCCGGTGCCCAGGATGAAAAACAGGGACAGCACCAGCAGGGCCATGATGCTCAGGTCATTCATTGCGCTGCACCCACGGAATATGTCAAAACAGAAAACATGGGGTCCTATTCGTTGCGGAGTGCTTCATCGCTGGCTGGCGCGATGCGCCGGCCTTGAATTTCAAGCACCAGTTCGTCGATGAAAGCGATCAGCAGAATCACCGCGCCAAAGGCCATGGCGAGTTGCGGAATCCACAGCGGCGTCGCGTCGCTGCCGGTGGAAATGTCGTGGAAGGCGCGCGACTGCCAGGCCAGCTTGCAGCTGTAGGCCGCAAACAGCAGGGCCAACAGGGTGGCCACCGCGAGCGACCAGACTTCCATGGCTTTTTTGGCCTTTCCCTTGAGGGCATTGATCAGCAGCGTTACGCGGATGTGCTCGCCGCGCTTGAGTGTGTGGGCCAGCGCCAGAAAGCCGCTGGCGGCCATCAGGTAGCCGGCATAGGCGTCGGTGCCCGGCACATGAAAGTGCAACTGGCGGCTGACGATGGACAGCAGCACCATGGCGAGCAGGCCCACCATAAAAAGCGCCGCCAGTGCGGCGGCGCTGTTGTAAAGGCCGTCTAGCAGCTTGCGCATGCCAGGCGCCTACTTGCGGAAGTTGTCGACAATCGTCTGGCCTTCGGGGCCGGCCTTGTCGATCCATTCCTTGAGCATGGTGTCGCCGACCTTTTTCAGGTCTGCCTTGAGCGCGGCCGAGGGCGGCAGCACCTGCATGCCATTGGCCTTGAGGGTCTCCAGCGTTTTGGTATTGACGCCCCGGCTGGCCGTCCAGCCGCGAACCTCGGCGTCGGCTGCAGCCTTGAGCACGGCCTGTTTGGTCGGCGCGTCCAGCGCATCAAAGGCTGCCTTGTTGACGATCACGGCGTTTTTGGGCAACCAGGCCTGGGTGTCGTAGTAATACTTGAGGTGCTCATACAGCTTGCTGTCCACGCCGGTGGCGCCCGAGGTCATGGTGGACTCCACCACGCCTGTCGCCAGCGCCTGCGAGAACTCGGCGGCCTGGACCGTCACGGGCTGCGCGCCGACCAGCTCGGCAATACGCGAAGTCGACGGGCTGTAGGCGCGCCATTTGATGCCCTTGAGATCGGCGGCGGCGTTGATCGGCTTTTTGGAGTAGATGCCTTGGGGGGGCCAAGCCACGGCGTACAGCAACTGGAGGCCCTGTTCGCCGAGCTTCTTCTCGAGTGCGGGTTTTTGCGCCTGATAGAGCTTCATGGAACTGTCGTAGCTGTCCGCCAGGAAGGGCAGGCCATCGGTGCCAAAGATTTGCCATTCGTTCTGGAAGTTGGCCAGCAGGATCTCGCCAGCCTGCGCCTGGCCACCTTGCACGGCACGTTTGATCTCCGGCGCCTTGAACAAGGACGCGTTGGCGTGGACCGTGATCTTGAGTTTGCCGCCGCTAGCCTTGTCGATATCGTTGGCGAACTGCACCAGGTTTTCGCTGTGGAAGTTGGTGGCCGGGTAGGCGGCGGGCAGATCCCACTTGGTCTGGGCGAAGGCTGCGGTGCCGACGCTCAGGACGGCCGCGATCAGTGCGAGTTTGAATTTCATGAAAAGCTCCTGGGCAATTAGGATGGTTGAGGATGCTAAGTATGGATAGGATAGACGCAAATCCCGCGCCAGTTCCCCGGACATACCCCAAAAAAGCATCCCCTTCCAAGGCCCCACGCTCATGAACCTCCGCTTTGTTGAAGCTTTCTATTGGGTGGCCTTGCTCAAAAGCATCTCGCGCGCCGCTGAAAAGCTTTACCTGACGCAGTCGGCCATGTCCAGCCGCATCGCCACGCTGGAGGACGAGCTGGGCGTGCTGCTGTTGGACCGCAGCGACAAGCAGTTCAAGCTCACTGGCGCAGGTGCGCGGTTTTTGCAGTACGCGGAAAAACTGCTGGAGCTGCAGCGTGAGGTCAAGCTGGAAATGGGCTCGGGCCAGCCCATGGCGGTGTCCATGCGCATAGGCGCGATCGAGTCGGTGCTGCATTCCTGGCTGATCCCCTGGCTGGAGAAATTGCGTGCCGACCATCCGGGGCTGGAGCTGGAACTGACGGTGGAAACCACGCCTATTCTGGTGGACCTGATCCAGCGCGGCACGCTGGACCTGGTGTTTGCGGTTTTGCCGGCGTCCAGCGCCGGCGTGCGCAACCAGGCCCTGCCGACCATGGACATGGTCTTTGTCGGCCATCCCGACCTGCACAAAAAAAGAAATTACAGGCTGGCTGAACTGGCGGAAATGGAATTGCTGACCTTTCAGAAAGGCTCGCAACCGCATGTCACGCTGCTCGATCTGTTCCGCCTGCATCGCCTGGAACCCAAGAAGGTGCATGCGATTTCCTCGATTTCCGCCATGGTGCAACTGGTGCAGGGTGGCTTCGGCGTGGCCCTGCTTCCGCGTGCGGCGGTGGACCGGCTGGCCGGTTTTGCCCGCCTGCGTCCATTGACATGTGATGCGAAATTGCAGTCGCTGCCCATCCACGCGAGTTACCGCACCGATCCCAGTTCGAAGTCGGTGGAAACAGTGGTTCAGTCGGCCCTGAGTTTTGCCGCGCGCCCCAAAAATGCACCAAAAAAGGCCACTAAAGGTAAACCCTTGGGTTGACTTCAGCATCGAAAAAATCGATGACGTAAGCAAAATATTTTGAATTTGCCCGGCACTGGAGACACTCACACAATTCGCCCATCGTCATCCACATGACACATGCAACGGGGAATTTTTGGTGAGCACATCGTCTGAATCAGCAGCATCGGCACTCTCGGTCTTTGGCGACCAGGGCATTCGCAGCGCGGCTCATGTGCGCGGCATCATCCGCAAGGGCGGCTGGACCGCGCACACCAGTGGTCTCGCCAGCGAACATGTGCAGGGCAACGTGGTCATCCTGCCGGCTGCCGAGGCCAATGATTTCCTGCGTTACTGCCAGCGCAATCCCAAGCCCTGTCCCTTGCTGACGGTGTCCGAGCCTGGCCAGGCGCAACTGCCTGCACTGGGCGGTGACATCGACATCTGCACCGACGTGCCGCGTTATCGCATCTGGCGCGATGGCGAGCTTGTCGACATGCCAACCGACATCAGCGCGCTGTGGCGCAAGGACCTGGTGACCTTTGTCATCGGTTGCTCCTTCTCTTTCGAGGAAGCGCTGTTGCAGGCCGGCTTGCCGCTGCGCCACATCGCGCAGCAGCGCAACGTCGCGATGTACCGCAGCAATATCGCCACCGAGCGTGCCGGCATCTTCCACGGCCCCATGGTGGTGTCGATGCGGCCTTTCAAGGCCGCCGACGCCATCCGGGCGATCCAGATCACCTCGCGTTTTCCGAATGTGCACGGCGCGCCTGTCCATATCGGCGACCCGGCGCAGATCGGCATCAAGAACCTCGACCAGCCTGATTACGGCGATGCCGTCGAGGTTTTGCCGGACGAAATTCCCGTGTTCTGGGCCTGCGGCGTCACCCCCCAGGCCGCTGTTGCCCAGGCGCGTCCTGCGTTTTGCATCACGCATGCACCGGGGGCCATGCTGGTCACCGATCTCCTCAACCACCAACTTGCCAGTTTCTAACAAGGAGCCTTTCATGAAGACAGCTATTTTCGGTGTGACCCTGGCCTGCGCCGGCCTGTTCCAGGTCTCTGCCCAGGCCCAGACCAAGTGGGATTTGCCCACCGGCTATTCGGCCAACAGTTTCCAGACGCAGAACGTGCAGCAGTTCGCCAACGAGGTGGACCAGCTCAGCGGCGGCAAGCTCAAGATCACGCTGCATCCCGGCGGCTCGCTGTACAAAGCCAATGAGATCAAGCGCGCGGTACAGACCGGCCAGGTCCAGGCGGCGGAGTTCATCCTGTCCGGCGCGGCCAATGAAAATCCGCTGTTCGGTGTGGACTCCATCCCCTTCCTGGCCACCAGTTACGGTGATGCCAAGCGCCTTTACCTGGCGGCCAAACCGGCGCAGGACAAGCTGCTCGCCTCCCAGGGCGTCAAAGTGCTGTTCACCGTGCCCTGGCCTGGCCAGTCGCTGTATTCGCTGAAGCCCGTGGCCACGCCTGCCGACTTTGCCGGCACCAAGATGCGCGCCTACAACCCGGCCACCACACGCATCGCCCAGCTGCTCAAGGCCCAGCCTGTGACCATCCAGCTCGCCGAACTTGGCCAGGCGCTGGCGACCGGCGGAGTGCAAAACTTTTTGACCTCCAGCGCCAGCGGCGTGGAGAGCAAGTTGCATGAGCAGGTCAAGTATTTCTACCCGGTCAGCGCCTGGCTGCCGCGCAACGCCACGGTGGTCAGCCAGAAGGCGTTTGATGCGCTCGACAAGCCCACGCAGGACGCGTTGCTCAAGGCCGCAGCCGCTGCCGAGGAACGCGGCTGGGCCACCAGCGAAAAGCTCGATGGCGAGTACATCAAGGAGCTCGGCGCCAAGGGCATGACCATTGCAGCGCCGTCGGACAGCGTCAAGAAGGAACTCGCCGTCATTGGTGACACCATGACCGCCGAATGGCTCAAGACCGCGGGCCCTGAAGGCCAGGCCGTGATCGACGCCTACCGCAAGAAATAAGTATTGGCCGCTGCGTAGCGGCAGGGCGGGTTCGTCACCGGCAGGCGACCCGCCACCTTTTCTCCCTTCCTTTTTTCGAATCATGCAGGAGCCTGCCATGGGCAAACTCGTCCGGAATTTTTACAAACTGCTGATGGCACTGTCCTGCCTGGCCATGCTGGCGGCCTTCGGCAGCGTGATGCTGGGTGTGCTGGCGCGCGAAGCCAACTGGGACATCGCCGGCCTCGATGCCTATGCGGGGTATGCGATTGCCGCGGCGCTGTTCCTGGCCTTGCCTGGCACGCTGCAGCATGGCGACCACATCCGCGTGACGCTGTTGCTGGACCGGGTATCACCCAGAGTGCGCAACATCCTCGAATGGTGGTCGCTGGGCGCCGGGCTGGCCTTGACCGCGTACATGGCCTGGTACGCCGGGCGGCTGGCCTGGGTGTCGTACATCACCCACGACATCTCGCCGGCGGCCGACGCGTCGCCGCTGTGGATTCCGCAGATGGCCATGGTGCTGGGCTGCGTCGGTTTTGCGCTGTCCTTCGTCCAGGCCTTGGTGGAGCGGTGGCAGGGCGGCAGTTTCATTGCCGTATCCAGCGAAGCTGCCCACATCGAATAGTCCAACCCCGAAAGATCACCATGGATATCGTCATTGCCTTCGGGCTGATCGTGCTGCTGTTTGCGGCACTGGGCTCCGGCCTGTGGATAGGCCTGTCGCTGCTCGCGGTGGCCCTGCTCGGCATGGAACTGCTGACTGCGCGGCCGGCCGGCGACAGCATGATGCTGACCATCTGGGGTTCGACCTCGAGCTGGACGCTGACCGCTTTGCCGCTGTTTTTGTGGATGGGCGAAATCCTGTTTCGCAGCAAACTGTCGGACAGCATGTTCAAGGGCCTGGCACCGTGGCTGGACCGCCTGCCTGGCCGGCTGTTGCACATCAACGTGGTCGGCTGCACCATCTTCGCGGCAATTTCAGGATCCTCGGCCGCCACCTGCGCGACCATCGGCAAGATCACCCTGCCCGAGCTCAAGAAGCGCGGCTACCCCGACGACATTTCCATAGGCACACTGGCCGGGGCGGGCACGCTGGGCCTGTTGATTCCGCCGTCCATCATCATGATTGTGTACGGCGTGGCGGCGAATGTGTCGATTGCCAAGCTGTTCCTGGCCGGCGTGATCCCTGGCCTGATGCTGGCTGCACTGTTCATGGGTTACATCATGGTCTGGGCGCTGCTGAACAAGGAAAAGGTGCCCGCAGCAGACGCGGCCATGAGTTTCGGCCAGAAGGTTTACGCTTCGCGGCACCTGATCCCGGTGGTCTCGCTGATTGTGGTGGTGCTGGGTGGCATTTACAGCGGCATCGCCACCGCGACCGAGGCCGCTGCACTCGGTGTGGCCGGCTCGCTGGTGCTGGCCGCCATCGAGCGCTCGCTGACCTGGGAGAAGTTTCGCGAAGGGCTGATCGCTGCCTGCCGCATCTACTGCATGATCGGGCTGATCCTCGCCGGCGCGGCCTTCCTGACGCTGGCCATGGGATTTATCGGGCTGCCGCGGCACTTGGCCGAGTTCATAGGCGCGCTGAACCTGTCGCCTTTCATGCTGATGCTGGGGCTGATCGGGTTTTTTATCGTGCTCGGCTGCTTTCTCGACGGTATCTCGGTGGTGGTGTTGACCATTGCCGTGCTGCTGCCCACGGTGGAAGCCGCCGGTTTCGATTTGATCTGGTTCGGCATCTTCATCGTGCTGGTGGTCGAGATGGCGCAGATCACGCCGCCGGTGGGTTTCAACCTCTTCGTGATCCAGGGCCTGACAAGGCGCGAGGTGACCTATATCGCGCGCACCGCGATGCCGCTGTTCTTCCTGATGATCGTGGCAGTACTGATCACCTATTTCTTCCCCGACGTGGTGCTGTGGCTGCCGCGTCATATGTAACTACGACTTCAGCCACATCCACCAGGAGTTTCATCATGAAAAAGTTTTGGATGGCCGCCGTGTGCGCGGTTTCGCTGGCCCACGTCCCGGCCTTGCTGGCCCAGACCACCTGGAAGCTGGCGACGGGTTACCGCGCCGAGTCTTTCCACACGCAGAACATCGCGCAGTTTTCGCGTGAGGTGGAGCTGGCCACGCGCGGGCAACTGGTGATCGAGGTGCACCCGAACAATACGCTTGCCAAGCTCAACGACATCAGCCAGGCGGTGCAGCAGGGCAGGGCCGAAGCCGGCGAAACCATCATGACCAGCCTGGTCAAGGACATCCCGATTGCCGGGGCCGACTCGATTCCGTTTGTGGTGAGTAGCTACAAGGACGCCGATCGCCTTTGGAAGCTTCAGCGCCCTGGCATCGAGAAACATTTTGCGCAGCGCGGCCTCAAGCTGCTGTACACCGTGCCCTGGCCGCCGCAGGGCCTGCACTCCAACAAGCCGATACGCGGCCTGGCCGACTTCAAGGGCACGCAGATGCGCACCTACAACTCCACGACCCTGAGGATTGCCGAGATGCTGGGCGCCAGGCCGGTGGACGTGGCCATGGTCGACGTCGGCAAGGCGCTGGGCGAAGGCCGCATGGACAACATGATCACTTCCGCGCTAACCGGCGTCGAAAACAAGGTTTGGGGTCCGATCAAGTATTACTACGAGATCAACGCCTGGTTTCCGAAAAACGTGGTGTTTGTCAGCAGCAAGGCCTTCGCTGCTTTGACGCCCGAGGCGCGCAGCCAGGTGCTCAAGGCGGCGGTTGCCGCCGAAACGCGCGGCTGGGCCGCCAGCCAGGCACTGGCCGTCGGCGCCACCGAGGAGTTGCGCGCCAACGGCATCAAGATAGAGCGCATCCCGGCGGATCTGGACAATGAAATCAAGCGCATGGGCGAGCGCTTTTCGCGAGAATGGGTACGATCGGTCGGAAACGAAGCCAACGCCATTTTTGTTCCTTATTACATTCAGTAAAACCTCACGGACACCTGCCTGTGCTGCTGCTTGCGGCCGGGCGCTTTCACCATGACCACAGACAAGCGACACATGAATCAGGAAACCCCCTCCAACACCGGCGCAGGGCGCTGGCAGTTCTGGATAGACCGTGGCGGCACCTTCACCGACATCGTCGCCAAGAAGCCCGACGGTTCGCTGCTCACGCACAAGCTGCTGTCCGAAAACCCCGAGCAGTACCGCGACGCGGCGGTGGCCGGTATCCGCCACCTGCTCGGCCTGAAAACCGGCGAGCCGGTCAGTGCCGAGGTGGTGGACTGCGTGAAGATGGGCACCACGGTGGCCACCAATGCGCTGCTCGAACGCAAGGGCGAACCGACGCTGCTGGTGACAACGCGCGGTTTTCGCGATGCCTTGCGCATCGCCTACCAGAACCGGCCGCGCCTGTTCGACCGCCACATCGTCCTGCCCGAACTGCTTTACAGCGCCGTGGTCGAGGCCCAGGAACGTGTCGGTGCGCAAGGCGAGGTGCTCCAGGCGCTGGACGAGGCGCTATTAAAAAAGGAGCTGCTGGCCCAATACCAACGGGGGCTGCGAAGTGTTTCCATCGTGTTTATGCACGGTTACCGCTACACCGACCATGAAAAGGCGGCGAAGCGGATTGCGCAGGAGCTGGGCTTCACCCAGATCAGCACCTCGCATGAAACCAGTCCGATGATGAAGTTTGTCAGCCGGGGCGACACCACCGTGGTGGATGCCTATTTGTCGCCCATATTGCGCCGTTATGTCGAACAGGTGGCCGGCGAGATGCCAGGCGTCAAGCTGTTTTTCATGCAGTCCTCCGGCGGCCTGACCGATGCCCATGTGTTCCAGGGCAAGGATGCCATTCTCAGCGGGCCGGCTGGCGGCATTGTCGGCATGGCGCGCACTGCCGCGATTGCCGGCATTGAAAAGGTCATTGGTTTCGACATGGGCGGCACCTCCACCGATGTGTCGCACTACGCCGGCGAGTTCGAGCGCGAGTTCGAGACGCAGGTGGCCGGGGTGCGCATGCGCGCGCCCATGATGAGCATCCACACCGTCGCGGCGGGCGGTGGCTCACTGCTGAAGTTCGATGGTGAGCGTTTTCGTGTGGGGCCGCAGAGCGCCGGCGCCAATCCGGGCCCCGCGAGTTACCGAAGAGGGGGGCCGCTGGCTGTCACTGATGCCAATGTCATGGTCGGCAAGGTGCAGCCGCGTTACTTTCCCAAGGTTTTCGGCCCCAACGCCGACGAGGCGCTGAGCTACGAGGTGGTGCAGCAGAAGTTCAATGAACTGGCGGGCGAAACCGGTCGCAGCGCCGAGGTGGTGGCCGAAGGCTTCATCAACATCGCGGTGCAGCAGATGGCCAATGCCATCAAGAAAATTTCCGTGGCGCGCGGCTACGACGTGACGCGTTACACCCTGCAGTGTTTCGGCGGCGCCGGCGGCCAGCATGCCTGCCTGGTGGCTGACGCACTGGGCATGACCAAAGTCTTTGTGCATCCGCTGGCCGGTGTGCTGTCGGCCTACGGCATGGGCCTGGCCGACCAGAACGTGATCCGCGAGCAGGCGGTGGAGCTCAAGCTGTCGGCGGCGGCGCTACCTGAGATCGCCGCCAAGCTGGACGGCCTGGCCACGGCGGCCGAAGCCGAGTTGCAGCGCCAGCAGGTCAGCACTGGCGCCATCACCACGCACCGGCGCGTGCATGTGCGTTACGAAGGCAGCGACGCGGCGCTGATCGTGGCCTTCGGCAGCCTGGCAAAAATCGAAGCCGGTTTTGAGGCCGCTTACCGCCAGCGCTTTTCCTTCCTGATGCAGGGCAAGGGCCTGGTGGTCGAAGCCGTGTCGGTGGAAGCCGTGGTGGCGGGCGACGCGCCGGCCGAGCCGCGCCACGCGACGCACGAGCCGCGCGAGGTGCCGCGCCGCGAGACCGTGCGCATGTATTCGGGCGGCCAGTGGCACGATGCCGCGCTGGTGGTGCGGGAAGACCTGCAGCCGGGCGACATCATCAGCGGCCCGGCCATCATTGCCGAGAAAAACGCCACCACCGTGGTGGAGCCGGGCTGGGAGGCCGCGCTGACCGCGCTGGACCACCTGGTGCTGGACCGCCGCGCTGCGCGCGCGGTCAAGTTTGCGGCCGGCACCACGGTGGACCCGGTGCTGCTGGAGGTGTTCAACAACCTGTTCATGAACATTGCCGAGCAGATGGGCCTGCAACTGCAGAACACCGCCTACTCGGTCAACATCAAGGAGCGGCTGGACTTCAGCTGCGCGCTGTTCGACACCGCCGGCAACCTGATTGCCAACGCGCCACACATGCCGGTGCACCTGGGCTCCATGGGCGAGAGCATCAAGACGGTGATTCGCGAGAACACCGGCAAGATGCAGCCAGGCGATGTCTATGTGCTGAACGACCCCTACCACGGCGGCACCCACCTGCCCGACATCACGGTGATCACGCCGGTCTACCTCGGCACCGGCGAAACCCCGACTTTTTATGTCGGCTCGCGCGGCCACCATGCCGACGTGGGTGGCACCACGCCGGGCTCCATGCCGCCGTTTTCGACACGCATCGAGGAAGAGGGCGTGCAGATCAACAACGTCAAGCTGGTCGAGCGCGGCGTGCTGCGCGAGGCCGAGATGGTGGCGCTGCTCAAAAGCGGGCAGTACCCGTCGAGGAACCCGCAGCAGAACATGGCCGACCTGAAAGCCCAGATTGCCGCGAACGAAAAAGGCGTGCAGGAACTGCGCAAGATGGTCGACACCTTCAGCCTGGATGTGGTGCAGGCCTACATGGGCCATGTGCAGGACAACGCCGAGGAATCGGTGCGCCGCGTTATCACCCGGCTCAAGGACGGCAAGTTCACGCTGCCGCTGGACAACGGCGCGCAGATCAGCGTGGCGATTCGTGTGGATACGAAAAGCCGAAGCGCCGAGATCGACTTCAGCGGCACCTCGCCGCAACAGACCAACAACTTCAATGCGCCGACGGCGGTGTGCATGGCGGCGGTTCTGTATGTGTTCCGCACCCTGGTGGACGACGACATCCCGCTCAATGCCGGTTGCCTGAAGCCGCTCAAGGTCATCATCCCGGCGGGGTCCATGCTGAACCCGAACCCGCCGGCCTCGGTGGTCGCGGGCAACGTCGAGACCTCCACCTGTATCACCAACGCGCTGTACGGCGCGCTGGGCGTGATGGCGGCTGGCCAGTGCACCATGAACAACTTCACCTTCGGCAATGCGCGGCACCAGTATTACGAGACGATTTCGGGCGGCTCCGGCGCCGGCGGCGTTCTCGATGCGCAAGGCAAGATCGTCAAGGGTTTCGACGGGACCTCGGTGGTGCAGGCGCACATGACGAATTCGCGCCTGACCGACCCCGAGGTGCTGGAGTTCCGCTTTCCGGTGCGGCTGGAGAGTTACGAAATCCGCGAAGGCTCGGGCGGCGCCGGGCGCTGGCACGGCGGCAACGGCGGCGTGCGCCGCGTGCGTTTTCTCGAAGCCATGACCGCCAGCATTTTGTCCAACGGCAGAAAACACGGCGCCTTCGGCATGGCCGGCGGCCAGCCGGGGCAGGTGGGCCGCAATGTCGTCGTGCGTGCTGACGGGCGTATTGAAAACCTGGACCATATCGGCCAGGCCGAGATGGCGCCGGGCGACATTTTCGAGATCCACACGCCGGGCGGCGGTGGGTTTGGCGCGCCTTGAGCCGGGCCTCGGCAGATTGCACGCCATGGAAAGAAGCTCAAGAATTCAGCGCTGGTTTGGAACCGCAGGCGCTTGTGTTGCGGGTGCCGTGCCAGGCAGTCAGGCGCCGCTGACCGGACCCGACCTGCGGCCGATTCGTGGCGCCATGACACTGGCCATGGCCCGCTGCACCGAAAGGCATCGCCTCCGGGCGGCGCTGCAGATCGAGCTGGCGGGCTCTGCCGTGGAACTGTGGCTGATACGCGCCGACATCTTTCAGTATCTGGCGCAAGATCTGGGGCAGAAGGCCGCCGCAAAGGAGATCAGCCGGCTGACGCCCCTGTTCAAGGGCTTGGTGCCGGAGCTTGCCGCGTCTTCTGGAAGTCCCGACAATCGGGCGCATGAGCGACCCCTTCACTGACAATTACCGGCTGCTGGCCCGCTACAACCGCTGGATGAACCAGCGCCTGTATGCGGCCTGCGAGCCGCTCGGGGACGAGGAGCGCCAGCGCCAGCGTGGCGCGTTTTTCGGCTCTATCCACCACACGCTGACCCATGTGCTGCTGGCCGACAGGTTGTGGCTGCAGCGCTTTGCGTCGCAGCAGATCCGCTTTGTCGCACTGGACGCTGCCGCGCTGGCCTTGCCGCCCGGCGTGAACTACGTGAGCATCGATGCGTTTCCCGATTGGAGCGAACTGCGGCAGGCGCGCGATGCGCTGGACCAGCGGATTGAGTTGTGGCTTGCTGAAATGACACCGGACTTTCTGAGCAGCACCATGGTGTACAGCAACACCAAGGGTGTGCAGCGCGCCCATCCGGCCTGGCAGGCCATGACGCATTTCTTCAACCACCAGACACACCACCGCGGGCAGGCCACGACCCTGCTGATGCAGGCCGGCGTCGACGTCGGTGTGACCGACCTGGTGGCGCTGTTGTGAAGAGCCGCTTTTGGATTGCTCCTGATTTGATAGCTGCTTGTCCTTGACTGGCGTGGGCTGGAGTCAAAAAAAGATATGAAAAAACCCGCACAGGGCGGGTTGATTCGCAAGCGCAGAGCGCTTATTTCTTGGCGGGCTCGGTTTTCGCGCCGGCCTTTACCTCGGCCTTGACTTCGGCCTTGGGTGTCACGGCAGCCTTGGCGTCCTTGGCTGTTTCCTTGACAGCGTCTTTGGTGGCAACTGCTGCGCCCTTGACGGCGTCTTTGGTCGCTACAGCCGCGTCCTTGGCTTTTTCAGTCACCGGTTTGGCGGCTTTCGTATCTGCCTTTGCATCCGCTTTGGCTGCGGCGGTGGCTTTGTAGCTGGTGCCGTTGACGGTCATGCCTTCAGCAGAAAATTTGGCTGCGCTGTCGGTGCCCACGCCTTTGACGCGGGTCACGAAGTCATTCCAGTCCTTGAAGGGCGCCTTCTTGCGCTCGGACATGATCAGCGCAGATTTGACCGGGCCAATGCCCTTGATGCTGTCGAGTTCGGCCGAGGTGGCGGTGTTGACGTCGACAGCGGCGAAGGCCATGGCGACATACATGGTGGCGACAAAGGCCAGCAGTTTCTTGAACATCAGAAAGCTCCTCATGGTTGTTGAAAGCGGATGGACCCTCCCGCGAATCAGGAGGTCTCCGCTTTTAACGGTTGCGCAGGCCCGGCCGTTGACCGGGGTTTGCAGGAGCCCCAAGCATACGGCCTACAGGCCCTGCGCCAGCCTGTTCATGTAAGCAGATACACCTGTCTGGACGTCTGCAAACGAATGCTTACAGCCAATTGCCCTCAGGGCCGTCAAGTCCGCCTGCGTGTAGCTCTGGTACTTGCCGACCAGCGCGGGCGGGAAGTCGATGTAGTCGATCATGCCGCCGTGAGCGGCCTCTTCGAGGCTCAAGGGCTTTTCGCCCTGCTGATGGCGCAAGGTGTTGACCACGGCCAGCGCCACGTCGTTGAAGGGCTGGGCCCGGCCGGTGCCGAGGTTGAAGATGCCGCTGGCTTCGGGGTGGTCGAGAAACCACAGGTTGACGGCGACCACGTCGTCGATGAAGACGAAGTCGCGCATCTGCCCGCCCGGACTGTACCCGCCGTATTCGCCGAACAGCTTGACCTTGCCTTCGGCGCGGAACTGGCTGAACTGGTGGAAGGCGACGCTGGCCATGCGGCCCTTGTGCTGCTCGCGCGGGCCGTAGACATTGAAGTAGCGAAAGCCTGCGACCTGGGTTTCTGCGTTTTCAAAACGCAGGCCCAGCTCGCGCCGCAGCTTCTGGTCGAACAGCAGCTTGGAGTAGCCATAGACGTTCAGCGGTTTTTCGAACTCGGCCGACTCGCGGAAAGTGTCAGATCCGCCGTAGGTCGCTGCAGAGGACGCATAGATCAGCCGCGAGCCCTGGGCCTGGCAGGCGTCGAACAGCTCGCAGGACAAGCTGTAGTTGTTGTCCATCATGTACTTGCCGTTGGTTTCCATGGTGTCGCTGCACGCGCCTTCATGGAACACCGCTTCGACATCGCCAAATGCTTCTTCGGCAAACAGCTCGTAGAAGTCGTCGGCGTCGATGTACTCGGCGATCTGCAGGTCCGCCAGGTTGCGGAACTTGTCGCCCTGGGTCAGGTCGTCCACAGCGATGATGTCGGTGATGCCGCGCGCATTGAGGCCCTGGATGATGTTGGCGCCGATAAACCCGGCGGCGCCGGTGACAACAATCTTCATTGGAAAATTTCCTTGTAACTGACAGTGGCGGTGCCGAACTTTCCGACCACGATGCCGCCGGCGCGATTGGCCACCGGCACGGCGTCGCGCAGGCCCAGGCCGGCAGCCAGCATGGCGGCCAGGGTGCCGATCACGGTGTCGCCGGCGCCGGTGACATCGAACACTTCGCGCGCGACGGCCGGCACATGCAGCTGGCCCTGGGCGTCGAACAGGGTCATGCCTTCTTCGCTGCGGGTCAGCAGCACGGCCTCCAGTTGCAACTCTTCGCGCAGTTTGTGCGCGCGCGATTGCAGGTCGGCCTCATCGTGCCAGTGGCCGATGACCTGTTCGAGTTCGGCGCGATTCGGCGTGATGGCGGTGGCGCCCCGGTAGCGTGAATAATCCGATCCCTTGGGATCGACCAGCACCACCTTGCCGGCGGCGCGCGCCTGGCCAATCATCAGCGCGATGTGCGCCAGGCCGCCCTTGCCGTAGTCGGAAAACAGCACGGTGTCATGCTGGGGCAACAGTTCGTCGAAGGCCGCCGACTGCGAGGCCAGCACCTCGTTTTCGGGTGTATTTTCAAAATCCAGCCGCAGCAGTTGCTGCTGGCGGCCGATCACGCGCAGTTTGACCGTGGTCTTGAGTTGCGGGTCACGGCCGAAGCGGGGCGTGATGCCGGAGGCTGCGACCAGCGCCTCCAGCTGGTGGCTGGCCTCGTCGTCGCCGACCACGCTCAGCAGCGAGGCGCGTGCGCCGACAGTCACGATGTTGTAGGCCACATTGGCCGCGCCGCCCATGCGTTCTTCCTGGCGCGTGACACGCACCACCGGCACCGGCGCTTCCGGCGAGATGCGGTCCACCGCGCCGTACCAGTAGCGGTCCAGCATGGCGTCGCCGACTACCAGCACCCGGGCTTGGGCAAGTTGTTCACGGGACAAGTTTGAAGATGCGGTCATGTTCGTTAACTCTTATTCAAGCAGACACCGCGGAACTGGCTTTGCCAGGCCGCAGGTGTCGCCCCCTGCAAGGGGGAAGGCAAGCGAAGCGCAGCCACAGGGGTGTTCATAGTTCCTCGATGCGCCGCGCCGGGTAGCTGTCCCACGCCTGGCAGCCGGGGCAGTGCCAGAAGTGCTGGGTGGCCTCGAAGCCGCAGGCCGCGCAGCGGTAACGCATCAGGGGTTTGGTGGCCTTGTCCAATGCGCGCTGCACCAG
Organism: Pseudomonadota bacterium; assembly: GCA_040385775.1. Lineage (GTDB taxonomy): Bacteria > Pseudomonadota > Gammaproteobacteria > Burkholderiales > Burkholderiaceae_C > Polaromonas. The sequence continues at coordinate 45,099 of JAZKGR010000121.1, forward strand.
GCCATGCTGGCGCTCGTCGCCGAGTTTTTCGCCGGCAATCCATTTGGCGGCCGCGACCAGCGAGGCCTCGCGTTCCAGGTGCCGCACATACCGGTCGCGCGGCTCGCCCGGGCCGGCATCCAGCTTGATGATGGCTTCGATCACATCGATGGAGGGCATCGCCGCGTAACCGGCCTGCAGCAGGTCTCGCGCCGGTTGCTGCTGGCCGCTTTGCTGCGCGATGTTGCCCAGCAGGCCGGCCACCAGCGGCAGGGCTTGCGGCGCGGTTTGGTTGAGCTGAAGCAGGGTGGCAAAGGCGTCGGCGTGCCGGCCCAGCTGGTTTTGCAGCTTGGCCAGGTCGATCAGCGGTCGCGGTGAAGAGGGCGCGAGCGCCACCGCTTTTTGCAGGGTGTCCAGCGCCTGCGCGGTGTCGCCCGACGCAGATGCCGCCTGGGCCTGCTCGCACAGGTAGTGGGCCTGGCGGCCGCTGAAGCTGCCGTGGCTGGTGCTGTCGAGCTTGCCGGCGATTTCGGTGGCATGGGTCCAGTCGCGTGAGCGTTCGTAAATCGACAGCAGGGCCAGCCGGGCTTCTTCTTCGTAACTGGTGCCTTCGAGCTTTCGCAGCGCCACCTCGGCGCGGTCCAATAAGCCGGCCTTCAGGAAGTCGAGTGCCAGCGCGTGTTGCGCACGGTCACGTTCGGTCTGGGTCAGGTCGCCCCGCGACATCAGGTGTTCGTGTACCCGCACCGCGCGTTCGTACTCACCGCGGCGGCGAAACAGGTTGCCGAGCGCAAAGTGCAGCTCAGAAGTGTCGGGGTCGTTCTGCACGGCCTCGATAAAGGCGTCGATGGCCTGGTCCTGCTGCTCGTTGAGCAGGAAGTTCAGACCCCGGAAGTAGGCTTTGGGCGCCTGCCGGTTTTCAATGCGCATCTGCCTCAGGTCAAGGCGGGAAGCCAGCCAGCCGAGGGTGAAGGCGATGGGAAAGCCGAGCAGGACCCAGGTGAAGTCAAAGTCCATGGTGCATGGTGGAGGGGTTTTCGCTGTGCTGGTTTTGCGGGCTGACGCGCGTGCTCCGGCGTTTGCTCCACCAGCGTGGCATCATCATCAGGATGCCGGCGGCCAAGCCGACCGCAAAAGTCACGAGTACCACCAGCACCAGCGGCGCCTGCCACTGCGTCCCGAAAAAGAAGTTCACGGAAACGACTTGCTGGTTGTTCAGCGCGAACGCAAAAAGCGTAAAAAAAA
>JAZKGR010000122.1:0-3402 GCA_040385775.1 Pseudomonadota bacterium
TGCTTCAGACCCAGCGAGACACGGTTTTTCTCGGTGTCGAACTTCAGGATCTTGGCCACGATTTCCTGGCCAGCCGTCACCACTTCGCTTGGGTGACGCACGCGGCGCCATGCCATGTCGGTGATGTGCAGCAGGCCGTCGATGCCGCCCAGGTCAACGAAGGCACCGTATTCGGTGATGTTCTTGACCACGCCCTTGACGGAAGAACCTTCCTTGAGGGTTTCCATCAGCTTGGCGCGCTCTTCGCCCATGGACGCTTCGACCACCGCACGGCGTGACAGCACGACGTTGTTGCGCTTGCGGTCCAGCTTGATGACCTTGAATTCCATGGTCTTGTTCTCGTACGGAGACAAGTCCTTGATGGGTCGGGTGTCGATCAGCGAACCGGGCAGGAAGGCGCGGATGCCGTTGACCAGGACGGTCAGGCCGCCCTTGACCTTGCCGCTGGTCTGGCCGGTGACGAATTCGCCGGATTCCAGGGCTTTTTCAAGGCTCATCCACGAAGCCAGGCGCTTGGCCTTGTCGCGGGACAGCAGGGTGTCGCCATAGCCGTTTTCGACGGAGTCGATGGCCACGGAAACAAAGTCGCCGACCTGGACTTCGAGTTCGCCCTGGTCGTTCTTGAATTCTTCGAGGGGGACATAAGCCTCGGATTTGAGTCCGGCATTGACGACCACGTGGTTGTGGTCGATACGCACGACTTCAGCGGTGATGACTTCACCGGTACGCATTTCAGAGCGTTTCAGCGATTCTTCAAAGAGGGCGGCAAAAGATTCTGACATTGATTTTCCTAGTCCGCAGCACAGGGTTCCAATAGCGGAATTGCTATTGTTTTTAGAGCTGACTGCGGCGGTTTTGTGCGGGTGACCGCGGTTAAGTTAATGATCCTGCCGACCGAAGCACTGGCGTGCCTACAAAAATGTATGAGGGTCAGAAGGGCCGGGTGCCTTGCCAGAGTTGCAACACATGGGCCACCGATTCTTCAATCGACAGCTCGGAGTTGTCCAGTAGCGCAGCGTCATCAGCGGGTTTCAAAGGAGCTGCTTGCCGTGACATGTCACGGGCGTCGCGGGCCTCCAAATCCTGCTGAATCCCGGCGATTGTAGCCGAAATTCCCTTTGAAATCAACTGCTTATGGCGCCGTTCCGCGCGCTGCCGGGCACCTGCCGTCAGGAAGATTTTCAGCGCGGCATCCGGAAAGATGACCGTGCCCATGTCGCGGCCGTCGGCGACCAGCCCCGGCAGCCGCCTGAAGCTGTGCTGCAGGTCGACCAGCGCCAGCCTCACGCTGGGCAGGGCCGAGACACGCGAAGCATTCATGCCGGCTTCTTCCGTGCGTATGGTGTCCGTCACGTCCTGCGCACCGAGGAACACCTTGCCGTCCGTGAAACGCACCGGCAGCTGCCGCGCCAACGCCGCAATCGCCGGCTCCTGTGCCGGCTCAATGGCCAGCCCGGCCTGGATGGCGGCCAAGGCCGTGATTCGGTACATCGCGCCGGAGTCGAGGAAGTGGTAACCCAGTTTTTGCGCCACCACGGCAGCAACCGTGCCTTTACCCGAAGCCGTGGGGCCGTCGATGCAGATCACGGGAACGAGATCACGCTCGGTATGTGTCACCGAAAACAGCGTTTCGAAGTAATCCGGAAAGGTTTTGCCGACACAGCGGGGATCGAGGATGCGCACAGGCAAACGCGCCGGATTGAAGGCCGCCAGCGAAAAACACATGGCTACGCGGTGATCATCGTAAGTGTGAATCGGCACGGTCTGCCACACGACCGGCGGCGTGACTTTCAGAAAATCCGGACCTTCCTCGACACCGGCGCCCAGCTTGCGCAGCTCGCACGCCATGGCGGCGATGCGGTCGGTTTCCTTGACGCGCCAGCTGGCGATGTTGCGCAGCGTGCTCGGACCGTCAGCGTACAGGGCCATCACTGCCAGGGTCATGGCGGCGTCGGGGATGTGGTTGCAGTCCAGGTCAATGGCCTTGAGCGGCCAGGCGCCACGGCGGATGTGCAGGCTGTTGGCGTTGGCGTCAATGCTGGCGCCCATCTGCCGGGCGGCTTCAACGAAACGGATGTCACCCTGGATGGACGCTTCGCCCAGACCGGAAATTTCAATGCCATTACGGCCCTCAGCCCTCGCCGCTATTGAACCAAGCGCTATGAAATAGCTAGCAGATGAGGCATCGCCCTCGACGTGGATGGTGCCCGGCGAGCGGTAGCGGCTGCCGGCCGGGATGGTGAAGCGCTGCCAGCCTTCGCGCTGGACGGTGATGCCGAAGCGCGCCAGCAGGTTCAGCGTGATTTCGATGTAGGGCCGCGAGATCAGCTCGCCGATCACGTCGATGTGGATGTCGCGTGTGGCAACGAGGGGCAGCGCCAGCAGCAGCGCCGTCAGAAACTGGCTGGAAACGTCGCCACGCACGCGAATCGGGGCGTCCAGCACCAGCTGGCCAGTCCGGATGCGCAGCGGTGGAAAGCCGTCCTCGCCGAGGTAGTCGATGGCGCAACCGAGCCCGCGCAGTGCGTCGACGAGGTCACCGATGGGCCGCTCATGCATGCGCGGCACGCCCGAGAGTTCAAAGTCGCCGCCCAGCAACGCGAGCGCTGCGGTCAGCGGCCGCATCGCCGTGCCGGCGTTGCCCAGGTAGAGTTTTGCCTGCTGTTGAACCGGCCGGCCACCCAGGCCAGTGATCACGGCGGTGCTGCCGCTTTCCTCGACGCCGCAGCCCAGTTGCCTGAGTGCGGCCAGCATCACGGCGGTGTCGTCGGAAGCCAGCAGGTCGTGCACTGTGGTGCGGCCTTCGCTGAGGGCCGCAAGCAGCAACACCCGGTTGGAAATGCTTTTGGAGCCGGGAAGGTGGACGATGCCTCCGGCCCCCGTCAATGCTGGAATATCCAGGAAGGCGGTGTCGAACATCTAATTCGGCGATTTCGGCGAGCTGATGCGCCAGTTGGCGCGTGTATGGCTGGCTTTTTCGATCCGGTCTTCCAGCGCATCGCCATCGGCGGCTGCGATCAGTTTTTCCAGATCCTGCAGGGTGTTCTGGAAGATTTTGGATTGCTCCAGCAACTCTTCCTTGTTGGCGATCAGGATGTCGCGCCACATCTTGGGGTCGCTGGCCGCGATACGGGTGAAGTCCCGGAAACCCGGCCCGGCCAGCGACAGGTAGTCCTTGCCCTGGGCCTGGCCCGAAATGCTGTTGATCAGCGCAAAGGCAATCAGGTGCGGCAGGTGGCTGACGGCGGCGTAGGCGGCGTCATGCGACTGCGGTGACATCTTCACGACGTTGCAGCCCAGCGCGGTCCAGACATTGACCGCTTTTTCGAGCTGTACCGTGAAAGTGCGTTCGATCGGCGTCAGGATGACCTGCTTGCCGAAGTAAAGGTCCGCGTCGGCATG
>JAZKGR010000123.1:0-22795 GCA_040385775.1 Pseudomonadota bacterium
GGCGTGATCTCGCTGGGCGGCATGGTTTACAAGGGCAGCGTGCGCGTCGGCGGCGACCGTTTCGACGAAGCCATCATCAGCTACATCCGCCGCAACTACGGCATGCTGATCGGCGAGCCGACGGCTGAAGCCATCAAGAAGCACATCGGGTCGGCCTTTCCGGGCAGCGAAGTCAAGGAAATGGAAGTCAAGGGCCGCAACCTGTCCGAAGGCGTGCCGCGCAGCTTCACGATCTCCAGCAACGAGATCCTCGAAGCCCTGACCGACCCGCTCAACAACATTGTCAGCGCCGTGAAAACCGCGCTCGAACACACGCCGCCCGAACTCGGCGCCGACATCGCCGACCGCGGCATGATGCTGACCGGCGGCGGCGCGCTGCTGCGCGACCTGGACCGCCTGCTGGCCGAGGAAACCGGCCTGCCGGTGCTGGTGGCCGAAGACCCGCTGACCTGCGTGGTGCGCGGTTGCGGCATCGCGCTGGAGCGCATGGACCGTCTGGGCTCCATCTTCACCTCGGAATAAGCATCTCCCCGGTGCGGCCGCACAGGCGCATGATGGACCGCAAACCATGCCCTTAGGAACCCTCGACAGAACCCCGCCGCCCTTCTTCAGGCAAGGGCCGTCGGCCTTGTCCAAGCTGATGTTTTTCAGCGCGCTGGCCCTGTTTCTGATGGTCGCCGACATGCGTTTCAAGGTGACCCAGCCCATCCGCGCCGCGTTCGCCACCGCGCTGTATCCGGTGCAGTGGCTGGCGCTGCAGCCGGTGCGCGCGGTGCAAAACGGTGGCGGTTATTTCACCGCCTTGAGTCAGGCCAAAACCAGCGAGGAAGAAGCGCGCAAAAAACTCGCGCTGCAGTCGCTGCGGGCTGGCCAGGTCGAGCAATTGGCGCTGGAAAACACGCGCCTGCGCAAGTTGCTGGACCTGCGTGAGCAGAAAGCCATCACCGGCCTGGCTGCTGAGGTGTTGTACGACGCGCCCGATCCCTACACCCGCAAGATCATCATCGACAAGGGGCTGGCCCAGGGCGTTGCTCTCGGCTCGCCGGTAGTGGACGAGTCCGGCGTACTCGGCCAGGTCACCCGCGTGCATCCGCTGGTCAGCGAAGTGACCCTGGTGATCGACCGCGAACTGGCGATTCCGGTGCTCAACACCCGCACTGGCGCGCGCAGCGTTGCGTATGGCGAGCCTTCGGCTTCGGGCGGCGGGCTGGAGTTGCGTTTCATGGGCAGCAACTCGGACGTGCAGCAGGGCGACCTGCTGACCACCAGCGGCGTGGACGGGGTCTACCCACCGGGGCTGCCGGTGGCCAAAATCGAAAAAATTGAGCGCCGTGCCGAATCGGCTTTTGCGCGCATTTACTGCACGCCCCAGGCGCAGGTCGGCGCGGCCGTGCATGTCATGGTGATCGAGCCGGTGTCCAGTCAGATTCCGCTGCGGCCGGCCGACGAGGCCGTGCCGGGCCCAGTGAAGAAAGGGGCCGGAAAATGATCATGCCGTCGGGCCAGCAACTGCTGTTGCCGGCCAACCCCGTTTTCATCTGGACCAGCCTGATTGTTGCCCTGCTGCTGGACATGTTGCCGCTCGGGCGTGTGCCCTGGATGCCCGATTTCCTGGCGCTGGTGCTGGTGTTCTGGAACGTGCACCAGCCGCAGCGCGTGGGCATCGGCCTGGCGTTCATGTTCGGGCTCGGCATGGACGTGCACCAGTCGGCCCTGCTGGGACAACATGCGCTGGCCTATACCGCGCTGAGTTTTTTCGCCACCATGATCCACCGCCGCCTGCTGTGGTTCACGGTGCCTTCGCAAGCCCTCCAGGTGTTGCCGATGTTTGCGGTGGCGCATGGGGTCGAGATCATCATTCGCATGAGCAGCGGCGGCATTTTCCCTGGCTGGACCCTGCTGCTGGCCCCATTGGCCGAGTCGCTGCTGTGGCCGGTGGTCAGCGTGATGCTGCTTGCACCGCAGCGCCGGGCGCCCAACCCTGACGAGAACAGGCCACTTTGATATGGCCCCCACGCTTGTCACGTCGTGTATTGCGCGGCCCCTGCTTGAAGGGGGGCGCTCAATTCGCCGGGCACTTATTGGCCGTAGCTGGGTCCGACTGCCATGACTGAACTCCGGGATGTTGAGGCCGACCTGTCGCGCTTTCGTGCGCGGGTGCTGGTGGTGGGCCTGGTCATCCTGCTGGCCTTCTCGCTGGTTGCCGCCCGCCTCGTTTATTTGCAGTTGCTCCGGCACGACGATCTCAATGCGCAGGCCGAAAGCAACCGCACGGCGGTGGTCCCCATCGTGCCCAACCGGGGCCTGATCCTGGACCGCAACGGCGTGGTGCTGGCAACCAATTATTCGGCCTACACGCTGGAAATCACGCCCTCCAAGGTCAGCGATCTCGACAACACCATTGAGGCTTTGGGGCATCTGGTGGAGATCACGCCGCGCGACAAGCGGCGCTTCAAAAAACTGCGTGATGAATCCAAAAATTTCGAGTCCCTGCCGATCCGCACCCGGCTGAGTGACGAGGAAGTGGCGCGTTTCGCGGCCCAGCGCTTCCGGTTTCCCGGCGTGGACATCAAGGCGCGGCTGTTTCGCAACTACCCCTACGGCGAGCTGGCCAGCCATGTGGTGGGCTACATCGGGCGCATCAACCAGGCGGAAAAAGAGCGCATCGAGGAAAGCGACGAGGAAGGCAATTACCGCGGTACCGACTACATCGGAAAACTGGGTGTGGAGCAGAGCTTTGAGCAGCAACTCCATGGCAACACCGGGGTCGAGCAGGTGGAAACCTCAGCCGGTGGCCGGGCGGTGCGCAAGCTCGCCAGCAGCCCGGCCACGCCGGGCGACACGGTCATGCTGTCCATCGACATCAAACTGCAGAAGCTGGTGGAAGACCTGTTCGGCGAGCGGCGCGGCGCGCTGGTGGCGCTGGACCCGCGCACCGGTGAAGTGCTGGCCTTTGTCAGCAAACCGACCTTCGACCCCAACCTGTTTGTTGACGGTATCGACAGCGAGAGCTGGCAAGCTCTCAACGAGTCCATCGACAAGCCGCTGCTGAACCGGGCCTTGCGCGGCACCTACCCACCGGGCTCCACCTACAAACCGTTCATGGCCATGGCGGCACTCGAGTCCGGCAAGCGCCAAGCCGGCAGCATCACCAACGACACCGGCTCCTGGATGTTCGGTGGCCACCAGTTCCGCAGCCATGGCGCCGGGCTCGGCCCGGTCGACATGCACCAGAGCATCGTCAAGTCCAGCAATGTCTACTACTACGCGCTCGCCAACGATCTGGGCGTGGACGCGATGCACGATTTCATGAAGCCCATGGGGTTCGGGCAGATCACTGGCATAGACATCCTTGGTGAAGTGAGCGGTGTATTGCCCAGCCAGGCCTGGAAGCGCGGTTATTACAAAAAACCAGAGCAAAAAAAATGGTACGCCGGTGAAACCATTTCTCTGGGCATCGGCCAGGGTTACAACAGCTTCACCATGCTTCAGTTGGCTCAGGCAACGGCCATCCTGGCCAACAATGGCGTCAAGCACAAGCCGCGGCTGGTGATCGCCACCCAGAATTCGGTCACACGCGCCAACGAGCCGGTGACGCCGAGCGTCGGGGAAAACCTCGGCTACAAGCTCGACAACATCGCCGTTGTTCGCAAGGCGCTGGTCAGCGTCACGCAGGATGGCACATCGGCGCGTGTGTTCTCGGGCGCGGCTTACCTCAGCGGCGGGAAAACCGGCACGGCCCAGGCCAAGACGGTGGGCCAGAAAGACAAATACGACGCCCGCAAGCTGGAGGAACATCAACGCGACCACGCCCTGTACATGGCGTTTGCGCCAGCGGACAACCCTCAAATTGCGCTGGCCGTGGTGGTGGAAAACGCCGGCTTCGGCGCGGCTCACGCGGCGCCCATTGCCCGGCGTGTTTTCGACTACGTGTTGCTGGGCCAGTACCCCAGCGAGGTCGATCTGGCCGCCGTGCAAAAAGGCCTGGCGGGTGCCCCGATTGGCAAGCCGCGCACCCTCGCTGAAGTGGCGGACCTGCTGACCGCCAGCGCCGCCGGGGGTGGGCGTGGCGCGGCATCAACCGCGGCCAACGCGGCCAAGGCGGCTGCGATTGCCGAAGCCCTGAACAAATTGGCGCCCACGGTGCCTGCACTTGACGTTTATCCCGACTAGGGCAGCGCCTGTCGGCAGTCCAGTGGACTTTGGCGCTACTTCAGGAACGCATCAAAGCCGGTTTTGAGGATCAGGGCGCTGACCACCACGATAAACACGATGCGCACAAAACCGGCGCCATGTTTGAGCGCCATGCGCGTGCCCAGTACGCTGCCGATCACATTGGCCACTGCCATGGTCAACGCGAAGTGCCACCAGACATGGCCCTTCCATGCAAACAGCAGCAGGGCCGCCAGGTTGGTGGATGTGTTGAGCAGCTTGGCCGATGCCGAGGCATTCAAAAAGTCATACCCCAGCCAGCGCACAAACAAAAAGACAAAAAAACTGCCGGTGCCGGGGCCAAAAAACCCGTCGTAAAACCCCAGCACCAGGCCGATGCAGCAGGCCGCGGCGGTTTCGGCACGGCCGCTGTAACGCGGGGCATGATGGCGGCCCAGCTCTTTTTTGACCAGGGTGTAGAGCAGCACTGCCAACAGCACAAACGGTAGCGTCTTGCGTAAAAATCCCGGCGAGATGACGGTCACGAGCCAGGCGCCGGCCAGCGAGCCGGCAAAACCCGCCGCCGCCGCCGGCAGCAGGGCCGACCAGCGCATGTCCACACGGCGCGCATATTGGACGGTGGCGACCGCCGTGCCCCAGACCGAGGCGCCCTTGTTCACGCCGAACAGCGTGGCCGGGTGCGTGGTGGGAAAGACGGCAAACAGGGCCGGCACCAGAATCAGGCCGCCGCCGCCGACGATAGCGTCCACAAAACCCGCCAGCAGCGAGGCGAGCGTCACGATCAGCAATTCCATGGCCGGATTGTCTCATCGTGCCTGCGGCACATGCGGATGCGCATGGTCGCATGCACTGATTCGGTACGCGGAGGCAAAAAAAAGCGCCGGGAAAGCCCGACGCTTTGTAAAAAACATCCCGAAGGATGCCAATATTTTCTAGTAAATCTGTTTGTCTCCTCGGCCCCTCTGCGAGCGCTGTGGCCCGTCTGCAGGTCAGCAACTGTAGGCCGCGCACCCGCTTAGTGCATCAGGATTTTCCCTCCCCTTGGGGCGTATTCCCTTCGTATGTGACGGCTCGCGCTTGCTGGCATGACTTATGCCTATTGTTACCGGTTGTCAGGTTTATTCGCACAAAAACGGGAATCACTATGTACCGCAAGCGCGTTGTCAGGCTGGGTTTGTGTCTATGGCTGGCAGTTGCCGGTTTTCAGGTGGGTGCCCAGGGGCCAGCAGCAACGCCGGCCGCTCCCGATGTGGCTGGTGCTGCGTCAGCGCCAGTTGCGCCCATTGCGGCGGAGCCGGTGCCCGTGGTCGTCGCGCCACCCGCTGCGCCTGCAGCCCCAGCCGTTCCGGCCCCGCCAACGCCCTTGAGCCGCCCCGGCCTGGTTGCGGCAGACACCCTCAATGGCGCGGATACCGCCTGGGTCATGACATCGACTGCGCTGGTCCTCCTGATGACCTTGCCGGGCATTGCCCTGTTTTATGGTGGCATGGTGCGCAAGAAAAATGTGCTCAACACCATGGCCAGCGTGGTGGCCATTTGCGCGGTGGTCAGCTTGCTGTGGTTTGCGGTCGCTTATTCACTGGCCTTCACGCCCGGCAGTGGCGCCCTGGGCCATTTCATAGGAGGCGGTGAGCGCCTCTGGTTCGCGGGGCTGGACTACGTGAAGGACACGCAGAAAGTGTCGGTCAGTCATATCGCCCCGAATATCCCCGAGTCGGTGTATTCGATGTTTCAACTGACCTTTGCGATCATCACGGCAGCGCTGGTGGTGGGCGCTTTTGTCGAACGCATGCGGTTTTCAGCGATGCTTTGTTTCATCAGCCTGTGGACGGTGGCGGTGTATGCGCCGATTGCGCACTGGGTCTGGGAGCCCAATGGCTGGCTGGCCCAGCTTGGCGCCCTCGATTTTGCCGGTGGATCGGTGGTGCATATCAACGCCGGCGTTGCCGGGCTGGTGTGTGCCTATGTGCTTGGGCCGCGTGCCGGCTACGGCCGTGAGGCGTTCACGCCTTTTAATCTGGGTCTGACCATGGCCGGCGCGGGCATGTTGTGGGTTGGATGGTTTGGCTTCAACGCGGGCTCGGCTGTGGCGTCCGACGGCCGTGCCGGCCTGGCGATGGCGGTGACACACATCGCAGCGGCGGCGGGCGCCTTGTCCTGGATGTTCGCCGAGTGGATGGCGCGTGGCCGTCCGACCTTGCTCGGTTTGTGCTCGGGCCTGGTCGCCGGTCTGGTCGCGATCACGCCGGCTGCGGGGTTTGTCTCGCCACGCGCCGCACTGGCCATCGGCCTGATTGCCGGCGTGGCCTGCTACTGGGGCGCCACCGGGCTGAAACGCCTGCTCAACGCCGATGACTCCCTGGACGTGTTCGGCGTGCACGGTGTCGGTGGCATCGTCGGCTCTCTGCTGACCGGCGTATTTGCCAGCAAGACCATTTCAGGCGTCGAGGGCAGCATCCTGACCCAGGCCATCGGGGTCGGCGCCGTGCTCTGTTACAGCCTGCTCATGACGGCAGTGGTGCTGTGGATTACCTCGCTGCTCTTCAGCCTGCGCGTCAGTGAGGCCTCGGAATCCGATGGCATGGACATTTCCCAGCATGCCGAGCGGATTGCCTGATGGAAGGAGAAGCCATGTCCTCCACCGAAAAAATTGCCATAGCCGCTCATCTGCATGTGTTGCTGCGCCGCAAGACGGGGCGTGTGACGGATACAGAATGGATGGCGACCAATGCGGAGTACGCCGCCGAAATTGTCCGCTTTTCGCGCGAAAAGGCAGCCGAGGATGGACATATCGACCTCGGGGTTTGGGCCGACAGGCTGGAAGAAATCATGGCGACGCCCGACGCCAGGCATCGCGTACCGCTGGTCAAGATGATGGCCGATGCGGTCAAGGAGCGGGCGGCTGTCGCCCACCATGCGGCTGCGGGCCCGTCCGTGGGCGACCAGCAAAGCGCGCGTTCGGTCAATACCGAGGAAGAGGTGTACCCCGAGTCCGGCTTCATCGAATCGACATTTGGCGCCATCTTCGGCGACAGTGAAACCCACCGCCAGCGTGAGCGCCGGGACCCTGACGCGCCGCGTTATGTCAAAGGCTTGCGCTGATCTCCCGTTGGTTTTTATAGAGGGCGAGGCGGGTTTGCGGCACCTGCCCTGGCAATCCCTCCCGATCCGGTTGCAACACTTGCGCAAGGACGTATTCACCGCTTCCCCCGGGAAGTGAGGTGGCTTGCTGAAGACGCGCCATCGTTTCGCCAAACGCAGGCACGTATCATCCCCACCAGGAGCCTGGCCCGCAGCAGCGGGACCGGTAGTTGCCGCCAACCTGGACATCTCATGGCCAACAACAGTGCGAAAGAAGCGGGCCGGGCCGGCACCGGCCTCGGCTGGGGCCCGCTGGCCATTGTGCTGTTCTGGCTGGCGATCATGGCAGTGCTGTATGCCGTGATGACCCAGGTCCTGAAACCGCCGCCGCTGGTGGTTTTAGCGTCGGGTGAGCTGTCGATTCCGAGGGCGCGCGATGGCCATTTTTATGCGCAGGGCCAAATCCAGGGAAAACCGGTGACTTTTCTGGTGGACACCGGGGCCTCGCTGGTGGTGGTCAGTGAGGCGTTTGCCCGTGACGCCGGCCTGGCGCCTGGCGAGCCGACGACATTCCGGACGGCCAATGGCGAGTTGCGCGGGCGGATTGTTTCCGGCCTCACCGTCTCCGTTGGGCCTGTCAGTGTTTCCGGTACACGGGTGGGCGTGGGGCTGGTCGGCCCAGACGCCGGGGTGGCCTTGCTGGGGCAGAGCTTTTTGTCCAAATTTGAACTGGTTTTTTCCGGAGATACCATGATTTTGCGCGCCAAGTAGCCAAGGCTGGTCGCGATGGTGGAAATCGCCTCACCAAGGGTAATAAGTTACTACCGGACCGGTAATTCATGACTGACAAACGCGCCCAAGGCTCGTAACATTCGCTGACATTCAGGTTTTCCCTGCGAGCAGGAGGTCATCCATGTTGCGAGCCGCTTTTGTTCTTTTTGCATGGCTATTTTTTGCTGCACTCGCGCCCGCGGTGGCCGCCGATATTTCCGCGCATCAGCAGGGCGTGCTGATCAAAGGTCCGATCCAGAAAGGTGATTACGCCAAAATCGTCCAGTTTGTCCGGCACCCCGACAACTATGGCCGTTTTGCGCGATCCGTATTTCTGGATTCTCCTGGCGGCGATTTCGATGAGACCGTCAAGATTGCCCGCCTGCTCGAAAAAAGCTACGCGGCAACGCACGTGGTTCCTGGTGCCCGTTGTTACAGCGCCTGTTTTATCTTGTGGATGAGCGGCGTCAGTCGCCATGTGCCCAGCAGTGCCAGCCTGGGTGTACACCGGATCAACGTGAAAGTGAACGGACAAACCATGGACCCGGCGTCTGAGCGGTTTGCCAGCATTGCCCGCAATGTCGAAAATTACATGGCCGCGCTCGGTACGCCACGCGCCATCCTGGACAAGATGAACGCCACTGCGTCGGCCAACATGTTTGTCATCAACCAGCGCTGGCTGGCCGATCAGCACCTGCTGGTGGCACTGTCTTACCGGATGGGGTTTATGGACGCGGCCCAGACACATTGCGGGCCCGAGCCTTATGCGGTCGCTGTCAAGGACAAAACACCCATGACCGACGAAGAGGCGCAAAGCTGGGGCGTGCAGATCAAGCGCTGGATGGGGTGCGCCGACGAGCTCAGGGCCCGCAATCAGAAGGCCGATGTCCTGAACATCGCAGCCCTGCTCGACGATTCAGACGCCAACCCTTGACGGGCCCGCACACGCAGTGAACGAACGCGGGGGTTAGACCCCCTCCTGAATCCACTGCGCAGCCTTCTCGGCAATCATCAGGGTGGGGGAGTTGGTGTTGCCGCTGGTGATAAGCGGCATCACGCCGGCATCGACCACACGCAAGCCAGTGATTCCGCGCACCCGCAAGTGCGCGTCCACCACCGCCATCGGGTCGTTCGCCCTGCCCATTTTGGTGGTGCCCACCGGGTGAAAGATGGTGGTGGCAATGTCGCCCGCCAGACGCGCCAGATCTTCATCGCTTTGAAACTGCACGCCTGGGCGAAACTCTTCGGGCTGATAGCCCGCCAGCGCGCTCTGACCCACGATGCGGCGCGTGACGCGCAGGGAGTCGGCGGCGACCTGCCGGTCTTCAGGCGTGCTCAGGTAGTTGGGCGCAATCGCCGGCGCGTCTTCAAACCGGGCGCTCCTGATCTGCACCGTGCCCCGGCTAGTCGGGTTCAGGTTGCAGACGCTGGCCGTGAAGGCGTTGAAGCTGTGCAGCGGCTCGCCAAACGCATCGAGTGACAGCGGCTGGACGTGGTATTCGATGTTGGGGTAGGGCTGGTCGGGCGAACTGCGCGTGAAGGCGCCAAGCTGCGAGGGCGCCATGCTCATCGGGCCGGTCTGCCGCAGCGCGTATTCAAGGCCGATTTTTGCCTTGCCCCAGAGCGAGCTGCCGAGGGTGTTGAGCGTGAAGTTTTTCGTCTTGCTGCCAGCCAGTTTGTTGACCTTGTAGACCGAGCGGATCTGCAGGTGGTCTTGCAGGTTGGCGCCCACGCCGGGCAGGTCGGCGACGACCGGGATGCCGTGTTGCTGCAGCAGCGCCGCCGGGCCGATGCCGGAGAGTTGCAGGATTTGCGGTGAACCGATGGCGCCTGCGCTCAGGATCACCTCGCCCAGCCTGCCCTGCGCCTTGCCAGAGTCGCGCGTGGCAAAAGCAGTCACGTGTTCCTGGCCGGTCCACACTTCAACGCCGGTGCAGCGCTGGCTGCCGTCGTCCTGGCGCTCGATGACAAGCTTGCTGACTTGCGCGCTGGTCCACATCTCGAAATTGGGGCGCGCATAACAGGTGGGGCGTAAAAACGCCTTGGCAGTGTTCCAGCGCCAGCCGTTTTTCTGGTTCACCTCGAAGTAGCCTACACCTTCGTTGTTGCCCGTGTTGAAGTCGTCGGTGGCCGGAATGCCCGCCTGCTGCGCGGCCGCAGAAAACGCATCAAGAATGTCCCAGCGCAAACGCTGTTTTTCAATCCGCCACTCGCCGCCCATCTTGCGTGCCACGCCCTCGCTGGCCGCATGCTGGCTCTTGTGGCCGTGCAGGCGCCGGAAGTTTTCATTGACCTCTGCGTGGGCCATGCCTTTCGGTGCGTCGAGTTTGTAGTGGTCCTCGTGTTTGCGAAAGTCGGGCAGCACCTGCTCCCAGCGCCAGGTGTCGTCACCCGTCAGCTCGGCCCATTGGTCATAGTCGCGCGACTGGCCGCGCATGTAAATCATGCCGTTGATGCTGGAGCAACCGCCCAGGGCCTTGCCGCGCGGGTAACGCAGGCTGCGTCCGTTCAAGCCGGCGTCGGGCTCGGTGTTGTAGAGCCAGTCGGTGCGCGGGTTGCCGATGCAGTACAGGTAACCGACCGGGATGTGAATCCAGTGGTAGTCGTCCTTGCGCCCGGCCTCGATCAGGAGCACGCGTTTCGATGCATCGGCGCTCAGGCGGTTGGCCAGCAGGCAGCCGGCGGTTCCGCCCCCGACGATGATGTAGTCAAAAATGTTGTCGCTCATGCTTGTTGTCTCGTTGTTGTTCTTTTTTGTTGAATCAGCCTATGCAGCGCCATCTGGCCCCTGCGTGCCTCAAGCCAGCGCGGGTCCGGCTTCGCGGTCCGCAGATGGCGACCCCCTGGGGGAGGCGGCCACAGGCCGCTTCGGGGGAAACTTACTTGGCCGTCGGCATCACAAACTCGGCGCCCTTGCCAATGCTCTCCGGCCAGCGCTGCATGATGGACTTCTGCTTGGTGTAGAAACGCACGCCCTCTTCGCCGTAGGCATGCATGTCGCCGAACAGGCTCTTCTTCCAGCCGCCAAAGCCATGCCAGGCCATGGGCACCGGGATCGGAACGTTGATGCCGACCATGCCGACTTCAATGCGGCGCGAGAATTCACGCGCCACATTCCCGTCGCGCGTGAAGCAGCTCACGCCGTTGCCGAACTCGTGGGCATTGATCAGCTCGACGGCTTCCTTCAGGTCTTTCACCCGAACGCAGGACAGCACCGGCCCGAAGATCTCTTCCTTGTAGATCTTCATCTGCGGCGTCACATGGTCAAACAGCGTGCCGCCCATCCAGAAACCCTGGTCGCAGCCGGCGCCGGCGCTGGCTGCGCTGAAGCCGCGGCCGTCCACCAGCAGCTTCGCGCCTTCCTTTTCGCCCTGGGCGATGTAGCCGGTGATGCGCTCATGCGCGGCGCGCGTGACGATGGGCCCCATCTCGGCGGCCAGGTTCTCGCCATCCAGCACCTTGAGGGTTTTGGCGCGTTCGGCCAGCTTGGGGATCAAGCGCTCGGCCGCATCCCCCACCAGCACCGCCACCGAGATCGCCATGCAGCGCTCACCGGCCGAGCCGTAACCGGCGCCTATCAGCGCATCCACCGCCTGGTCAATGTCGGCGTCGGGCATGACCACCATGTGGTTCTTGGCGCCGCCCAGGGCCTGCACCCGTTTGCCGTGGTGCGCGCCGGTTTCGTAGATGTAGTTGGCAATCGGCGTGGAGCCGACGAAAGAAATCGCCTTCACGTCCGGGTGCACCAGCAGCGCATCGACGGCTTCCTTGTCGCCCTGCACCACGTTGAACACGCCGTCGGGCAGGCCGGCTTGTTTGAGCAGCTCGGCCATCAGCAGGCTGGCGCTGGGGTCGATCGGGCTGGGCTTGAGCACAAAGCAGTTGCCGGCAGCAATCGCCACCGGGAACATCCACATCGGCACCATCACCGGAAAGTTGAACGGCGTGATGCCGGCGACAACGCCCAGCGGCTGGCGCAGGGTCCAGTTGTCAATACCGGTGGAGACCTGGTCGGTGAAGTCGCCCTTGAGCAGTTGCGGGATGCCGCAGGCGAATTCGACGATGTCGATGCCGCGAGAGACCTCGCCCTGGGCGTCGGTGAAGACCTTGCCGTGTTCGGCGGTGATCATGTGGGCCAGCGTGTCTTTGTTCTGATTCAGTAGCTCGAGGAACTTGAACATCACGCGGGCGCGGCGTATCGGCGGGGTGTCGGCCCAGGCGGGGAAGGCGGCCACACCCGCGGCCACGGCGGCATCGACCTCGGCGGCATTGGCCAGTGCGACACGGCCTGTCACGGCGCCGGTGGCGGGGTTGAAGACGTCTTGCGCGCGGCCGGAACGGCCGGCGGCGCTGAGCCCGTTGATGGCGTGGCCGATGGCCT
The DNA here is from genome assembly GCA_040385775.1 of Pseudomonadota bacterium. Taxonomy (GTDB): domain Bacteria; phylum Pseudomonadota; class Gammaproteobacteria; order Burkholderiales; family Burkholderiaceae_C; genus Polaromonas. Next base: position 12,407 of record JAZKGR010000123.1, read on the forward strand.
GGACAGCGGACTTCATATTTGGGCGGCTCATATCATTCATTGTGTGTCTCCATGGGTGAGCGCCAAGATTACCGGACTAGACCGGGACGCGCTACTTTGAATTTCTCAGTAGTGTTATAAATATTACTAATAATGGACATCCAGACACTCCGGATTTTTGCGGCCGTGGCCCGGGAGGGCAATCTCTCGCGTGCGGCCGGGAAGCTGTCCCTGACGCAGCCCGCCGTCAGCCTGCAGATTAAAGGCCTGCAAGCTGCCACGGGGCTGACACTGTTCACCCGCAGTGCGCAGGGCATGAACCTGACGCGCGATGGCGCGGCCCTGTTGCCGCTGGCGGAAAAAGTGCTGGCCGCGCAGGGCGATTTCAAAAATGCCGCCGCCGGCCTGCACACCCAGGTGCGCGGCCAGCTGCGCATTGGCACCATTCTGGACCCCGAGTTCACCCGGCTTGGCGCTTTTTTGAAGGTGCTGGTGGAAACCGCGCCCCAAGTCGAGACCGAGCTGCGCCAGGCCATGAGTGGCGACGTGCTGGCGCAGATTGACCGCGGCGAACTCGATGTGGGCTTTTACCTCGGCAGCCCGGCGCAAGCCCCGGGCCATCGGGAGAGCTCGCAATCAAATCGGCCTTCAGCCCATATCAGTCGTGCGCAAGCAGCTATGAATTCAGGAGCAAACCAGCCCGCCGGTCTGGCGCCGCAGTTTGCCTTTCGGGAGTTGATGCACTTCACTTACCGCGTGCTGGCACCCGCCGGCTGGGGGCCGCGGGTGCTGGGCCGGGACTGGAAGGCCCTGGCCGCCTTGCCCTGGATCGCCACGCCACCGGCGTCGGCCCATCACCGCCTGCTGGCCAGCGTGTTCGAGCCACTGGGGGTCGAACCCCGGCGTGTGGCGCTGGTGGACCAGGAGGCGTCCATGCTGGACCTGGTGAAGTCCGGCGTTGGCCTCAGCCTGGTGCGTGATTCGATTGCGATGCGCGAGTCGCAGTCCGCCGGTCTGGTGATTGCCGACCAGGTCAGCCTGCAAAGTGTGCTGGGTTTCGTCAGCCTCCACACCCGGCGCCAGTCGCCGGTGGTGGCCAGCGCCTGGCAGGCGCTTGACGCGGTCTGGTCCTGAGGAGCGTCCATCTGACGCTTCTGGCCGCTATGGGCTAGCGCGTCAGGAACTGCAGAGGCACCATCACCAGCTGTGGAAAGATGATGAGCAGCAGCAGCACCGTCATCTGCGCCAGCAAATAAGGCACAACCGCCAGGATCACGGTCTCCATACGCTGTTTGGCCACGCCGCAGACGACGTTGAGCACCGTCCCCACCGGCGGCGTGATCAGGCCGATGGCGTTGTTCATGATGAACAGCACGCCGAAATAAACCGGGTCAATCCCGGCCATGCGCACGACCGGCATCAGCACCGGAACCATGATCAGGATGGTAGGCGCGAAGTCGAGCGCGGAGCCGACCACGAAGATCAGCGCCATGATGACCAGCATCAGCAGCTTCGGGTTGTCCACCAGCGGCTGCAGCATGTCGGCCACCGCCATCGGGATGTTGGCAGCGGCGATCAGCCAGGCAGACACCTGCGCTGCCGCCACCAGGAACATCACGACGGCCGATGTCTTGCCGGCGGTCAGCAGCAGCCCATACAACTGGGAGACACGCAGTTCGCGGTAGACCACGAAGCCGACGAACAGGGCGTAGAACACCGCGACCACGGCCGCCTCGGTGGGTGTGAAGTAACCGCCCTTCAGGCCGCCGACGATGAAAACCGGCAGCAGCAGCGCCCAGATGCCTGCAAAGGTGGCTTCCCAGCGTTTGCGCACCGGTAGTTTCTCGCCGCGCGGCATGTTCTCGCGCCTGGCCTGGAAGGCCCAGGTCAGCACCAGCGCCAGCGCCATCAGCAGGCCGGGGACGATGCCGGCGATGAACAGCTTGGTGATCGAGATGTTTCCGACCACACCCAGCATCACAAAACCGATGGACGGCGGAATCACCGGGGCGATGATGCCGCCGGCGGCGATCAGCCCGGAAGAACGCGGCAGGTTGTAGCCGGCATTGCGCATCATCGGGATCAACAGGGCGGCGACGGCCGCCGTGTCGGCAATCGCCGAGCCCGACAGCGAGGCCATGACCACGCAAGCGAAGATGGCCACGTAACCGAGGCCGCCCTTGAAGTGGCCCACCCACGCGCCCGCCACATCGACAATGCGGCGGGAGATACCGCCGGCATTCATCAGTTCACCCGCCAGCACAAAGAAGGGGATGGCCATCAGCGGGAAGCTGTCGGCGCCCGACAGCATGTTCTGCGCCATGATCTGCGCATCGAAAAAATCCATGTACAGCATCATGGCCATGCTGCAGGCCATCAGCGCAAAAGCCACGGGCACGCCGACGGCCATGGCCGCCAGCAGCGAAAGAACAAAAATGGCGACGATCATGGGGGCCTCAGTCGCTGTCGCTGCTGGCGATCAGCGAAGCAGGCGTGATCCTGCCCATCAGGAGTTTGGCGATGTTGGCCAGGGTCAGGATGCCGATGGAGGCGGCGCACAGGTAGGCCACCGAATACACCACGCTCAATGAAATACCGGTGACCATGCCGGTGTTGGCGACGTTGAGCGAATGCTGCCGGAGCAGCCCCCACAGCAGCACCGCGCAACACACCAGGATGATGAGTTGCGCCAGCAGCACGGCAGCCAACTGCGTCCTGCCTGACAGGCGGCGCACCACCATGTCCACACCCAGGTGCCCGCCTTCACGCATCGCGACGATGGCGCCGAGAAAGGTGAGCCAGATGAACATGAAGCGCGACAACTCCTCGGAGGTGTTGATGCCGGAATCGAAGAAGTGCCGCAACACCACATTGCCGAACACCATGAGGCACATGGCGGCCAGGGCCAGCACCACGATCAGCTCAAGCGCCTTGTAGTACCAGTGGATAAGTTTTTTCATTGAGGGGTCCTGGCAGGGAAAATCGTCCGACCCGGCAGGCCTGTAGCGTTCAGAAAGAGAAAATTTTCCCGGGGTTCATGATGTTATGCGGGTCCATCGCATGTTTGATCTGCCGCATGACGTTGACCGAGGCGCTGCCGAGTTCGTCGATCAGAAAGCCCTGCTTGTGCAGGCCCACGCCGTGTTCCCCCGTGCAGGTGCCGTCCATCGCCAGCGCCCGCGCAACCAGGCGCGCGTTGAGCTGCTCGGCGGCTTCCACCTCGGCGTGGCTGGCTGCATCGACCAGCATCTGAACATGGAAGTTGCCGTCGCCCACATGGCCGACGATGGGCGCCAGCATACCGGACTGCTGCAGGTCGCGGGCAGTCTCGTTGACGCACTCGGCGAGTTGCGAAATCGGCACGCAGACATCCGTGACGACGGACCGGCAACCGGGGCGAAGCTGAAGCGCCGCGAAGTAGGTGTTGTGGCGGGCCTCCCACAGCCGGGTGCGCTCTTCCGGGGTGCGCGCCCACTGGAACTGCGCACCGCCGCCATCGTTGCAGATCTCCTGCACCAGCTCGACCTGCTCGCGCACACCGGACGCGCTGCCGTGGAATTCAAAAAACAGGTGGGGCTGCTCGGGCAGGCCGGTCTTGCTGTAGGCATTGATGGCGCGGATCGCGACACTGTCCACGAACTCGCAGCGCGCAAGCGGCACACCCAGCTGTATGGCCTGGACCACCGCCTGCACCGCCGTGTTGATGTCGGGAAACGCGCACACCGCGGCCAGGATGCTTTCAGGCAGCTGGTAGGTCCGGACGGTGGCCTCCACCACCACGCCCAGCGTGCCCTCGGAGCCGACAAACAGGCGCGTCAGGTCATAGCCGGCTGCGGATTTTTTGGCGCGCCGCCCGGTTGTGATCACTTCGCCGTCGGCGGTGACCACCGTGAGGTTGAGGACGTTCTCGCGCATGGTCCCGTAGCGCACGGCGTTGGTGCCCGAGGCGCGGGTGGCGCACATGCCACCGAAGCTGGCGTCGGCGCCAGGGTCGACCGGAAAAAACAGGCCGGTGTCACGCAAGGCCGCATTGAGCGCCTTGCGCGTCACGCCCGGTTGCACCGTGGCGGTCTGGTCCTGGTCATGGATGGCCAGCACCTGGTCCATCTGCTGCAGGTTCAGGGTCAGCCCGCCTCGCGCCGCCAGCGTGTGGCCCTCCAGCGACGAACCCGCGCCATAGGGAACGATGGGAACGCGGTACTGCTGGCACAGCTTGACGGTGGCGACAACTTCGCCGGTGTTGCGCACAAAGGCCACGGCGTCGGGCGGCATCGCGCCAAAGATGGACTCGTCCCGGCCATGGTGCTCTCGCACCGCAGCGCTGGTGGACACGCGCTCGCCGAGCAGGGCCGTCAGGCTGGCGAGAAATTCAGGGGGCAGGGGTGGGTGGGAGGACATGGGTGGATCGGGGGCGGGGTCGGCCGCGTTGTGCCGGCCAGGAAAGAGGGGAAGAAAAAGTCAGTGAGCCCCGGCAGGGCTGTGCAGGCCGCTGCCGAAGCAGCCGGCCCGCACACCGCGGCGTTCGTTTATTTTCCGGCGCGTACCCGCGCGATTTCGCTGCGGACCAGGGTCATGAACTCGGGGCCGATTTTTTCAAGATGCGGCGCGATGGCTGGTGGCACCCGGGTGCGGATGGCCTGCAGGTCGGCGGCCGAAAACTGCGTCACCTGCATGCCCTTGTCCTTCATGCCTTGCAGGGCACTGCCCGCTTCGGCGGCGGTGGTCTTGCGCTGGAAGGCGGTGGCGTTCGCGGCGGCGGTGGTCATCAGCTGTTTGTCGGCGGGCGACAGGCTGTCCCAGTATTTCTTCGATACCGCAAAAATCAGTGGTGAGTAGACGTGGCCAGACAAGGTCATGTACTTTTGCACTTCATAAAAGCGCTGCGTATACATCAGCACGATGGGGTTTTCCTGGCCGTCAAAAGCTTTGGTTTCCAGTGCAACGAAAAGCTCGGACCACGGCAGCGGCGAGGCATTGGCGCCGATCGCCTTGAAGGCGTCCAGGGTCAGCGGGTTGGGCTGCGTGCGCAGCTTCAGGCCCTTCAGGTCATCGAGTGTGTTGACCGGCCGCTTGGAGTTGGTGATGTGGCGAAAGCCGTTTTCCCACCAGCCGAGCACATGGATGCCGACGGCGCTGAGCTTGTCGTTGAGATGCTTGCCGACCGGCCCGTCAAAAACCGCGTGTGCTTCGGCCTCGGTGTTGAAGAGGAAGGGGACGTCCTGAAAGCCGAGTTCCTTGACCTGGCCCAGCATGCCGAGGGCACTGCCGGTGTAGAACTCCTGCACCCCGCCCTGCAGCGCACCCAGCATCTGCGGGTCCGGGCCCAGGGCCTGGTTGGCGATGACGCTGGTCTTGATGCGTCCGCCGGTCACTTTCTCCATCTCGGCGGAAAACATTTTCGCGGCCTGGCCGGCCGGGTGGTTGTCGGCCATGCCGTGGCCAAAACGCGTGGTGCGCGCCTTGTCCTGGGCCACGGCGCCCAGAGGGGCAAGTGCAGTCAGTGCGGCGGCAGCGCCGATGGCGGTGATGGACAGAAATCGATTCAGTTTCATGGTGGGCTCTCAGTGGTGGACAGTTGGATGGGCCGGGACTCTGCTCTGGACAGGATTGCGCAGCAGACCGATGCGCTCGATTTCGACCTCGCACACGTCTCCGGGCCGCATGTACAGCTTGGGTTCGCGTGCGTGGCCGATGCCTGACGGTGTGCCGGCGACGATCAGGTCGCCGGCTTCAAGCGTAAAAACCTCGCTGAGAATCACGATCAGGGACTCGACGTCGAACACCATGTCGTCAGTGTTGGCCGACTGCACGGTCTGGCCGTTCAGGCGGGTCTCCAGCAGCAGGCCGCGCGCGCCGGGCGGCAGCTCGTCGGCCGTGACCAGCCAGGGGCCGAAGGCGCCCGTGCCGTCGAAATTCTTGCCCATCATCCACTGGGGTGACTTGAACTGGTACTCGCGGATGCTGCCGTCGTTGAAGACGGAGTAGCCCAGCACATGCGAGAGCGCGTCTTCGCGGGAGATGTTGGCGCCGCCCTTGCCGATCACGACCACCAGCTCGCCTTCATAGTCCAGCGTGTCCGACAGGCTGGTATGGATCAGGGCCGCGTCATGGGCGATCACGCTGGTGTTGAAGCGCGAAAACAGCGTGGGGTAATCCGGCTGCTTGAAGCCGCTCTCTTCGGAGTGGTCCTTGTAGTTGAGCCCGACGCAAATGATCTTGGGCGGGTGGGCCACAGGCGCCAGAAACTGGACGTCCGCCAGGTCAACAGCGGCCTGACGGGACATCACCGCAGCGGCATCAATCAGCGCGTTGCCGCCCGCGAGGATCATGGCGTCCACGGTGCCGGGATAGACCTCCGAAGCGGTGGTCGTGCCGTGCCAGCTGTCCGTTGCCGGTGCATGGACCGCCCACCCTTCCTGCCCTTGTGACAGGAATCGAACCAGTTTCATCTTTTCTCCTTGAATCAGTCGCTTGACGACCTCTTGCCGCCAAAGTCAATATGTATAATTTATCAAATAATCTATTATTTATTACTTAGTACATACCCGATAAAATTCCATGGCGATGTTGACCCCCCCTAAACCCACCCAGGCAGAAACTGTCTGCCGCCTGATCAGGGCTGAAATCCTCGATGGCCAGTTGCCCGCGGGTGCGAAGCTCAACATCGGGGCGCTGGAAAAAAGGTTTGACGTGAGTCTGGGCGCGATACGGGAAGCGCTGTCACGGCTGAGCGCCGAAGGCATGGTGATTGCCGAGGCGCAGCGCGGTTACCGCGTGAGCCCGGTCAGCAGTGAGGAACTGCTGGACCTGACCCGTACGCGGGTGGAGGTCGAGTCGCTGTGTCTGGCGCAGGCCATGAAAAACGGCGACGTCGAATGGGAAAGCCGCATCGTCGCCGCCGCCCACCGCATGGAGCGCTTGCAAGACTCGCCAGCTGATGCGGAAACCCGTGTGACGCAAATCTGGAGCAACTCGCACCGTGAGTTTCATGAAGCGCTGGTGAGCGCCTGCCCCAGCCCCTGGCTGCTGCGCTTGCGCGCACTGCTGCACGAGCAAAGCGAGCGCTACCGCCGCCTCTCGGCACCGCTGGAGACCGACAAGCGCGATGTGCGCGGTGAGCACCGTCAGCTCATGGCGGCCGTGCTCAAGCGCGACGAAGCTGCCGCATTGCACGCGCTGGAGCAGCATTTTTTCTCCACCGCCCAGATCATTCTCAGATCGCCGCTGTTGCGCGCCGCGCAAACGGCCACCCCCGAACAGGCTGGCAGTTAGCGATCACCCGGTGCCGCCCGCAGGCGCACTGTAGGACAGGAAGAGGGCGTTTTGAAGCCAAATGCCGGTAGCCGCGGCATCTGTAGCTGCATTACCATGCAGTTCGAGTCGTGTCATGCGCATCCGTGCGCTGCCCGTCCTGCCCAATCACCTTCTGACGCTTGCACCATCAACAACATGCCACCTCCGGAGGAAGCCGCTGCCAGCGAAGCCACTCCGCATATCGAGTTGCAGGACACGCCGGAGGGCGCGTGTTATCTGGTGCTGGGCCCCTGGACGGCCAGTGAACTGACCGCGCAGCCCGTGTGGGATGCGCTGAGCAGCCACCTGCAATCCCTGGGTGCTGCTGCGCCGGATCAGGGCGTGTTGTGGGACTTGCGCCAGATCGGGCAACTGGATCATCTGGGCGCTCAGGTGCTCTGGGACCATTGGGGCCGGCAGTGGCCTGAAAAACTGGAGCTGGAGCCCGCACAGCGCGCGGTGCTTGAACGTGTGGCCGAGTTCAGCGTGGAGCGGCCCGCACAGCCATCTCAAGGCTTCAGGCACGCCTTTCTGAAGCTCGGCGAGGGGCTGCTGGAAGTCGTTGATCACTTCACGGGCCTGGTGGCGCTGGTGGGCCGCCTGGTGCTCAATCTCGGCAAGCTCGCCAGAAACCCGCGTGAAGGCCCATGGCGCGACCTGTCCGGCCACCTGTACCACATCGGTGCCACCGCCTTGCCGATCACCGCGCTGGTCGGCTTCCTGATCGGCGTGGTGCTGGCTTACCTGATCTCGCAGCAGCTCAAGCAGTTCGGCGCCGACGCCTTCATCGTCAATATCCTGGGCATCTCGTTGATCCGCGAGCTGGGGCCGGTGCTGGCCGCCATCCTGATCGCCGGGCGTTCCGGCTCGGCCATCACTGCGCAGATCGGGGTGATGCGGGTCACGGAAGAGCTCGACGCCATGCGGGTCATGGGCATTGCCCACAGCTACCGTCTGGTGATGCCGCGCGCGCTGGCGCTGGCCATTGTGATGCCGCTGATCAGCGTCTGGACCACGATTTCCGCGCTGATGGGCGGCATGCTGGCCGCCGATCTGGCGATGGGCATCACGCCCTCGTTTTTCATCAACGCGTTGCCGGCCGCGGTAGATGCCGCCAACCTGACGCTGGCCACGGCCAAATCGGTGGTCTTCGGCGTGCTGATTGCGCTGATCGGTTGCCACTTCGGCTTGCGCGTCAAGCCCAATACCGAAAGCCTGGGCCAGGGCACCACGGCCTCGGTTGTGACCTCCATCACCGTGGTGATTCTGGTCGATGCGCTTTTTGCCGTGCTGTTCAAAAGCGTGGGAACCTGATGATGCCCCTCCACACGCCCGCCAGCAGCAGTGCGCCGAATAAGGACGTGATCGTTGACATCGCCGGCCTGTCGACCGTGTTCACCAACGGCGACAAGCAGTCGGTGGTGCACAAGGACCTGGACCTGACGATACAGCGCGGCGAATTTTTGTCCCTGGTCGGCGGCTCGGGCACCGGCAAAACCGTGCTGCTGCGCCAGATGCTGGGGCTGGAGCATCCCACCGCCGGAGAGATCACGGTGCTCGGCAAGCCTGCAGCCGAACTCGGCAAACGCGGCGCGGCGCAGCGTGTCGGCATGTTGTTCCAGCAGGGCGCCTTGTTTTCGGCCTTCACGGTGCTGGAGAACATTGCTTTTCCGCTGCGTGAGCTCAAGACCCTGCCGAGCGCGCTGATTCACGAGGCGGCCATGGTCAAGCTGCAGATGGTTGGGCTGGCGCCGGAACATGCCGACAAGATGCCCAGCGATTTGTCGGGTGGCATGGTCAAACGCGTGTCGCTGGCGCGCGCCCTGATCATGGACCCGCCGCTGCTGCTGCTCGATGAGCCGACCGCCGGGCTGGACCCGGACAGCTCGGACAGTTTTTGCGCGCTGCTCCGCTCGCTGCACAAAGGCATGAGCCTGACGGTGGTGATGGTGACGCACGACCTGGACACCTTGTTTGAATTGAGCACCCGCATTGCCGTGCTGGCCGACCAGAAGGTCATTGTCAGCGGCCCGCCGCGCGAGGTGATTGCGTTTCCGCATCCCTTTATCCGCAACTTTTTCCTGGGTGAGCGGGGACAACGCGCCATGGAGTTGCTGCGCGAATACCCCTTCACTGTATGAGGCACTCGACAGAGGTAACAAGGACTTAATTATGGAAAACAAAGCCCATGCCATGGCCGCCGGCGCGTTTGTGCTGGTGGTTGCCGCCTTGCTGGCGCTGCTGGCCGTCTGGTTGACCCGCGACAACGGCGAGCGCAACCTCTATGAGTTGTCCACCCGCGAAACCATCTCCGGCCTGCAGCCGCAGGCGCAAGTGCGCTTTCGCGGCGTTCCGGTCGGCAAGGTCGAGTTCATCGGCTTCGACCACAAGACCGCAGGCAACGTCCTGATCCGGATCTCGGTCGAGGAGGGCACGCCGCTGACGCAATCGACCTTTGCCACCATCAGCTCGCAGGGCGTGACCGGCCTGGGCTTCATCCAGCTCGAAGACGATGGCCCCTCGACCGTGGCGCTCGCGCCCAACGACGATGACCCGCCGCGTATTCCGCTCAAGCCCGGCTTGCTGGACAAGTTGCTCAGCAAAAGCGAGGTCATCATGGACCAGGTCGAGGCCGCCAGCACCAAACTCAACAAGCTGCTGGGCGACGGCAACCAGCAGGCGCTGATGGGCGCGGTCAACAACTTCAGCCAGGCCGCCGACAGCATCAACAAGGTGGTGCTCAAAATGGACCCGGTGGTCTCAAGCCTGCCTAAACTGAGCCAGGAAGCCAGCGCAACCCTGAAATCCCTGAAGACCGCCGCTGACGACGTTTCCAAAACCGCCACCAGCGTGACCACGACCGCCGAACGCCTGAACGCCAAGGGCGGCCCCATCGACAAGGTGGCCGAGGGCGGCGCCGCACTGGCGGCCACGGTGGAAACCTTCAGCGCCGCGACCCTGCCGCGCCTGGGCGAGGTGGCCGAGGAAACCGCGCGCGCCATGCGCCAGCTCCGGCGCACCGTCAATGCGGTGGACGACAACCCGCAGTCGCTGATTTTCGGCAATGGCCCGCCCACACCCGGACCGGGTGAAAAAGGCTTCACCGCTCCCGGAGGA
>JAZKGR010000124.1:0-3453 GCA_040385775.1 Pseudomonadota bacterium
CGCTACCAGACTGCGCCACACTCCGACAAGTCCAAGATTATAGCCCGAAGCGCGTGCGGCATGCGAAGCTGCCCTGATTTATTTGCAGGAAAAGGGCGAGGATGGATCAAGCTGTTCGGCGATTGGGGTGGGGCGCTGCTGGTGGCCGCCGGGTCTGGCCCATGAACAAACCTTGACCTTCGCCGCGACTTTTCAACATATGATGTTTGCTGGACTTCAAGAAAAGCCGCAACCATGTTTGATCGCCTGAAAAAGGTCTTCGCGCGAGGCGAGCCGGGCCCGCAAGAGGTCCGTTCACCCGAGAGCAAGTCAAACCCGTCGTCTGTCTCGGAATGGGCGGGCACGCAGGGCTTCAGCTATTTCCACCAGGACAAGGTGCAGGGCTTTCTGCTGACCGGGCAGGTGCGCGGCAAACCCTGGAAGCTGGAATGCGGACCGTCCTCGCGTGACTACATCATTGGCGAGGAACTGCGGGCACGGGCGGAACTGGGTGTCAGCGGCGATGCTGCGGTGCTGATCATGAATCGCCCGCTCAAGGAATCGCTGGAAAAACGCGCTTACGCGATCTACACCGACTCGCTGCAGACCACCGCCGATCCCAGCCTGCCCGAAGAGATGCGCTGGCTGGCCATGTATGAAGAGTTTGGCTGGAGCAGCCTGGTGCCTGAGTTCTGGGAGCGCTACACGGTGTTGGCTGATCGGCGTGAACACGCGCTGGCCTGGATAGACAACAACCTGGCCGAGCTGCTGTTGTCCTGGCCTGTGCCTGGCCCGGATGCGGATAACCCTTTTATCCTGATGCTGTTGCGCGGCAAGGCCTACCTGCGCATGCAATACGTGCCGGGCGATATCGCCACCCTTCAGCACGCTGCAGCGACCTACACCAGTGCCTGCGATGCGGCGTTGGCCGGTTTGGGCGCCGACATCGTTCTGTAACAACTGCCACTGTTTTTGCAAACAAAAAGTGGCCCTGGCCCATATAGGGCGGGGGCCACCAGCTCACATTTTGATAGCGTTTTAATCTGCCGGCAGGTCAGCTGCCGCGCGTGATCGGCATCTCGACCTCACCAGGCATGGCCAGGTGTTTGGCCAGTTCCAGCTTGGCCAGCGAGGCGCGGTGGACCTCATCCGGGCCGTCGGCCAGGCGCAGTGTGCGCTGGTGCGCATAAGCGTAAGCCAGCGGGAAGTCGTCGGAGACGCCGCCACCGCCATGCGCCTGGATGGCCCAGTCAATGATCTGGCAGGCCATGTTGGGTGCGACCACCTTGATCATCGCGATCTCTGCCTTGGCCACCTTGTTGCCAACGGTGTCCATCATGTAGGCAGCCTTCAGCGTCAGCAGGCGGGCCTGATCGATCATGCAGCGCGCGTCGGCGATGCGTTCATGCCAGACCGACTGGCGCGCCACCGGTTTGCCGAAAGCGACGCGGCTGTTCAGGCGCTTGCACATGAGCTCGAGCGCGCGCTCGGCGATGCCGATGCTGCGCATGCAGTGGTGGATGCGTCCGGGGCCGAGGCGGCCCTGCGCGATTTCGAAGCCGCGGCCTTCACCCAGCAGCATGTTGCCTGCGGGCACGCGCACATTGGTCAGACGCACTTCCATGTGGCCGTGTGGCGCATCGTCGTAGCCGAACACGCTGAGCGGGCGGATCACTTCAATGCCCGGGTTGTTGGCCGGCACCAGGATCATGGACTGCTGCTCATGGCGGCCGGCGTCGGGGTTGGTCTTGCCCATGACGATGTAGATGGCGCAGCGCGGGTCTCCCGCGCCGGACGACCACCACTTCAGGCCGTTGAGCACATAGTCGTCGCCGTCGCGCTCGATGCGGCACTGGATGTTGGTAGCGTCGGACGATGCCACTTCGGGCTCGGTCATCAGGAAGGCCGAGCGGATCTCGCCCTTGAGCAGCGGCTCCAGCCAGCGGTCCTTGTTGGCTTCGGAGCCATAACGCGCAATGGTTTCCATGTTGCCGGTGTCGGGCGCCGAGCAGTTGAAAATCTCGGGCGCAAAAGGCACGCGGCCCATGATTTCGCACAGCGGGGCGTATTCGAGGTTGGACAGGCCTTCCGGGGCGCGCGGTGAGTGCGGCAAAAACAGGTTCCACAGGCCGGCGGCGCGCGCCTTGGGCTTGAGTTCTTCAATGATGGCCGTCGGAATCCAGGCATTGCCTTTGGCGCGGTTCTCGGCAATTTCGCGGAAGAAACGCGCCTCGTTCGGGTACACATGCTGGTCCATGAAAGCCAGCAGGCGGGCCTGCATGTCCTGGACCTTGGGGGTGAAGTTGAAATCCATTGTTATCTCCTGGGTAAAGGTGTTTTGTTAGCCGGGCTTGTGGCCCGACTGGCTTTTTTGCGCAAAGTCCCATGCCATTCGCGCCAGCGCCGGCGCGCCCTTGGCCGAGGCCACGGCCTGGGCGCTGGCAGCGGTGCCGGTTTCGACGCGTTTTGCAATGCCCTGCAAAATGGCGGCAAGGCGAAACAGGTTGTAGGCGAGGTAAAAATTCCAGTCGGTCTTGATCAGCTCCGGGCTGGCAAAGCCGGTGCGCTCGCAGTACAGGCGGATGTACTCGGCCTCGGTGGGAATGCCCAGGCTGGCGACGTCGAGGCCGCCGATGCCCCGGAAAGCGCCCGGCGGAATGTGCCAGGCCATGCAGTGGTAGCTGAAATCGGCCAGCGGGTGGCCCAGCGTGGACAGCTCCCAGTCGAGCACCGCGAGCACACGCGGCTCGGTCGGGTGAAACATCAGGTTGTCGAGCCGGAAGTCGCCATGCACGATGGACACCATGGCCTCATCCCGCGCGCTGGCCGGTATGTTGGCCGGCAGCCAGGCCATCAACTGGTCCATCTCGGGAATAGGCTGCGTGATGGAGGCGGTGTACTGCTTGCTCCAGCGCCCGATCTGCCGCTCGAAATAGTTTCCCGGTTTGCCGTAGTCGGCCAGCCCGCGTTCGGCGAACTTCACCTTGTGCAGCGCGGCGATCACGCGGTTCATCTCGGTGTAAATTTCCGCGCGCTGGGCGTTTGTCATGCCGGGCAGGGCCTGGTCCCAGAGGACGCGTCCTTCGACAAACTCCATCACGTAAAAGGCGCGGCCGATCACGGCCTCGTCTTCACACAGGCAATACATCTTGGCCACCGGCACGTCGGTGCCCTGCAGGCCGCTCATGACCTTGAATTCACGTTCGACCGCATGCGCCGACGGCAACAGTTTGGCGACGGGGCCGGGCTTGGCGCGCATCACATAGGCGCGTAATGGTGTGATCAGCTTGTAGGTCGGATTCGACTGGCCGCCCTTGAACATCTCGACACTCAGCGGGCCTTCAAAGCCGTCGAGGTTTTTATCGAGGTAAGCGCTGAGCGCCGCGACATCAAAGGCATGCTGACCCGAGACCTCGCGTGTGCCCAGGAAATGGTCAAAGTTGCTCATGCTTTATCTTTCCAGATCGGCTTCAG
>JAZKGR010000125.1:0-1923 GCA_040385775.1 Pseudomonadota bacterium
GCGCTTCGTTACAAAACCAGGCAAGGCAGAAAGCCTTGCCTTGGGTTTTGCGCCTCACGGCTCATCCCGCAAAAGCCCCGCCGCGCTCGGCGCGAGTCAGGCAGCGCATCCCTGAGGTTGGGAGTGGGGAGTCGCTCCTACTATCCAAGGCAGACCGCAGGCGCAGCGTGATGCAGGGGAGTCACTACTTCCCACCACGAGTACCCAGCACAGCCGCCCCAATAATCATCACAGCAGCCAGCGCAATGCTCCAGCTCAGCGCCCGCCCGCTGACCAGCATCAGCAGCGCGGTGGAGCACAGCGGCGTCAAATAACTCAGGATGCCGACCTGCCGCGCATCACCGTGTTTGAGCGCCTTGTCCCAGAGAAAAAATGCCGCGCCCAGCGGGCCCAGGCCCATCACTGCGATCTGCACCCAGTCCTGGCCGGACAAGGCCGTCGCCGGCTCCAGAAGCCAGTGGCACCCCAGCGACAACAGGCCCGAGACCAGACCGAACAGGCCGATGGCTGCGGTCGGGAAGGCTGCGACGCGTTGGGTCATCAACGAATAACTGGCCCAGATAAAGGCCGACGCTAGCGCCGGCAGGTAGCCCCAGGACCAGCCTGCGCCGCCGGCCGCGCCTTCACGCGCGCCCAGGATGGCGATCGCCGCACCGGCAAACCCCAGCAGCGCGGCCAGCACATGCACCGCGCGCAGGTGCATGCCCTTGAGGAACAGCGGCGCCAGCACCACCATGAACAGCGGCCACAGGTAGTTGACCAGGTTGGCCTCGACCGGCGGTGCATGGCGCAGGGCGATAAACAGCAGGAAGTGAAAACCAAACAGGCCGTAGACACCAAGCGCCAGCGTGGAGGCTGGAATGGCCCACAAGAGGCGGTCCTTCAGCACAAAGGGCAGGGCCAGCAGGCTGCCGGCCAGCAGCGCGATGCCGGTCAGCAAAAAGGGCGGGACGTGTTTGAGCGCGACACCGAGCGAGGCCAGGGTGGCCCACAAAGCGATGGCGCCGAGGGCGTAGAGGTTGGCGGACATGGCGGCAAGCATAAACGCCGGCGTGGCGCCGGAAGCCGGTCGCTGGCGGGCTCAGGGCGCGCTGAGCGCCGCGGCGTCGGCCTTGTCGGCGACCCCGGCGGCGTGCGCCTGCTGGTCGGCGTGGTAACTGCTGCGCACCATGGCGCCGACGGCGGCATGGGTAAAGCCCATCTTGTAGGCCTCGGCTTCAAACATCTTGAAGGTGTCCGGGTGCACATAGCGACGCACCGGCAGGTGGCTGTTCGAGGGCGAGAGGTACTGGCCGATGGTCAGCATGTCGATGTTGTGTGCGCGCATGTCGCGCATGACCTGCAAAATTTCTTCGTCGGTCTCGCCCAGGCCGACCATGATGCCGCTTTTTGTCGGCACGTCCGGGTGCAGGGCCTTGAATTTCTTGAGCAAGTTCAGGCTGAAGGCATAGTCTGAGCCGGGACGCGCTTCCTTGTAGAGGCGGGCCGTGGTTTCCAGGTTGTGGTTCATCACATCGGGCGGCGCGGCTTTGAGGATCTCCAGCGCGCGGTCGTCGCGGCCGCGGAAGTCTGGAACCAGGATTTCAATCGTGGTGGCGGGCGACAGCTCGCGAATTTTTTGAATGCATTCGACAAAATGCCCGCTGCCGCCGTCGCGCAGGTCGTCACGGTCCACGCTGGTGATGACCACGTACTTGAGTTTGAGCGCAGCAATGGTTTTGGCCAGGTTCAAAGGCTCGTTCACATCCAGCGGGTCGGGCCGGCCATGGCCGACATCGCAAAAAGGGCAACGGCGTGTGCATTTGTCACCCATGATCATGAAGGTCGCCGTGCCCTTGCCAAAACATTCGCCGATGTTCGGGCAACTGGCTTCTTCGCACACGGTGTTGAGCTTGTTCTCGCGCAGGATCTGCTTGATCTCGT
>JAZKGR010000126.1:0-9973 GCA_040385775.1 Pseudomonadota bacterium
TTCGGTGCGGTCCACCACGCCGGCGTTGTTGACCAGCGCCGTCAGCCGGCCCAGCTTGGCATCGACTTTTTCAAACATGGCCAGCACCTGCGCCTCGTCGGCCACGTCGGCCTGCACCGTGATGGCGGTGCCGCCACCCTGGCGGATTTGCCGCACCACCTCGTCGGCGGCCAGCGAATTGGCGCTGTAGTTGACGGCGACCGCATAGCCCTGGCGGGCGGCCAGCAGGGCGGTGGCGGCGCCTATGCCGCGCGAGGCGCCGGTGATCAGGACAAGCTTGGACAAATCCGGCCTCCAGCAAAAAAGGACAAACCCGGTTACAACCGGGGACCAAATCAATGTACATCAATCGGCTGCAGCGCCAACAGGAGACACCCTTGAGCATCACCATTGACTATTACTTCACGCCGCAAAGCCCATGGACCTATCTGGGCCACCAGCGCTTTGCGCAGATCGCCGCTGCGACCGGCGCGGCAGTGAGGGTGCGGCCGGTGGATTTCGGCAAGATTTTCCCGCTTTCCGGCGGCCTGCCGCTGGGCCAGCGCGCGCCACAACGCCAGGCCTACCGTCTGGTCGAGTTGCAGCGGTTCAGCGAGCACCTGCAGGTGCCGCTGAACCGCCAGCCCAAATTTTTCCCGGTGGGCGGTGACCCGGCGGCGCGCCTGATTACTGCGGTGGACCAGCAGGACGGCAGCGCGGCAGCCATGGCACTGGCGGGCGACATCTTTCGCGCGGTCTGGGCCGAAGAGCGTGACATCGCCAGCGCGCAGGTGCTGGCAGACATCCTGCAAGCCGGTGGCAGGGACCCCGCCCGGCTGGTGCAATCGCAGGAAGCCGAGATCCAGCAGCTGTATGAAGCGCACACGCAGCAGGCGATTGATGCCGGCGTGTTCGGCGCGCCCAGCTATGTGGTCGGCGGCGAGATCTTCTGGGGCCAGGACAGGCTGGACTACCTTGAGCGAAAACTCGCGAAACGCTAAATTCAACCCCATCCATTTCCCTCTTGAACAGGAGACCGACCCATGCCCAGTTTCATCGACCTCAAATCTGCAGACGGCTTCGTCTTTCCCGCCTATGTGGCCGAACCCGCCGGCAAGCCCAAAGGCGCCGTCGTGGTGTTGCAGGAAATTTTTGGCGTCAACTCGCACATCCGCTCGGTCGCCGACGGCTATGCCGCTGCCGGCTACCTCGCTGTAGCGCCGGCCACCTTCCATCGCGTCAAACCCGGCGTCGAGCTCGGTTACACCGAGCCCGACATGAATGCCGGTTTCGCGCTCAAGGGCGCGGTCGAAGCCTTGCCCGCGCCCGGCGTGATGCTGGACATCCAGGCCGCGATCAACCATGCGGCGCAGACCTCCGGCGGCAAGGTCGGCATCGTCGGTTTCTGCTGGGGTGGGCTGCTGACCTGGCGCGCGGCCTGCACCTTGTCCGGCCTGACGGCGGCCGTGCCTTATTACGGCGGCGGCATGACGGCGGGTGACGAGCCGGCGCGCCAGCCGGCCTGCCCGGTGATGGCCCACTTCGGCAACCAGGACCACTGGATTCCGCTGGACACCGTCGAGGCCTTCAAGAAGGCGCAGCCGGGCGTGGAGGTCCACATCTACGAAGCCAACCACGGCTTCAACTGCGACCAGCGCGGCTCCTACAACGAAGCCGCAGCCAAACTGGCCAGACAGCGCACGCTGGACTTCTTCGCCAAACACCTGGGCTGAGCATGGTTCGCAGTCAAACCTTCAAGCCTTTTTGGCCGCTAGCCCAGATGTGGCGGGCGCAGGCTGCTCTATTTTTAATAGCAATTGCGCCGCTGGCCGCGCAGGCTGCCGACTACAGCGGCCCCCTGTTCGATGCGCACCTGCATTACAACGTTGAGGCCTGGGACGGCCGGGCCGGGCCGCACGGCCCCGACGATGTGCTGGCGCGCATGAAGCGCAATGGTGTCCGGGCCATCGTCGCCAACTCGCGGCCCAACGACGGCACCAAGGCGCTGGCCTCGCTGGAGCAAACCAAACAGGCCGGTGTGACGGTGGTGCCCTTCATCCGCCTGTACCGCAACCGCGCGGACTACGACAACTGGTTTCGCGACGAGACGATTTACGAGATGGTGCAAGCCGAGTTTGCGCGCGGCGTGAGCGGCGCGCAGGCCGGGCCGTACAAAGGCATCGGCGAGTTCCATCTGTATGACAGCGCCAATGCCAACGGGCCGGTCGCAAAAAAACTCATGCAATTTGCCGAGAAGAACAACCTGGCCGTCCTTTCGCATGTGGATGACGTCGCCATCGACCTGCTGATGGCGCATGCGCCCAAAGCCCGGCTGATCTGGGCGCACACGGGCATAGGCGGCGCGCCGGCGGCGCGCGTCGATGCGCTGTTTGCGCGTTACCCGACGCTGATGGGCGAGCTGTCCTACCGGCCCGGCCTGACCTGCGACGCCGGCAAGTTGTGCCCCGAGTGGCGCGCCTTGCTGCTCAAGTACCCCACACGTTTCATGATCGGCTCGGACACCTGGGTGAATCAGCGCTGGCAGTATTACGACGAGCTCATGAAGGGTTACCGCACCTGGCTGGGCGACCTGCCGCCCGATGTGGCCCGCGGCATCGGCTGGGGCAACGGCGCCAGTGTGTTCGGTGTCTCTACACCTTAGAGCGCCGCATGCCGTTTTTGTATTTTCAAGCAGGGGCCGCGGGACTGGCTTTGCCAGACCGCAGGCGCAGCGGCCCCCTCGGGGGGCAGCGAGCTACACGAAGTGAGCGAGCGTGGGGGCCATGATAGAACTGCACTATTACCCAAGCACCGCGGCCATGGTGCCGCACATCCTGCTCGAAGAAATCGGTTTTCCTTACCAGCGCGTGCTGGTGGACCGCGTGAAAGACGCCCACAAGGCGCCGGACTACCTGAAGCTCAACCCGAACGGACTGATTCCGGTGCTGGTCGACGGCGATCTGGTGCTCTACGAAACCGCCGCGATTTGCCTGCATCTGTGCGACACGCACCCGGAAGCGGCGCTGGCCCCACCCGTGGGAACGGTTGACCGTGCGCACTTCTACAAATGGCTGATGTGGCTGACCAATACGCTGCAGGCCACACTGATCACTTATTTTTACCCCGAGCGATCGGTGGCGCCGGGCAACACCGCCGGCGCGGCCGAAGTCAAGGCGCAGGCAGAACTCAGAATAGCCGGCATGCTGGACCAGCTCGACGCCGAACTGGTGAAGCGCGGCGGGCCGTGGTTTGCCGGCGAGGCTTACAGCGCGCTTGACGCTTACGTGTTCACGCTGTGCCGCTGGACGCGCAACTTCAGCTCCCCCGCCGCCCGCACGCGACCGCAGCTGGGGCCTTACCTGCAGCGTATGCTGGCGCGCCCGGCAGTGCAACGCGTGCTGGCTGCGGAAAATCTCTCTCCACCCTTCGTCTAGCCGTCCAGCAGGCCCTGGAGTTCCAGCGCATTGGCCACTGCCGCGCCGGAGGCGGTGTTGTCGAAAATGCACCAGACCTCGGCGCCGCCATCTGCGCTTTGCCGCAGTTTCAGCGCCAATGCCCGCAGCGTTGGCTGGTCGTAAGACGTGTAATACATGCGCGGCGAACCGTGCAGCCGCAGATAGACCAGCCCGGGCCAGCCGCCCGGTGCGGCGCCGGGCGCATGCCGCACCGGGTCGGCCAGCACGCGGCCTATGCGCCACTTCGCGAGGCTGGCATCCACTGCCGGCGTGAACCAGCTTGCATGGCGCGGTTCCAGCGCGACAGGCCCCGCATGCTGCTGGCGCAAGGTCCTGAAAAATGAGCTGGCTGCGGCTGCATCAAAGACCAGGCTGGGTGGCAACTGAACCAGCAGGCAGCCGAGTTTGCCGCCCAGGCCTGCGGCCTGCGCCAGGAAATCCGCCAGCAAGCCGTCGGCGTCGCGCAAGCGCTTTTCATGCGTGATGGTTTGGGGCAGCTTGACCGAAAAACGGAAGTGCGGAGGCACACTTCCGGCCCAGCGTTCATAGGTCGCCGGCTGGTGCGGCTGGTAAAACGAGGAGTTGATTTCCGCCGCGCTGAATCTGCCGGCGTAGCGCTGCAGGTGTGTTCCGGCGTCGGGAAACTGCGGCCAGGTCTCCCTTGGAAGGCTCCAGCCCGCGCAAGCGATACGCACTGCCGCCATCCCCCGCTTCCTAGCGAGCGGTGCGGGCCAGGTACTGCTTGCGCCAGAACACAGTGACTACCACCACGACCAGCAGGATCATGAAACCGGCCACCCACCAGAAGCCGGTCGCCGTGTGGATCAGCGGCAGGAACTCGAAGTTCATGCCAAAAAATCCGGTGATCAGGTTCAGCGGCAGGAAGATGGCCGTCAGCGCAGTGAGGGTGCGCATGATGCTGTTGGTGCGGTTGCTTTGCGCGCTGAAGTGGATCTGCACCACGGTTTCAGCGGATTGCTCCAGCCGCCGTGCGTGGTGCACCACACGCTGGATGTGTTCAATGACATCGCGGGCGCGCGCCACCATCTGGTCGCGGCGCGACTGCGCGAGCTGGGCATCGGCGGCAAAGGACGACATCGGCTGCTCGCGCAGCGAGTCCAGCCATTCCTGCATCGCGTCGTGCTGTTCGTCGCACAGATCTTCCAGCACATGCAGCTGGCTGCGCGCGCCCATCAGCGAGTTCCAGTTGATGAAACGCGAATCGGGCTTGAGCAGTTCGGCCTGCCAGTGCTCAAGCTGGGTCGTGAGCTCCTTGCGCACATCGAGGTAGCTGTCCACCATGGCGTTGACCATGCGCAGCACCAGGTCGGCCGGGCTGGAGGGGATGCGGCTGCGTGCCGACACCGCGTCCACGCTGAACTTGGCATCGGTCAGTGAACGTTCGATGAAACTTTTGGCGGTGTAACAACCGCGCGGGTGCACGCTGATCAGCAGCCGGTCGAACACCACAAAACCGACGGCGCGGGAGCTGATGCGGTTGAAGGCGGCCAGGCCGCCTTTGGGCTTGCTGCGCGCCTGGCCGCCCTGGCCGTGGTAGGCCTGCACCGCTGACTCGTGTTCGGCTTCGGCGCGTGTTTCGGTCAGCGTAGCCAGCCGCCGGAAGATGATCAGGTCATAAATCGAGGTGAAGTCGTAGTGCGAAGGATGGACGGCATTGCCCAGGTCCTGGCAGTGCAGGTCCAGCAGGGCCGAACCGCCGAGCTGCTGGGCCGCCTGCTGCAGCATCGGCTGGTGTGTGGTGAATTCCTCGCGGTCGACAAACACCCACACAAAACCATCGGCCGGCGCCCGGTTGGGCAGGCCATCCGAAAAACGCAGGCTGTCCGCGGTGAATTCGACGATTTGCACAGTGTCTGTCCGTTTTGTCGTGCGCAGGCAGCTATGTTTTTTGTAGCAAACGGGCGGCGGCGATGGCAAAGTAGCTCAGTACGCCATCGGCGCCGGCGCGCTTGAAGGCCAGCAGGCTTTCCATCATCACCGCGTCGTGGTCCAGCCAGCCGTTTTGTGCCGCCGCCTTGAGCATCGCGTACTCACCGCTGACCTGGTAGGCAAAGGTCGGCACGCCGAATTCGTCCTTCACGCGGCGCACCACATCCAGGTAAGGCATGCCGGGCTTGACCATCACCATGTCGGCGCCCTCGGCAATGTCCATCGCGACTTCGCGCAGTGCTTCGTCGCTGTTGCCCGGGTCCATCTGGTAGACCTTTTTGTCGGCCTTGCCGAGGTTGCCGGCGGAGCCGACCGCATCGCGAAACGGGCCGTAAAACGCGCTCGCGTATTTGGCGCTGTAGGCCATGATGCGGGTGTGGATCAGCTTGCGCGATTCCAGCGCGTTGCGGATCGCGCCAATACGGCCATCCATCATGTCGCTGGGCGCCACGATGTCCACACCGGCCTCGGCCTGGGCCAGTGCCTGGCCGACCAGCAGTTCTATCGTCTCGTCGTTCAGGATGTAGCCGGTCTCCCTGTCGGGCAGGCCGTCCTGGCCGTGGCTGGTGAAAGGGTCCAGCGCCACATCGGTCATCACGCCGAGTTCGGGAAACCGTTTTTTCAGCTCGCGCACGACACGCGGCACCAGGCCGTCGGGGTTGAGCGCCTCTTTGCCGTCATAGGTTTTGAGCGACGCATCGATCACCGGAAACAGCGCCATCACCGGGATGCCGAGCTGCACACATTCCTCAGCGACCGGCAGCAGCAGGTCCAGGCTCAGGCGTTCGACACCGGGCATGGATGCCACGGCTTCGCGACGGTTCGAGCCTTCGGTGACGAATACCGGGTAGATCAGGTCGTGCGCGCTGAGTGTGTTCTCGCGCACCAGGTTGCGCGTGAAGCTGTCGCGGCGCAGGCGGCGCGGCCGGCCGATGGGGTAGGGGGCGTGGACTGTCATTGGCAAATTGTGCCAAAGCTTTGCGCTGCGCCGCTGATTAATTTGGCAGCCGCGAAATGGCGCAGGAAGCGGCCCTGCAGCACAGGCAAAAAAATGCCCGGATGACACAAGGTCAACCGGGCCTGGAAGCCTTTTTGCTGTGACACGTAAAGGCACCCGCTCAGGGAGGAAAAGCGGGATGCTGCCACCAAAAGGTAACAACACATATTAATTCTAGTCAACGCAGGCCGATGTGACAAGCAGCTTCTTGGACCCTTGCGCCCGGCGTTCGAAGCGCAATGAATTTTTTCTGGCTTTGATCTGCTCGGCGATGCCTTGATCGCGAATGGGCCTTTGCCCGCGGCGCGGCGCGGCTCGCATGCGGGCTACACTTCGCCCATGCTCTGGGTCAAGTCACTTCACATTGTTTTTGTCGCCAGCTGGTTTGCAGGCCTGTTCTACCTGCCGCGCATTTTTGTGAACCTTGCGATGGTGCCGCCGGAGAGCGTGGCCGAGCGCGAGCGCCTGATCCTGATGGCGCGCAAGCTGCTGCGTTTCACCACCCTGCTGGCCGTGCCCGCGCTGGCGTTCGGGCTGTGGTTGTGGCTGGGCTACGGCATAGGCCGCGGCCCCGGCAATGGCTGGATGCACGCCAAGCTGGCGGTGGTGGTGCTGGCGATCGGCTACCACCATGCCTGCAGCCGCATCCTCACGACCTTCATCGCGCAGACCAACACGCGCAGCCACCGCTGGTTCCGTTTTTTCAACGAGGTGCCGGTGCTGCTGCTGCTCGCCGCTGTGGTGCTGGTCGTCGTCAAGCCGTTCTGACCGACAGGACAGCACCGCGTGAACTCCCCGAATTCGCCAGCGGACGCGGTCGAACCGGCTTTGCCGGGCGACTCGCGTCGTCCCCTGCAAGGGGAGGCAGAACTACACGATGCGCAGCATCGTGAGGATGTCAGGGGTGTGCCACATGTTTCCCTGCAAGGGGAAAAGGAATTACACGCAGCGAAGCGGAGTGAAGACGATAGGGGTGAACCAACCGCCAGCTGGCCGCTCGCGTTGGCGACCGTCTGCCTGATTGTTTATGCCAGCCTCTACCCGTTTGCCGAGTGGCGCAACCAGGGCATCTCACCGCTGAATTTTCTGACTGCGCCCATGCCGCGTTACTGGACCGGCTTTGATGTCGGCGTCAATATCGCGGGCTACGCGCCGCTGGGTTTCCTGCTGGCGCTGGCCGCCTTGCGCAGCGGCCGCGTGCGCTGGGCCGTCACCGTGGCGGTGCTTGGCGCAGGCGTGTTGTCGCTGGCCATGGAAACCCTGCAAAGCTACCTGCCGTCGCGTGTGCCGTCGAATGTGGATTTCGCGCTGAACACTGCCGGCGCCTGGCTGGGCGCCTGCAGTGCCTGGCTGCTCGAAAAAGCCGGCGCCATCGCCCGCTGGAGCCGGGTGCGCGCGCGCTGGTTTGTGCGCGACGCGCGCGGTGCGCTGGTGTTGCTGGCGCTGTGGCCGGTGGCGCTGCTGTTTCCCGCCTCGGTGCCGCTGGGTCTGGGCCAGGTGATCGAGCGGCTGGAATACTGGCTGGCCGACATGCTGGCCGACACGCCTTTCCTGGAATGGCTGCCGGTGCGCGACATCGAGTTGCAGCCGCTGGTGCCGGGCGCCGAGGTGATTTGTGTGGCACTTGGCGCGCTGATCCCCTGCCTGCTCGCTTACGGCGTGGTGCGCACCTGGCCGCAGCGTGCGTTTTTTCTGGTGGCAGCCCTGGCGACCGGCATTGTATTGACGGCCCTGTCGGCGGCGCTCAGCTACGGCCCCGACCATGCCTGGGCCTGGCTGGACTTCCCGGTGCAAGTGGGTTTGATCATGGGTGGCGTGCTGGCGCT
Source organism: Pseudomonadota bacterium (assembly GCA_040385775.1). Lineage (GTDB taxonomy): Bacteria > Pseudomonadota > Gammaproteobacteria > Burkholderiales > Burkholderiaceae_C > Polaromonas. The sequence goes on from JAZKGR010000126.1 coordinate 8,208, forward strand.
GCTGCTGTTGCCGGTGCCACGCCGGGCCAGCGCAGCGCTGCTGCTGGTCGCTCTGTGTGTGCATTTGTCGATGCTGAACCAGGCGCCGGCCGGCCCTTACTTTGCCGAGACCTTGCAGATCTGGGAGCAGGGACGTTTTGTGCGCTTCAACGGCCTGGCCCAGTGGCTGGGCTGGCTCTGGCCGTTTGCGGCGCTGGTCTACGTGCTGGTGCGTTTGTCCGTGCGCAGGGCGGTGGACGCGGGCGAAAGTAAAATCGGGGCATGACCCCACCCAGCGCGACAGGCGCGGCCCCGGCCGCCTCCCCGGACTCCTATTACGAACGGCATATTTTCTTTTGCCTGAACCAGCGTGAAGGTGGCGAAGACAGCTGCGCCAACCACCGGGCGCAACAGGGTTTTGACCGCTGCAAGTCGCAGGTCAAGGCTGCCGGCCTGGCCGGCCCCGGCAAGGTGCGTGTCAACAAGGCCGGTTGCCTGGACCGTTGCGCTGCCGGGCCGGTGGCCGTGGTCTACCCCGAAGCGGTCTGGTACACCTATGTCGATGCGCATGACATCGACGAGATTGTCGAGTCGCACCTCAAAAATGGTCAGGTTGTCGAGCGCCTGCTGACGCCCGCGCACCTGGGACGCTGAGTCCCGGAAGCGATAAAAAAATGAATGATTTGCGCCCCCAGCCCACGGCTGATGGGGACATGTAGCTATTGATTTAATAGCAATTCACACCGGAAAGACCGTCTCTTGAACGCCCATACCCAGAAAAGCAGTTTCCCCGGCCCGGCCGGCGCCATCGAAATGGCCCTGGACGCACCCGCAGGCGCCTCGCGCGGAGTCGCCGTGATCGCCCATCCGCACCCGCTGTTTGGCGGCACCCTGGACAACAAGGTGGTGCAGACGCTGGCGCGCGCCTTCACCCAGAGCGGCTGGACCGCGGTTCGCTTCAACTTTCGCGGCGTAGGTGCCAGTGAAGGTGTGTACGACGAGGGTCGTGGCGAGGTCGAAGACATGCTGGCCGTGGTGCAGCAGGCGGCGCCCGATGGTGGGCTGGCGCTGGCGGGTTTTTCCTTCGGCGGCTTTGTCACTTCGCAAGTGTTTGCGCGCCTGCAAGCGGCGCGGGCCATCGACAAGCTGGTGCTGGTGGCGCCGGCGGCCAGCCGTTTTGCAGTTGCGCCCGTGGCCGAGGCCGCGCATGAACAGACGCTGGTGATCCATGGCGAGCAGGACGACACTGTGCCGCTGCAGGCTGTGATGGACTGGGCCCGGCCCCAGCTACTGCCTGTTACGGTTGTTCCGGGTGGCGGGCACTTCTTTCATGGACAATTGCCGCTGCTGAAAAGCTTGGTCGCACGTCACCTGCGCTGAGCGCTTTTCGTCCTTTTCGCCCTCCATTTCCAGGTTTTATTCCCCCATGCGTTTTGCAACCCTTTTTCGCGGCCTGGCCGCTTCCCTGGCTTTTGTTTCTTTCGTCTCTTTTTTGCCGGCGGCGCATGCCCAGATGCCGCAGCCGCCCGAAGTGGCTGCCCGCTCTTATTTGTTGCTGGACATCACGGCGAACCAGATTCTGGCGGCCAAGGACATTGATTCACCGGTGGAGCCGGCCTCGCTGACCAAACTCATGACCGAGTACCTGGTGTTCGACGCGCTGAAGTCCAAAAAAATCGACCTCAAGCAAACCTTCCCCGTGAGCGAACGCGCCTGGAAGATGCCCGGCTCCCGCATGTTCATCGACCCCAAGATGCAGGTGCCGGTGGAAGACCTGATCAAGGGCA
>JAZKGR010000127.1:0-10553 GCA_040385775.1 Pseudomonadota bacterium
GCATAACGGCGCGGCATGCCGGCCAGGCCCAGGAAGTGCATCGGGAAGAAGGTGATGTTGAAGGAGATCAGCGACCACCAGAAATGGATCTTGCCGCGGCGCTCGTTGTACATCACGCCGGTCCACTTGGGGGCCCAGTAGTAATAACCGGCAAACAGCGCATACAGCGAGCCGGCCACCAGCACATAGTGGAAGTGGGCCACCACGTAGTAGGTGTCCTGCAACTGGATATCAATAGGGGCGACGGCCAGGATCAGGCCGGTGAAGCCGCCCATGGTGAACACGAAGATGAAGCCGACCGCGAACAACATCGGCGTCTCGAAGGTCATCGAGCCCTTCCACATGGTCGCGATCCAGTTGAAGATCTTCACGCCCGTGGGCACGGCGATCAGCATGGTCGAGTACATGAAGAACAGCTGGCCGGTCACAGGCATGCCGGTGGTGAACATGTGGTGCGCCCACACGACAAAACTCAGGATCGCGATGGAGCCGGTGGCGTACACCATGGAGGCGTAGCCGAACAGGCGCTTGCGGGCGAAGGCCGGGATGATCTGGCTGACGATGCCGAAGGCCGGCAAGATCATGATGTAGACCTCGGGGTGACCGAAGAACCAGAAGATGTGCTGGTACATCACCGGGTCGCCGCCGCCGGCGGGGTTGAAGAAGCTGGTGCCGAAGTGGCGGTCTGTCAGCGTCATGGTGATGGCGCCGGCCAGCACCGGCATCACGGCGATCAGCAGGTAGGCGGTGATCAGCCAGGTCCAGCAGAACATCGGCATTTTCATCAAGGTCATGCCGGGCGCGCGCATGTTCAGGATGGTCACGATGATGTTGATCGAGCCCATGATGGACGAGGCGCCCAGGATGTGCAGCGCAAAAATGCCGGCGTCCATCGAGGGACCCATCTGCAGGGTCAGCGGCGCGTACAGCGTCCAGCCGGCTGCGGGGGCGCCGCCTGGCATGAAGAAAGAGCCGACGATCATCAGGCCGGCGGGAATCAGCAGCCAGAAGCTGAAGTTGTTCATGCGGGCAAACGCCATGTCGGCCGCGCCGATCTGCAGCGGGATCATCCAGTTCGCAAAACCGACGAAGGCCGGCATGATGGCGCCGAACACCATGATCAGGCCGTGCATGGTGGTGAGCTGGTTGAACAGCTCGGGGTTCACCAGTTGCAGGCCGGGCTGGAACAGCTCGGCGCGGATGCCCAGCGCCAGCACACCACCGACCATGAACATGGCAAAGCTGAACAGCAGGTACAGCGTGCCGATGTCCTTGTGGTTGGTCGCATAGACCCAACGCCGCCAGCCCGTGGGGGCATGGTCGTGGTCGTCATGCGCGTGATCGTGATGGTCGAGAACTGCACTCATCTTGGCTTCCTTTGGTGGCTTGTGCCTGTAGCTTTGTCTTTGCGGCTGGCCCGGAGGCCTGCCCGAATCGGGGAAATGGCTTATTTGCGTGCGGCCTGGAATTCAGCGGGCTGCACGATATCGCCGGTCTGGTTGGACCAGTTGTTCTTGGTGTAGGTGGCGACCGCGGCCAGGTCGGTGTCGCTCAGCGTTTTCCACGCAGGCATCGCACCACCGGCCGCGCCGTTGAGCAGGATGGCGATCTGTTTGCCGTGGTCCTTGTCAAGCACAATGGCCGAGCCATCCAGCGGCTTGATGGGGCCGGCGCCCTTGCCTGTGGCCTGGTGGCAGGCAGCGCAATTGGCGGCATAGACTTTTTCGCCGCGGGCCTTCAGCTCGGGCAGGGCCCAGACCTTGGAAGGATCATCGGCCTTGGCCGCCGCTTCCTTGACCTTCACGCCAACCCACTTGCTGTAATCCTCGGCGGACAGCACCTTGACATGGATGGGCATGTAGGCGTGTTCCTTGCCGCACAGCTCGGCGCACTGGCCATAGAAGTCGCCGGTTTTTTCGGCACGGAACCAGGTGTCGCGCACAAAGCCGGGAATCGCATCCTGCTTGATACCGAAAGCCGGCACCATGAAGGCGTGGATCACGTCGTTGGCGGTGGTGATGATGCGGATCTTGCGATCTACCGGCACCACCAGCGGGTTGTCCACCTTGAGCAGGTAGTCGTCGACATTCTGGCCTTTGGCGGGGCCGCCCTTGTCGGACATTTCGCGGTGCGTGCTGTCCAGCGTGGAGACGAAACCAATGCCTTCGCCCTCGCCCTTGATGTAGTCATAGCCCCACTTCCACTGCATGCCCGTGGCCTTGATGGTCAGGTCGGCGCTGGTCGTGTCCTTGGAGGCCACCAGCACCTTGGTGGCCGGCAGGGCCATCAGGATCACGATGACAAACGGAACAATGGTCCAGATGATCTCGACCGTGGTGGACTCGTGGAAATTGGCCGCTTTGTGGCCGACCGACTTGCGGTGCTTCCAGATCGAATAAAACATCACGCCGAACACCGCCAGGAAAATCACCAGGCAGATGATCATCATGAACCAGTGCAGCCACTGCTGTTCTTCGGCAATTTTGGTCACTGCCGGATGCAAATTGAGCTGGTTGACGGCCGGGCCGCCGGGCAGGTCGTTGACCGCATAAGCCGCCGTGCTGAGCCAGGCGGCCATCAGGGCCATCGCCGCGGCCAGCTTGCGATTGGCCTGCAGAGCCAGGGACTTGAAAACTTCACCTGCGTGCTTCATTCCTGGCCCTATCGTTGTACGTACGTTCATCGTGATCACTTTTATTGCCTCAATTACCGACAGATTAAGCTGCTGATTATAAAGTTAGCCATGGCGCCCTCCCGGCGACGCACTGGCGCTGATAGCCCTGCTTTCAACTTGCCCTCAACACCCACGCAGTGCTTGCCGGATTTCCCGAGCCAGCGCCGGCCTCAATTCGGGACGCACATGGCGCCCCACGCTGACCGAGCGGCCCTGGCCCGAAACCTCGATCAGGGAACCGTCGCCGCCCCTGGGCTCAACGCGCACCCATTGCCGGTTGAACTCCGCGCGCTCCAGGCGCCCCGCATTTTCCAGCTCCACCAGCAATTGCCCGCCCTGCAGCACAATGCGCTCACCGTCCGTGGCATGGCGGGCATATACCGAAAAGGCCGCGCCCACCACGATCAATTCCAGCCATGCAAAAGGCATCACCAAAGTTGCGCCCTGCCACCAGAAAAAACCCGCAATACCCAGCGAAACCACGCACAGCGACGCATACAACCAAGCCAGTTGCGCCGGTGACACTGAACAATTGCGCTTGAGCAGCCACTGAACCGCCTGCGGCCCCTGACCAGCCTGGCCGGATGCTGCGGAGAAACGAAATGTCGGGGAGACGTTCGACACGAGGCATGACTCAGAAATTGCGGCCGATCAAGCACTTTCGGCCGCGTGGTGCGTGGGAACATACCCAAAATTCGTGTCTGGATTGTAGCCGGGTTTACCCCGTGCAAAGCCGCCGACGGGCTGCAAGGCCGCCTCCTCAGGGCGCGTTGCGCGAACCCTGCAACATCGCCCGCATGTCGGCGACCGAGACCGCGCTCATGGGGCTGACCTTGACCCTGGGCTGCGCTTTCAGCGCGTGCCCGTAAATAATTTCGAAGGTCAGCGCGAGCCGGCCGTCGGCCTGGCGCGGCAACTGCTGCGCCAGCGCCTGCAACAGGCGCGCCTTCCAGGCCCGGCCACGCAGGGCCGGAAACCGCAGCGGATGAAAGTTACGGCCCAGCTCGCGCAGTTCCAGCAGCAGGCGTTCGGGCGTTTCATAGGTCAGCGTGATGCGCTCCATGTCCATCACCGGCTCGGCAAAGCCGGTCTGCACCAGCATGTCGCCCCAGTCGTGCATGTCGGTCAGCTCATGGCCCGCCGGGGGCCAGCCAAAGGCTTCATAAAGGACACGCAGTTCCCGCACAGTGTCCGGGCCCAGGCATGAAAACATCAGGAAGCCGCCCACTTCCAGCGACTGGTGCCACTGCCCCAGCAGCGCCTGCGGGTCGGCCGCCTCATGCAGCGCCATGTTGGCCCAGAGCATGTCCACGGCCGCCGTCGGCGCCCCGGCGCGCACGGCAGGCCCTGTCCATCGCTTTGGATGCCACCATGGGTTAGCTATGCTTTTGATAGCTGCTCGCTCCCGGCCCTCTTGGGCTTCGGGCATAAAACATGCTGAATCCGGATACATGCCGGCAAGCTGGCGATGCGCCTGCAAACCACCGCGAAGCGCACGCCAGTGGATCCATGCTTTGGGTTGCAGCTTGATCCACTGCAAGCGGTCCAGCATGCGCTGCGCCACTTCTTCATGCAGCCAGGGCGAAGCCAGCGGAGCCACCCGCTGCCAGCGCTCTGCGGCTATCGGGTCGACGGTGGGTGGGCGTTGGGTGGGCATCAGTGAAGCGGGCGACGAAACGGAAGAGAAGCGCCGAGTATATTGACACGATGTTGCTGCGCCTGCCCAACCCGGCCACCCTGTTGCATGCACTGGCCAGCCAATGCTCTGTCTGCCACAGCTGGCCGGCGCGCCGCGTGTGCGCACCCTGCGTGGCGCGCTTTGGGCAAGCGCTGGCGCGGTGCAGCAGCTGCGCCCTGGTCCTGCCTGCGGACTTGTCAGGCGGCCGCGGCTCGCCTTCGCTGCAGTGCGCGGCCTGTCTGCGCCAGCCGCCGCCGCTGGACGCGTGTTTTGCAGCGATGCCCTACGCCTATCCGTGGTCGGACCTGGTGGCCCGCTACAAATTCGGCGGTGATCCGGCGTGGGCCGCCGTGTTTGCCAGCCTGCTGCTGCAAGTGCCCGGCGTGCGCGCTGCCCTGGAGAGCCTGCAAGCGGACGACTGGCTGGTACCGCTGCCGCTGTCAGATCAGCGGCTGCAATCGCGCGGGTTCAACCAGGCCTGGGAACTGGCGAGGGCACTGGCACACCAGAGTGGCTCGGCAGCACGCGCCGACGCCAGGCTGTTGCTGCGCATCAGAAACACACCGCCGCAAGCCCAGCTCAAGCGCGAGGCCCGCCTGCGCAACGTCAAGGGCGCGTTTGTTGTCGACCCGCTGCGCGTACAGCCTCTGCAGGGTCGCCGTGTGCTGCTGGTCGATGACGTGATGACCAGCGGCGCATCCCTGTTCGCCGCGGCACAGGCCTTGCGCGAAGCCGGTGTGGCCCATGTCACGGCGGTGGTCTTCGCCCGGACGGAGTAAGCATCCGCGGCGGCGACAATCAGGCCATGTTCAACATCGTTCTGGTCGAGCCCGAAATCCCGCCCAACACCGGCAATGTGATCCGCCTGGCCGCCAACACCGGCTGCCGGCTGCACCTGATCGAACCATTGGGCTTTTCGATGGACGACAAACACATGCGGCGCGCGGGGCTGGATTATCACGAGTACGCCGAACTGAGGCGCCACGCCGACTGGGCCACTTTTCTGGCCACAGAACAACCCGACCTGCTCCGCCTGTTTGCGCTGACTACCCGTGGCACACGGCGGGTCCATGACGCGGTGTTTGTACCCGGTGACTGGCTGGTGTTCGGCTCGGAAACACGTGGATTGGCCCCGGAACTGCGCGACACTTTTGCGCCTGCGCAGCGCCTGAAGCTGCCCATGCTGGAGGGGCAACGCAGCCTCAACTTGTCGAACGCCGTGGCGGTGACGGTGTTCGAAGCCTGGCGGCAAAACGCCTTTGGCGCCGGCGTTTAAGGCTTTGCCGCGGCCTGCGGCCCGAATTCGGCCAGGAAGTCCAGAAATGCCCGGGTTCGCGCTGGCATGAACTTGCGCGTCGGCAAGGCTGCGTAAATCGTGAAACGGCCGAAAATCCACTCCGGCAGCACCTGCACCAGGGTACCGCGCGCCAGATGCGGCGCCACCAGCATGCGCGACAAAAAAGTAATTCCCGCGCCATCCAGCGCAGCGCGCAGCAGCACGTCAAAACTGGTGGTTTGCAGTGCCGGTTTCACCTCCACCTCCACCGCGTCGCCACCGGCCAGCGGGTGCAGCCGCGCCTGTCGGCCGTAGTGGCCGGAATTTTGCGGCCACTGGAACTTCAAATAGGTGTGCTCGCGCAGCGCCTGCGGCGTGGCCGGTGTGCCGGCGCGTTGGAGGTAGTCCGGCGACGCGCAAACGATCCAGTCGGTTGTTGCGAGCGGACGGGCCACGATGTCGGCGTCAAAAGCCTCGTCCACCACCAGGAAAGTGACATCGAATTCCTCGATGCGCGGCTGTGGGAAAGGGTCGATAGCCAGATCCAGCAGGACCTTGGGGTGGCGGGCGTGCCAGATTGCGATGCGCGGTGACAGGAAATAGGAGGCCAGCACCGGCGTCGCCAGTACATGCAAGGTGCCCTGCAGCTCGCGTGTGTGTGCCGCCGCCGCCGACTCGGCGTCCTCGACCTCGTAAAGAATGGTGCGCACCCGCATCAGGTAGGCCTCGCCGGCATCGGTGAGAGACAGCTTGCGCGTGGTTCGCTGCAGCAGCCGCACACCCAGGTGCTCCTCCAGCGCCGCCACCATGCGCGTCACACCGGCTGGCGACATGTCCAGTGCGCGGGCTGCGGAGGCGAAGCCACCTTCGTCGATGACGCGCTGGAAAACCTTCATTGATTGCAATCTGTCCATGGTGAAACAAATTGTAGTCTTATTCCTACACTATTTCAGTAACTGAAATGGTTAATTGATGACTGAGTAGTTTTCAATTGATCCGACTCGTTTTAAAGTTCAGTCATCGATGAGCCGAAACAGAGATTAACGACTCACCGAGGATGGACAGACGGGGGAAATTCCTTCCCCGCCATGCCCGGAATGTCTTACCAAATTTTTAAGGATTTTCATCATGAACACGAAATTTATTGCTTCCGCCCTGATCGCCGCTGCCGGCTTCACTTCCTTCGGCGCTTTTGCCGCCGGTGCTGATAACGCACCCGAGCAGAAAAGCAGCTTCATGAGCATGCAGACCCGTGCCGAGGTGCGCGCCACCGCCCTGGCTGCGCAAAAAGGCCCGGTCACGGCCAGCAGCCAGGTGGACGGCGGCATGGCTGCTTCTGCCGCTCCCGTGGCTGCCGAGCGCAGCCGCAGCGATGTGCGTGCGCAGGCACAGGACAACAGCACCAGCTACAACCCCGCCCCCGGTCGCGCTTAAGCAGCACATCCAGAAACTTTATTCACCCATTACCTGCTCATTTTTTAAAGGACTTTCACCATGAACACGAAATTTATTGCCTCCGCCCTGATCGCCGCTGCCGGCTTCACTTCCTTCGGCGCTTTTGCCGCCGGTGCTGATAACGCACCCGAGCAGAAAAGCAGCTTCATGAGCATGCAGACCCGTGCCGAGGTGCGCGCCACCGCCCTGGCTGCGCAAAAAGGCCCGGTCACGGCCAGCAGCCAGGTGGACGGCGGCATGGCTGCTTCTGCCGCTCCCGTGGCTGCCGAGCGCAGCCGCAGCGATGTGCGTGCGCAGGCCCAGGACAACAGCACCAGCTACAACCCCGCCCCCGGTCGTGCATAAGCTGCCGTCCGCCTGCACTGCAGGCCAGAAAAGCCCGGCTTGACCGGGCTTTTTTTTGTCAGCCTTCAGGTGCTGCGGGCTCGCCGGCCTGGTCCGGCGCGGCGTCGTCCGGCCAGGTCCGTTTGGCCTCGGCTGTCTTGAGGCGGGTCTGCTCAATCAGGAATTCCATGAACACCCTGGCCCGGGCCGGAATGTACTTGCGGCTGGGCAGCGCCGCATACAGTGTGAAGCGCCCGGTGATCCAGGGCGCGAGTACGCGCCGCAACTGGCCGTCACGCAGGTAATTGGCCACCAAATCCAGCGGTTGCGCGCTGATGCCGGCGCCATCGAGCGTGGCGCGCATCAAGGTGTCGCTGTGGTTGGCCAGCAGCACCGGCTTGATGTCCACCGCCACTTCCCGGTCGCCCTCCTCAGGATGGATCAGTTGCCATTCGCGCTGGCGCACGCCGGCATGGCTCAGGCGCAGCATCGCATGTTGTTGCAGGTCTTCCGGCCGGCGCGGCGTGCCGGCACTGCGCAAGTAGCGCGGCGAGGCGCAGAGCAGGCCTTCCGAGACAATCACCGGCCGTGCCACCACATTGGCGTCATACAGCCTCCCCGCACCCAGAATCGTCAGGTCAAAGTCCTCAATCGGTGGCACCAGCGGCGAATCGACGGTGATGTCCAGCACCACCTTGGGGTAACGCCGCCTGAACTCGGCGACCAGCGGCGCCAGTATGTGGACCGCCATCACCGGCTGGGTGTGGATGCGCAACACGCCGGCCAGCTCATCGGTCTGCTGCCGCGTCAGGGCTTCAGCCTCGTCCACATCGTTGAGGATGTGCCGTACCCGCTGCAGGTAGGACTGCCCTGCCTCTGTCAGCGACAGCTTGCGTGTGGTGCGCTGCAACAGCCGTGCGCCCAGATGGTCTTCCAGATCGGTGATCAGGCGGGTCATCACGGCTGGTGACATGTCCAGGCTGCGGGCGGCGGCGGCAAAACCCCCGTCATCCACCACCTGCTGGAAGGCGCGCATTGACAAAAGGCGATCCATAGGGTTTTCCCGTGGTAATTCAAGTCCCAATTATTCCATATTCAGCAATTAATAATTTAATCAATCGCTATTTTTCTTTGTTATTGGCAATAGTACAGTTGATCCCATCGATGAGCCGATACACAAGACGACTCACCGAGGCTGGACAGACGGGGTTGATGATGCCCGCCCGCCCGGAAATGTCTCATTAACTTTTTGAAAAGGATTTCTCATCATGAACTCGAAATTTATCGCTTCCGCCCTGATCGCTGCTGCCGGCTTCACTTCCGCCGGTGCTTTTGCTGCCGGTGCCGATGGCTCGGTGGACGTCCAGCCCACGCTGACCAGCAACGTGACCCGCGCTGAAGTGCGCGCGCAGGCCCTGAATGCCAAGCCCGCTGCCGTGACGGCCAGCAACCAGGTTGATGGCGGCACGGTGACTGTGGCGACCCCGGCCGCTGGTGATCGCAGCCGTGCCGATGTCCGTGCTGAGGCAGCCCAAGCCGGCCAGCGTTTTGGATCGGCTCCTGGCCGCGCTTGATCGAACAGGGCCGGGAACCTGGGTGGGGCCTTCTGCCGCCCAGGCTGCTGGTGCAATACAACCCGCCTGGGCCTGGCCCTGGCGGGTTTTTTATGGTCAGCACGCCGTGAAAGCCAGGGACATGGGCATGTCCCCGGATGGACCGTCGCCATTTAGGCGCCCGAGCCGGCGCTGAACCGGGCTCCGTCTAGGCTTCGCACCCCATTCAAATCAAGGGTAAACCCTATAATCATGAGCTCCGTGCCCGGCAGATGCAACCCGCCTGCAGCACATCTTTCAAGCCTCAGCAGTTCACGAGATTGCGGGCGCATCAAGCGATCATCATGGTTATCAACTTTTTTGCCCGGCGGCAGACTGCCGCACCGGAACGCCTCAGTCTGGAACAACTCCGCGAGCGGATGTATGCGGCGCTGCTGGACTGCAAGGACATGGGTGTCCAGCGCGTCATCTACAGGATCAATGTCGCCGCCACCCCGACTGAACTCTGGCTGTTGCGCAGCGATTTGCACCAGTGCATCGCGCGGGTTCATGACCAGGCCGAAGCGACCCGGCGAACCAACAATTTGCTGGACGCCTTTGAGGGCTGGGTGCCTTCACACCAGCTCACCCGGATACCGGAGTCCGTCAGGGAAAGTCAGCTGTAACGCCTGACCAGCGATTCGGCGATGCAAACCGGCTTGGCCGCGCCCTCGCGCTCGACGGTCACCTCCCAGGCCATCTGCACACCGTTGTCGGCTATGTCCTCGCAACTCAACAGCTTCATGCGCGCGCGCAGACGGCTGCCCACCGGCACCGGCGCGGTGAAACGCACCTTGTTGAGCCCGTAGTTCACGCCCATGCGGCTTTGCACGATTTCGAACGAAGATTCGAAAAACCTGGGCAGCAGCGACAAGGTCAGGAAGCCGTGCGCAATCGGCGCGCCGAAAGGCCCGGCTTTGGCTTTTTCAGGGTCCACATGGATCCACTGGTGATCTCCAGTGGCTTCGGCAAACATGTTGACCTGGGCCTGGGTGATGGTCAGCCAGTCGCTGACAGCGACTTCCTGGCCCACACAGGCCGCCAGTTCGGAAAGCGTCTGAAAGGTTTTCATGCGCCGACTGTAACGCCCGCCTGACTGCCGGCTTGTCCAGCCAGCGACATCAGGCGGCTGCTACTGGTCAAGCCAACGGCAGATGCCGGCCCATTGCTCCAGGTCTTTTTCAACCCGACCCGGCGCCACATCGAACAGTGTCAGCCCGCGCGCCGCAAGGTGGATGTAGTTCTGCGTGTCGCGCACATAACCGAGCACCGGCAAGCCCAGGCCGTCGACAAAGCTGCGCAGCTTGTCGGCGGCGATGGTGCGCGAATCGACCCGCATGCCGACGATGCCCACCTGCACCTTGCCGGCGTTGCGGTGTTCGGCCAACTGGTCGAGAAAGCTCCGGGTGGCAAAAATATCAAACACACTGGGTTGCAATGGCACGATGATTTTGTCGGCCAGCTTGATCACGTCGTTGAAACGCCAGCCGTGCAGGCCGCCGGGCGTATCGAGCACCACATGGGTCGTGCCTTTGGGCGGCTTGACAATCATGT
>JAZKGR010000128.1:0-7299 GCA_040385775.1 Pseudomonadota bacterium
ACATGGCGCTGGACCTGGACCCGGACCGGGTGCGCCAGGCGGCGGCGGCCGGCGATTCGGTGGTGTTTGGCGACGCGGTGCGGCTGCAGGCCCTGATGGCGGCGGGGCTGGCGCGCGCCAGCGCCGTGGTGGTGACCTACCTCGACACGCCGAGCGCCATGAAGGTGCTGGCCAACATCCGGGCGCATGCGCCCACGGTGCCCGTCATCGTGCGCACCGTGGACGACCGCGACCTGGAAAAACTGCAGGCCGCCGGCGCGGCCGAGGTGGTGCCCGAAGCCATCGAGGGCAGCCTGATGCTGGCCAGCCACGCGCTGGCGCTGGTGGGCGTGCCGATGCGCCGCGTGATCCGCGTGGTGCAGGACCAGCGCGATGCGCGCTACAACCTGCTGCGCGGCTACTTTCACGGCGCCGACGACAACACCGTCAACGAACTCGACCAGGAGCGGCTGTCCACCCTCACGCTGCCGCTGGGCACGCGCGCCGCCGGCCAGCGCCTGGGTGCGATGGCCCTGCATGCCGTCGGCGTGCGGGTTGTCAGCGTCAGGCGCGGCACCGGCAAACCCCTGAGCCATGACGACGACACCCTGCTCGAAGGCGGTGACGCCCTGGTGCTGTCCGGCAAGCCCGAAGCGCTTGCGGTCGCGGAAGAAAAACTGCTCAGCGGACGCGCCCAGCCCGGCGCTGCAGGCCCCGCGTCGGCCAAGGCAAAATAGCGGTTTTTCGCCACCCCGCCATGACGCCCCAGCCGCCCGATACCCTCAGCCACCTGACGGTCAACCAGTACCTCAAAAACCATATCCGCACCGTGCCGGACTGGCCGGCGCCGGGGGTGCAGTTCCGCGACATCACGCCGCTGCTGCAAGACCCGAAAGTGTTTCGCGTGCTGATCGATGCCTTTGTGCACCGCTACATGGACAAAAACCTTCGCCCGGACGTGGTGGCCGGGCTCGATGCGCGCGGTTTCATCCTCGGCGCCGTGGTGGCTTATGAGCTCAACGTCGGATTTGTACCGATCCGCAAAAAGGGCAAGCTGCCCTTCACCACGGTGCAGGAGACTTATGAACTGGAGTACGGCAGCGCCACCGTGGAGCTGCACACCGATGCGGTCAAGGCCGGTGACAAGGTGCTGTTGATCGACGACCTGATCGCCACCGGCGGCACCATGATGGCTGGCAAGAAGCTGCTGGAAAAACTGGGCGCCACCGTGATGGAAGGCGCCGCCATCGTGGACCTGCCTGAGCTGGGCGGCTCAGCCAAACTGAAAGCGTCCGGCTTGCCCTTGTTCACCTTGCTGGATTTCGCCGGGCATTGAGCCCCACAGCGCTACCAAATCAATAGCTGTCGACCCTCGCCCAGCATGGGCTAGAGGCCTTTTTATACTTAATGCAGGTCGCCGTACTGGGTGGCGCTGAGCGCGGGCACCAGGGCAGGCGAGTCCGGCATCTCGGTATCTTCGAAGCCGGTGAGCAGCGTGTAGGAGCGCGGCGTGCTGCGGCCCGGCGCGCCAGCTTCGCCCGCCGGCACACCCTGGGCTGAAGCGGCGGCGAGGGCCTGTTTGAAAGCCGCGACCTCGTCGGCCTGGATGGGCTCATAACGATGCGCCACCGGCGCCGGCTTCAACGCGGCCATGGCGGGTTCCGGCAAGACCGCAGCCGCCAGCGCGGCTTCGGCGTGGAGCAGCGGTGTCGGCCGGTGGCTGGCCTGTGGCGCACCCGTTGGCCGGACCACCGACACCAGCTCGTTGAAGCGCCAGTACACCGCGGTGACACGTATGTTGTAGCGCGACTTGGCGCTTTGGGCGATCATGACTTCAATCTCGGCCAGCCGTTCGGCTTGCCCGCCAAACTCCTGCGACAGATCCATCATGACCATGAACTGCTCGCCGCGCGGGTCCAGCGACAAGACCTTGAACTTGTAGCTGGCCGACAAAACGCCGGCACGTATCATGGCCTCGCGCACCGCCGTGTAGAGCAGCTCCCGCTTGGCATGGCGATGTGACTTGTGCGCGCTGCTGGTCCGCACGCTGCCCTCGGCGGCCGTTTTGAGCGGCGCAGCGGCTGGCCGGTGATCGTCGCCACCGCCCAGGCCCGAACTCTCGCTGCCCGGATGCACTTTGCCCGACACCGCGGCGCCAGCGACGGGCTTGCCGGAAAACCAGTTGAAGAGGGACATGGGCTACTGCCTGAAAAACGACTGCCTCATCAACGGCCGTCGGTTGGGTTGCAAAGAGATCGCGCGCTTGTCCTTGAGTTTACTGAGTCCCCCGCCGCTTGTCGCCTGCGGGGGCAGAACAAATGCCTGCAATAAATCACACAGACGCCGTTTTGGAGGGGCAGGCTGAGGCCTTGTCTCAGATGGCATTTCGCCGCGCTGATTTTGTTGCTGTTTTTGCCATCTGGCCCTTTGACAGCAGGGGCTGGTCGCTATCAATAGCGTAGCGCTCAAACGTTTCAGGTGACCGCCACGCGTTTCGGGCGGTTGTACAGCCGTTTCGCCAGCACGCCGCCCATGGCAAGCGTGAGCTCCAGCGCAATCGGGCTGTGCCGGTTGGACAGCTCCTTGAAGCGCAAGGCCGTCAGGCACCAGACCTTGCTGGGGTTGGTCGCTTGCACCGTCGCGTTGCGTGGCAGACGTGAGAAAAATGCGCCTTCGCCAATCACCGTTCCGGCCGCCACCAGCGCCAGCCGAATCCGGCCCTTGTCGTCCTCGTAATGAACACTGAGCGTGCCGCTTTCAATAAAGTACAGGGTCTGGTCGTTCGACCCCTGCTCGATCAGCACCTGGCCAGGTTGCATGGCAAAGGGCTGCATGTATCCGCCCAAAATCTCCCACTGCTGCTGCGTGAACTGGCAACGCAGCGCGTCACTGGCATGGCTGTGCGCAATGGCGGTGGACAAGCCCTGAATGTCGAAACGGAGGCCGGCAGGTAGTGGTGCGTTCATGGTGGACGGAAGATACGCCTCCAACCATGCAAGCCGCAAGGGATGTTAACGCTCGCTTACAGCTGATACATCGGCAGCGCGGCTGTAACTGCCCGACTTTGCCGGTGGCTGATGCCGCAGACTCGGGCCATGTTCGCCCACGTTCAGGTCGGTTGCCCGCCTATTTGCCGATGCAGAACTTCGAAAATATTTCACCAAGCAGGTCGTCCGGCGTGAACGCGCCCGTCACGCCGCTCAGCGCGTTCTGCGCCTGCCGCAAGTCTTCCGCGAGCAGGTCCAGCGCCGGCGCTGGCGCCTTGAGTTGCCCGGCCGCCTGCGCCAACTGCGCATCCACCTGCTGCAGTGCCCGCACATGGCGCTCGCGCGCCATGAACACGCCTTCGGGCGCGGCCTGCCAGCCCACCAGCGCCAGCAGGCTCTGCCGCAGTTGCTGCAAGCCGGCGCCGGTTTTGGCGGAAATCACCACGCCGGCGCGGGCCTCAGCCAACACCGCCGCAAGCGCGGTGTCGGACTTGTTCCACACATCAATGACCGGCGTGTTGGCGGGCAATTTGCCGGCGAGGTCTGCCGCGATGGCGGCATCCGCCGCTTTGTAGCGCTGCGCCGTCTGCGGGTCGCCGGGCGTCTGCTGGCGCGTCAGGTCATGCAGAAAAAGCACGGCGTCGGCGCTTTCGATTTCTTGCCAGGCACGCGCAATGCCGATCTTTTCAACCTCGCCAACTTCCGGCAACAGGCTGTCGCGCAGGCCGGCAGTGTCCACCACATGCAGCGGCACGCCGTCGATCTGGATCAGCTGGGTCACCTTGTCGCGGGTGGTGCCAGCAATCGGCGTGACAATCGCCAGCTCGGCGCCAGCCAGCGCATTGAGCAGCGAGCTTTTGCCGGCATTGGGCTGCCCGGCAATCACCACCTTGATGCCTTCGCGCAGGATCGCGCCCTGTTGCGCGCGCCGCATCACACCGGCCAGCGTTTGCCGCAGTCCGGTGAGCTGGCCCTGGGCGTCAGCCTGCTGCAGGAAGTCAATGTCTTCTTCCGGGAAATCCAGCGTGGCTTCGACCAGCATGCGCAGATGCACCAGCCGGTCGAGGAGGACATGTACCTCCTTCGAAAACTCACCCGACAGCGAGCGCGCCGCCGAGCGCGCGGCCGTTTCGGTGCTGGCGTCGATCAGGTCGGCAATCGCCTCGGCCTGGGTCAGGTCAATCTTGTCGTTGAGGAAGGCCCGCTCGGTGAACTCTCCGGGCTGGGCCAGGCGCAGGCCGGCAAGCCGCTGTTGGCCTGTGGCCGCATCGGTCGCTTCCGCAGCCTCCAGGCAGCGCGCGAGCAGCAACTGCAGCACCACCGGCCCGCCGTGGGCCTGCAGCTCCAGCACATCCTCGCCGGTGTAGGAGTGCGGCGCCGGAAAGTAAATCGCCAGGCCCTGGTCAATGACTTGCCCACGTGCGTCCAGAAAAGGCAGGTAGGTCGCGTGGCGCGCTTGCAGGGGCTTGCCGCAGATCGCCGTGACCACCGCGGCCAGTCCCTTGCCGGAAAGCCGCACGATGCCCACAGCACCGCGGCCCGGCGCTGTGGCAATGGCGGCAATCGGATCGTGGTGACGGGCCAGCATGGTAGGCGCCATGTTAAAGGGCCGCGAAGCGGCCCTTTTTTTTGCTTACTTGAACTTCGGCAGGTTGAACTGCGGCGGCACGCCCATGCGGGTGTTGATGACCCACTGCTGCGCGATCGACAGGATGTTGTTGGTGATCCAGTACAGCACCAGGCCGGCCGGGAAGAAGAAGAACATCACACTGAAGATCAGCGGCATGAACCACATCAGCTTGGCCTGCATCGGGTCCGGTGGCGTCGGGTTCAAAGCGGTCTGCAGCATGGTTGTCGCCGTCATCAGCAGCGGCAAAATGTAGAAAGGATCGGGCGAGGACAAGTCCTTGATCCACAAGGTCCAGGGCGCGTTGCGCATCTCGACCGAGCTCAGCAGCACCCAGTACAGGGCAATGAACACGGGGATCTGGATCATGATGGGGAAGCAGCCGCCCATCGGGTTGACCTTTTCTTCCTTGTAGATCTTCATCATCGCCACTTGCATTTCCTGCGGCTTGTCTTTCAGGCGCTCGCGCATTTCAACGATCTTGGGATTGACCGCCTTCATCTTGGCCATGCTGGCATAGGCCTTGGCATTGAGCCAGTAAAACGCGATTTTGAGCAGCACCACCAGCGCCACGATGGACCAGCCCCAGTTCTGCAGAATGCCGTGCAACTTGTCGAGCAGCCAGTACAGCGGCTTGGCCAGGATGGTCAGCCAGCCATAGTCCTTGACCAGCTCCAGGCCGGGCGTAATGGCTTCCAGCTGGTTTTCGATTTGCGGTCCGACAAACAGTGTCGCGGTGGCGGATTGGGTGGCGCCCGGCGCGATCGCCTGCAGCGGCGTGATCATGCCCACCGCATACAGGTTGGTGTCCACCTTGCGCAGGAAGATGTCGCGCTGCAGGCCGTCAGGCAGGATCCAGGCCGACGCAAAATAGTGCTGGACCATGGCCACAAAGCCGTTGCTGGCCTGTTTCTCGGCCTCGACCTTGTTCTTTTCAATGTCGCTGAATTCGACCTTCTGGTATTTCTGCGCTTCCGTGTAGACCGCCGGGCCGGTGAAGGTTGAATAAAACGCCGACTCGCCCGGCAACTTGTTGCCGTCGCGCACCAGCTGCATGTAGAGCTGCGGCGACACAGGGGCGGCGCCGGTATTGACGATGTCGTGGCGCACCGCCATGTCGTAGGCGCCGCGCTTGAGCGTGTAGGTTTTGACGAGCTTGACGCCGCCGACCTCGGCCGACTCGAACTTGACGTCCAGGCTGTCCTGGCCGTCCTTGAGCTGGCGCTCGCCAGGCACTGCCGTCATCAGCGTTTTGTGGGTGGGGAAGCTGCCGCCACCGGCGCCTGCGATCAGGCCGGACTGGGCCACATAGACACGCGCCGCGCTTTCATCGAGCAACACAAAGCCATCGGTCTTGCCATCCACATCCTTCAGGCGCTGGAAGGACGAACCAATCAGCGACCCGCCCTCGGTGTCAAACGTCAGCGTCAGCACATCGGTGCTGACGACCAGACGTTGTTTGGTGGCCGACGGAGTGCTGGCTGGCACGGCGCCAGGCGTGGCCACTGCGCCAGGAGCCGACACCGGCGCCGGCACGGCGCTGATGGCGGGCGCGCCCGTGGGAACACTTGCCGTGGCAGCGGGTTTGCTCGCTGGGGCCGCGCTGCTGGCCGCTGGCGCGGGCGCCGGGAAAAACGTCGCCTTGTTGCCATTGAACAGCTGCCACTGGTCCCACAACAAGACCATGGAAAAACCAAAAATCACCCACAGGATGGTGCGGCGTATGTCGTTCATGACGGCTTCTTTTTAGAGGAGATCGAGGTCACAGGTGTGACCAGACGGGTGAAAAGGGAAAATCGGCCAGCAGATGATTGCGGCGGCGACGAGGGCACCGGATCGTAGCCACCGTGGCACCAGGGATGGCACCGGACCAGGCGGTACAGCGTCAGGTAGCTGCCTTTGGCGGCGCCATGCTGCTGCAGCGCCTGCAGGGAATAGGCAGAACAAGTCGGCTCAAAACGGCAGGACGAGCCCAGCCAGGGGCTCAGCAACAAACGGTAGCCCTTGACCAGGGTGACCAGAGATTTTTGCGGCAAGCGGCCAAGCGCAGAAGCCGCGCGGCGCAGGGCGGTCAAGGCACTCATGCCGTGGGCGCCCCGGCCTGCATCAGGGCCAGCACTTCGGTGCGAACGGCAAGCGTGAGCGCTTCTGAGCTGGCGCTGACAAACTCCTTGCGGGAAAAGTCACGGCGCAAGCGCACCACCCAGGCAGCCTGGGGGTAACGGGGCAAAAAATCAGCGCTCACGGTGTAGATCTGTCTTTTGATGGCGTTGCGCGTCACCGCGCGTTTGGCCCAGCGTTTAGGCACCATCGCCCCGACCCAGGTGTCCTGCACCGGAAACAAGTCTGGCGTGTCGTGGGTGTTGGCGGGCACGGTTTGCGCGTTCATGGCATCCAGCGCATTGCGGTGCAATGCGAAGTGCGTTGTTCTTGCAACGATGGCGCCGGCAAGGACTGCCTGAAACTGGGGACGGGTTTGAAGCCGCTGCACTGGCGCCTGGCGTCCGCGCGAAAGCAACAGGAGCCGAAAACGGGCTTATACAGCCAGGCGCTTGCGGCCTTTGGCGCGGCGGGCGGCAATCACTGCGCGGCCGCCACGTGTTTTCATGCGGGTCAGGAAGCCGTGCGTGCGTGCGCGTTTGACTTTGGAGGGTTGGTATGTGCGTTTCATGATGGGTCCTACAAGCTACAAAGCTCCCTGTGCAA
>JAZKGR010000129.1:0-4755 GCA_040385775.1 Pseudomonadota bacterium
AAGTGACCCGCACTGCACTGCAAAACGCAGCGTCCGTGTCGTCGCTGATGCTGACGACCGAGTGCATGGTTGCCGAGGCTCCGAAAGACGAGTCCGGCGCCGGCGGCGGCATGCCTGGTGGCATGGGTGACATGGGCGGCATGGGCGGCATGGGCATGTAAAGGTCCTTGCCTGAGAGCTGATCGCCGCGTTGCGGGGTCTTGCCGTACCTTTGGTACTGTCTGCGACCCCGCGCCTTGCGCTAAGCCCTCATGCTGCGTCCGGCGGCTTCAATGCTTTCGGACAGCAAGAAAAAAACCCGCAGGGCTCGCGCCCTGCGGGTTTTTTCATGCGCGCTCGAACTAGTCAGAGGCATCGTTACTGCCGGGCTGGACCCACCAGTAGATCAACAGCAGCAAACCGATGACGGTCAGCATGATGAGCTGCCACCAGCCGCTTTTGCCAATGTCGTGCAGACGGCGCGCGCCGACGGCCAGCGCGGGCAGCAGCAAGGCCAGGCCCACCAGGCCATTGATCACATCGCCAAACATCGAGGCGGCAATCGAGACCAGGATCTGGAACAGAAAAAACCACCAGAACTCGGGTCGCGAGGCGCGTCCCGAGAAAGTAGCGTATTTGGAAAAACAGGTCGAGATGGCTTGACCGAAGTTCATGTGTTCTCCTCCTCAGGAGTGTGCAGGGGAAATCCCCCGCAACATGATATTCGACCGGAATGACGCCAGGGCTCCCCTTTAGCAGCAAGCAAAAGCCCGCAAGGCTCGCGCCTTGCGGGCTTTTTGCATGTTCAGGGTCAGGCCACCGGCTTGAAGTCGTAGCCGTTGCCCAGTTTCTCGATGCGGCCAAAAGCCGGGAAGGGGAAGTGGAAGCCACCGGCGGTCATATTCTCTTGCACCGTCATCTCGAAGACCTTTCGGCGCACCTCACGCGCAGCGGCAGCATCCATATCAAACACCACGGCCATGTCGGGATTGCGGGCGAACAGCTGCGGGACGTTGGTCAGATCGGCCAGGTAGGCGAACTTAAAGCGGTAGCTCTGCGCCACGAACAGGGTGTGACCCGGCGTGTGTCCGAAGGCGGCGACCGACTTCAGGCTGTTGGCACCACGGATGATCTCGGTTCCCGGCACGAACTTGACCAGACGGTCTGCCCCCAGTCCGCCCATGACGCGGCGCACATTCGCGAAGGCGCCCTTCATCGCTTCGGGAGCGGCAGCCATACGAGCGTCGTCCATCCAGAAGTCGTACTCCACCGTCGGGACCATGATCCTGGCGTTCGGGAACACCAGCTGGCCGGCCTTGTTGCGTACGCCGTTGATGTGGTCGCCATGGAAGTGACTCAGGATCACGGTGTCGATGTCCTCCACCTTGTAACCCGCTGCATTCAGGTTGCTGACCAGCCGGCCCGTGGTCGGTCCGCCGTTGTCAGAAAAACCGGTGTCGATCAGCACGCGGCGATTGCCCATGACGATCAGGAAGGCGGTGTAGGGCACATCGATGTAATCGGTGGGCAGATTCTGCGAACGCAGCAGCGCCTGCACCTGGTCCAGCGGCGTGTTGCGCACAAACTCTGCAGCCAGGGGGCGGCGGGTCACGCCGTCATTGAGCGCGATAACCTCCATGTCACCCATCTGCTGGCGGCGATAACCCACCTGCACCACGCTGGGTGCGCCAAAATTCGGGGCGTTCTGCGCCACCAGGGGAACGAAGGATCCGGCCAGATAGGCGGCGGCAGCAGCGCCCCCTCCGACAAGCAGGTCACGGCGATTGATCATTTTTACAGCTCCTGAGTCATGGGTTGAAGAAAACCCGTGAATGCTCTCCGAGTCAGGCGCAAGCCGCCCGCGATGCGCCGATTACCCGGCGGCAGCTTGGGGGAATCCAGGTTATTCAGGAAGAGCGAAAACGCTGCAACAGGCCGGCCGTGGAGGCGTCCAGCCCAGCGGCATCGCCCGAGTCCAGCCGGCCCTCCAGGTCTTTGGCCAGCACTTTGCCCAGCTCGACGCCCCACTGGTCAAAACTGTTGATGCCCCAGATCGCACCGCTGACAAACACGCGGTGCTCCTGCAGCGCGATCAGGGCACCAAGGCTGGCCGGGGTCAGTTCCTCCAGCAACAGCAAGGTGCTGGGCCGGTTGCCGGGAAAATGTTTGTGGCCGCCCACATCGTCTTTTCCCTGCATCAGGGCCTGGGCCTGGGCCAGTACATTGGCCAGCAGCTTGTTGTGGTGCCCCGGCAGGCTGCGCGCGGCATGCTTGACGGCAACAAACTCGACCGGAACCACCTCGCTGCCCTGATGCAGCATCTGGAAGTAGGCATGCTGGCCGTTGGTGCCGGGTTCGCCCCAGAGCACCGGCGCCGTGGCAAACGGCAGCGCCTGGCCGTCCAGATCAACACGTTTGCCGTTGCTCTCCATCTCCAGTTGCTGCAGATAAGCCGGCAGGCGGCGCAAGGCACTGCTGTAAGGCGCAATGCTGCGGCTGCTGAAGCCATAAAAGTTGCGGTACCAGACATCGAGCAGGCCCAGGCGCACCGGCAGGTTCTGCGCCAGCGGTGCGCTGCGGAAGTGGTCGTCCATGGCGTGGGCGCCGCCCAGAAAATCCCGAAAACCTTGCGCGCCGATGGCGATGGCCAGCGGCAGGCCAATCGCCGACCACAGCGAATAACGCCCGCCGACCCAGTCCCAGAAGCCGAAGGTGGTACTGATGCCAAAGTCCCCGGCCGCCGCGACGTTGGTGGTCAGCGCGGCGAAGTGGCGTGCGATGTCCGTGCCGCCCTGCGCTTCGAACCAGTGTTTCGCCGACGCGGCGTTGGTCATGGTCTCGATGGTGGTGAAGGTCTTGGAGGCAATCAGGAACAGCGTGTTCTGCGGCCGGACCTGCGCCAGCACAGCAGCCAGTTCCTGCCCGTCGATGTTGGAGACAAAGTGCAGCCGTTTGCCCGGCATGCGGAACTCGTCCAGCGCCAGCGCCGCCATCTGCGGCCCCAGATCGGAGCCGCCAATGCCGATGTTGACGATGTCGGTGATGGCCGCGTCCTGACGCACCTGTTCGGCGTAGGCCAGCATGGCGTTCAGCGTCCCATGCACTTGAGCCAACTCACTTGCTATGTTTTCAGGAGCTGCCTGCGCCCGGCCGATATGGGCTGGAGCGGGATTTCTCAATAAAAAGTGCATCACCGCACGGTTTTCGGTGGTGTTGACCTGTTCACCCACAAACATCGCGTCACGGCGCTGCTCCAGCCCGCATTGGCGCGCGAGGTCCAGCAGCAGGGCGTGGGTTTGCGCGTCGATCAGGTTTTTCGACAGGTCGGCAAACACATGGGGTGCGTCCTGGCTGAAGTCGACAAAACGTTGCGGATGGGCGGCGAAGGCCTCGCGCAGGTCGAAGGTTTTTCCGGTGGAAGCGTAGTGCGCCTGCAGCGCCTTCCAGGCTGGGGTGCGGTCGCAGCGGATCATGCGGCCAGCATCAGCTTTTCAAGCTTGACCGCATCTGCGGCAAAGGCACGTATGCCTTCGGCCAGTTTCTCGGTGGCCATCGCGTCTTCATTGAGGGCGTAACGGAAGGTCACTTCGTCAAAGTTGACGGCCGGCAGGTCCAGCGCCTGGGCGGCTTTGGCGTCCAGCGCGGGCTGCACTGGCGCGTTGCTGGCGGCAAGCTGGGCCAGCAGCTCGGGGCTGATGGTCAGCAGGTCGCAGCCGGCCAGCGCAGTGATCTGGCCGGTGTTGCGAAAACTCGCGCCCATGACCTCGGTCGTGATGCCGAAATGTTTGTAGTGGTTGTAGATCTCGCGCACCGACTGGACACCGGGATCGTTGGCGCCAGACCTGGCGGCCTCGTCCCAGGCAGCGCCAGCCGATTTTTTGTACCAGTCGTAAATGCGCCCGACAAAAGGCGAGATCAGCTGTACTTTGGCCTGGCCACAGGCCACCGCCTGGCAGAAGGAAAACAGCAGGGTCAGGTTGGTATGGATGCCGCGGTCTTCCAGCCTTCGCGCAGCTTCGATGCCTTCCCAGGTGGCGGCCACCTTGATCAACACGCGGTCGATGTGGATGCCCTCGGCCTCGTACAACTCGATGATGCGCTCACCACGGGTAAACGTCCCGTTGCTGTCAAAGCTCAGGCGCGCATCGACCTCGGTCGAGACACGGCCAGGAATGATGGACAGGATTTCGCAGCCGAAGCGCACCAGCAGCCGGTCCATGGTTTCATCGAGCGCCCGGCCGCGGAATTTCGCCATCGTCTCGGCAAGCAGCGGCTGGTACTCGGGCTTTTGCACGGCTTTGAGGATCAGCGACGGGTTGGTGGTCGCGTCCTGCGGCTTGAAGGCATCGAGCTGTTTGAAATCACCGGTGTCGGCAACCACGGTGGTGAACTGTTTGAGGGCGTCGAGTTGGTTCATGGGCCAAGTGTAGAGCGGTGGGCGCGGCACGCGCTGTCAGCGGAGGGCGTGATTGAGTTACGATTATGCGCACAGAATATGAAACTTTATTACATGGCGATTCATCATGAGTTTTGACCTGGTCCTGTTTGGCGGCACCGGCGACCTCACCTGGCGCAAGCTCATGCCGGCGCTGTTCCAGGCTTTCCGGCACGGATCCTTGCCGCCTGAGGGCCGCATCATCGGCGTGGGACGTGACGCGATGAGTGATGCGCAGTACCGCGCGCTGATCCAGTCGCGCTTTGACAGCGTGGAGCTCGCCAAGCGCCCCAGCGGCGACGAGTTCGAGCGTTTTGCCGCCCTGCTGCACTACCTGCGCA
>JAZKGR010000130.1:0-3563 GCA_040385775.1 Pseudomonadota bacterium
GCCGGGTCAGGGCTTCGCGCACGATGGTGCGGCTGCAGTCGAACAACATGGCGAGTTGCTGTTCGCCCAGGCGGGCGCCGGGGGCGAGTTTTTGCGCCATCACGGCTTCGATGATGCGGCTGCTGATGTCGGACGCGGTGGT
Source organism: Pseudomonadota bacterium (assembly GCA_040385775.1). Taxonomy (GTDB): domain Bacteria; phylum Pseudomonadota; class Gammaproteobacteria; order Burkholderiales; family Burkholderiaceae_C; genus Polaromonas. The sequence goes on from JAZKGR010000130.1 coordinate 143, forward strand.
CATGCGTCAGACAACGCATATCCCGTGCCAGTCTTTTAGCGTGGTTCAGTTAGCTGGTATACAAGATAGGTGCACCGTGCTGGCGTGCTGCGCATCAAATTGCAGCTTCTTTTTGGCGACCCGCACCAAACGCAGGCGCTGGGGGCCTGGCCGCCTTGTTGCGCGCGGCCTGGCTCTGGCCGGATGTATGGGCTAGTCGAGTTTTGCGCCCGAGGCCTTCACGGCCTGCGCCCAGCGCGGCATTTCAGCGGCCAGGAAAGCCGCAAAATCCTCGCTGCCCATAAAGGCGGGATCGGCGCCCTGGGTCACCATGCGGTTGCGGATGTCCGGGCTGGCCATCACTTGCCTGAACGCATCGCTGAGTTTGGCAGTCACGTCTTTGGGCAGGCCGGCAGGTGCGAGAAAGCCGTAGAAGCCGACCACCTCGAAACCCTTGAAACCGGATTCGATGACCGTGGGGGTATCAGGCAGGGCGGGGTTGCGCTCCTTGCTGGTCACGGCCAGCGCGCGTACCTTGCCCTGCTTGTGGTAACTCGCCGCCTGCGGAATCGACTCGCCCATGAACTGCACCTGACCGCCCATCAGGTCGGTGAAGGCCGGCGCGCTGCCGCGGTAGGGAATGTGCACCATGAATAATCCGGCGGCGTTCTTGAACATCTCCGGCACCAGGTGGCTGATGCCTCCGTTGCCGGCCGAGCCGTAGTTGACCTGGCCTGGACGCGCTTTTGCGTAGTCCACAAATTCCTTGAGCGTGGTCACAGGCAGCTTGGGGTTGACCAGCAACGCCAGCGGCTGCATGGCGGTGCGCGCAATTGGCGTGAAGTCCTTCAGCGTGGCGTAAGGCAGCTTGCTGTACAGCGCCGGGTTGATCACCATCACGCCGGTATTGGCTAGCATCAGGGTGTAGCCGTCGGGCGCGGCCTTCATGACGTCCTGCGCGCCGACCGTGCCGCCGGCGCCCGACTTGTAGTCGATGACGATGGGCTGCCCCAGCACCGCCTGCAGGCGTTCGGTCAGCAGGCGCGCATGCTGGTCCAGCGGCCCGCCAGCGGGGAAGCCGATGACCACACGTATCGGCTTTTCGGGGAAGGCGGCAAAAGCCGCGGAACTGGCCGCAACGAGCAGGGCCGCCAGGGCGTGCCGGGGAGTGAACATGTTTGTCTCCTTTTGTTTTGAAATAGTGCTTCAATGATAAACAGCGTCGCGAACGTGACGCGGCTAGCGTCTTCCCCGATGGCGCGCCGTCATGGGCGCGGTAGGCTAGCCGGAAGGAGACCTCATGGACCGCGCCCATTTCAAGTTCTGGCCGAAACGCCTGCCCCACGCCATTACGCCGCCGGCCACCTCGCTGTGGCACAACCTGGCCGTCAGCGCGCTGCGTTTTCCCGACAAGGCCGCGCTGGTGTTTTTCGGCCGCGTGTTCACTTATGCCGAAGTGCTGGACAAGGCCGAACGCCTGGCCGCTACGCTGCATGCGCTGGGTGTGAAAAAGGGCGACCGCGTGGTGCTGGACATGCAGAACTGCCCGCAGTGGGTGATTGCCCACTTTGCCATCCTGCGCGCCGATGCCGTGGTGGTGCCGGTGAATCCGATGAACCGCGCCGAGGAGCTCAAGCACTACATCACGGACCCGGATGCCAAAGTCGCCATCATCGCCGCCGACCTGGCGCCTGAGCTGGCTCGCGCGAACGCACAACTGGCACCTGGCGAGCGTTTGCAACACATGATTGTTTCGCACTACAGCGACGCCTTCGACCTGCAGGCCGAAGGTGCTGAAACCCTCCCGCCCGCTTGGCAAGACTGGCTGGGCACGCGGCATGTACTGCCGTCGCTCGACGGCGGTACGGTCATCGACTGGACCGATGCGCTGCGCGGTGACCGCACGAAACTGCCCCCCCACACAGCCACACCGCAGGACTTGGCGGTGCTGCCCTACACCAGCGGCACCACTGGCCTGCCCAAGGGCTGCATGCACACCCACGCCAGCATCATGCACAACGCGGTTGCGAGCAGTGTGTGGGGCAACAGCACCTTTGAAAACGTGGTGCTGTCGGTGGTGCCCATGTTCCATATCACCGGCATGGTGTCGGTCATGCATGCGTCGATTTATGGTGGCGCGACGCTGGTGGTGATGCCGCGCTGGGACCGCGAGCTGGCCGGCCGCCTGATCTCGACCTGGCGCGTGACGCACTGGACCAACATTCCGACCATGGTGATCGACCTGCTGGCGAGCCCGAACTTTGCGAGTTTTGACCTGAGCGGCCTGGTCTACATCGGCGGTGGCGGCGCGGCCATGCCGCAGGCCGTGGCGCAGCGCCTCTGGGAGCAGTATGGCCTGCGTTTTGCCGAAGGTTACGGCCTGACGGAAACCGCCGCGCCTTCGCACAGCAACCCGCCTGATGCCACCAAGCAGCAATGCCTGGGTATCCCTTTTGTCGGCGTGGATGCGCGCGTGATCGACCCGGTCAGCCTGCAGGAAATGCCGCAGGGCGAGCAGGGCGAGATCATCATGTGCGGGCCGCAGAATTTTTCAGGCTACTGGAAACGGCCCGAAGCCACCGCGTCGGCGTTTATCGACTTCGACGGCAAACGCTTCTTCCGTTCCGGCGATCTTGGGCGTGTCGATGAGGATGGTTATTTCTTCATCACCGACCGGCTCAAGCGCATGATCAACGCCTCGGGCTTCAAGGTCTGGCCGGCCGAGGTGGAAGCGTTGATGTTCAAGCACCCGGCGATCCAGGAGGCCTGCATCATCTCGACGCGCGATGCCTACCGCGGCGAGACCGTCAAGGCGGTGGTGGTGCTGCGCCCGGCCGCGAAAGGCGCCACCTCCGAGGAAGACATCATCACCTGGTGCCGCGACAACATGGCGGCCTACAAATACCCGCGCGTCGTGCAGTTTGTGGATGCCCTGCCCAAGAGTGGATCGGGCAAGGTCATGTGGCGGACCTTGCAGGAGGCGGAGAAGGTCTGAGGTTTGCTCTTTTGACACCTCCCGGGGTGTCATCCCGGACTTGATCCGGGATCCATGGTGGATAACTCGTACAGCTCGGTTCACCAACAAGCCGGGTCTCGCCCCGGCGGGCGACTCACTTTCTCTTGCTTCGCCAAGAGAAAGTAAGCAAAGAGAAGGCGACCCGATGGTCTGGGTCCCTGCGCTTCGCTACGGGCAACCTCCGGTGCTCGGTAAAAGCGGGGTCTCGCTCGAACTCGCCTTCGGCTCAGACAATCGCGAGCCCTGATCCGCTTTGACCTGCGCTCCTCGGCCCAGCCCGACGGGTTGGGGGAGAAAACCACCAATACCAGATTCAATCCGGAGTCCTTGAAGCGCGCAGCGCTTCAAGGACGGGAATCCCAACGAACGGTCATGTGTGCACGCGAGCGCAGCGCACGCGGCCAAATGAGGCTCCCTTCTCTCGCC